>NZ_JACOPK010000007.1:0-162461 GCF_014288055.1 Agathobaculum hominis
GTCGTTAAGGAAGCTAAGGAGCTGGTCGACCTGACCGGCGCTGAGGTAGTCGTATCCGTAGGCCGCGGCATCTCCAAGGACGTTGACACCGGCATCAAGCTGGCTGAAGAGCTGGCTGGTCTGTTCGGCGGCGTTGTTGGCGGTTCCCGTGCTGCAATCGACTCCGGCTGGCTGTCTGCTGACCATCAGGTTGGTCAGACCGGCAAGACCGTACATCCGAAGCTGTACGTTGCTCTGGGTATCTCCGGCGCGATCCAGCACAAGGCTGGCATGCAGGATTCCGAGTGCATCGTAGCAGTCAACAAGTCTGACTCCGCTCCGATCTTCGACGTAGCTGATTACGGCATCTGCGGCGACCTGTTCAAGGTTGTTCCGATGATGATCGACGCGATCAAGGCTGCTAAGGAAGCTAAGTAAGCTAAGTAATTTAGCTGTACTTTTAGACAATGAAAGACCGCAGAGATTCTCTGCGGTCTTTTTATCTGTATCTGAATTGCAGAGTAGCAGCAATGCCCAAAATGTAGAACCGCACCCCATTTCATGGCGGCAGGTGTTCCCTGCTGCCTGAGAGATGGGGTGCGGTTTTGTATCAGCTTTAGTTATACTGCGCTGTCCATTTCTGCCGTCACAACAGCGACCGAGCGTGCGCCGAGTGTAAAGCATTGCCCGTCAAAGGGTATGTCGGGCGTAAAGGCGTTCTGCGCAAATGTGTGCAGTGTCAGAACCCAGTGCATACCTTCGGGAGGCTTCGGCACCTGCTGTTCGTGCGTTTCCCAGTGCGAATTGATTGCAATCAATACTAAATCATCAGCTGTATCATCCGCATTTCGGCCGGAAAAGAGTACACCGATCTGTCTGGTATCGTCATTCATTTCGTTATTCCATGCCACGCCCAGATTGTGCAGCGAAACATCTGGCCAGCCGCAGCGCGCTGGTGGTGTCGAACCACGCAGCACCGGATGCGCATGGCGCAGTGCGATCAGACTGCGGACATACTGGAACATATCGCGGTTCGTCTCAAGCAGTGACCAGTCAAGCCACGAAATTTCATTATCCTGACAGTAGGAGTTATTGTTTCCGTACTGCGTATTCCCGAATTCATCGCCCGCCAGAAACATTGCCGCGCCGCGGCTGCAAAGCAGCACGGTAAAGGCGTTTTTTCGCAAACGGTCACGAAGCGCATTGATCTTTGGATCATCGGTCTCCCCTTCTGCACCGCAGTTCCAGCTGTGATTATCGTTCGCGCCATCCGTATTGGCCCAGCCGTTGGCTTCGTTGTGCTTTTCATTATAAGCATACAGATCGTGGAGTGTGAAACCGTCGTGGCAGGTAATGAAGTTCACAGAAGCGTTCTGTCGCTTATCCGGCGGATACAGATCAGGAGAGCCACAGATGCGCTGTACGGCGGCGTATGCAAGGTGGTCATCGCCCTTGAGAAAGCGGCGCAGATCGTCGCGGTATTTTCCATTCCACTCTGCCCAGCGATTCCATGACGGGAACGAACCGACCTGATACATGCCGCCGGCATCCCATGCCTCTGCAATCAGCTTGACGCGGCCGAGAATGGGGTCGAATGCCAGACTTTCCAGCAGCGGCGGTTCGGAAAGCGGACCGCCGTCTTCATCGCGTCCGAGAATGCTTGCAAGATCAAAGCGAAAGCCGTCTACGCGGTATTCCACGACCCAGTACCGCAGACAGTCGAGGATAAACTGCCGTACCATCGGCTGATTGCAGTTGAGGGTATTGCCGACGCCGGAGAAATTATAGTATTTGCCGTCCGGAGTGAGCATGTAGTAGATATTATTATCCATGCCCTTGAAGGAGAAGCATGGCCCGTGTTCGTTTCCCTCGGCAGTATGATTGAATACGACATCAAGAATCACCTCGATGCCATTGGCATTGAGCGTACGGATCATGGTCTTCAGCTCAGTTCCCTCGCGGTTGTATTCCAGAGCTGCTGTATAGCCTGTGTTCGGCGCGAAGTAGCACACTGTATTGTAGCCCCAGTAATTGAGAAGCTGCTTTCCGTCGATCACCCGTTCATCCGCCAGTTCATCGAACTCGAATACCGGCATCAGCTCGACTGTATTGATACCGAGCTCCTTCAGATACGGCAGCTTTTCCATCAGTCCAGCAAAGGTGCCGGGATGTTCGACCTGAGAGCTTTCATGCATGGTAAAGCCGCGGACGTGCATTTCATAGATGATCATATCCTGAAACGGGACATGTGCATCTTCAAAATCCCCCCAGTCAAACACATCCTCGACCACGCGCGCATGATAGGAGCTGTCGGATGCTGGGCGGACGCCCCATCGGCTCTGACCAG
Organism: Agathobaculum hominis; assembly: GCF_014288055.1. Taxonomy (NCBI): domain Bacteria; kingdom Bacillati; phylum Bacillota; class Clostridia; order Eubacteriales; family Butyricicoccaceae; genus Agathobaculum; species Agathobaculum hominis. The sequence continues at coordinate 2,327 of NZ_JACOPK010000007.1, forward strand.
TCACAGCACGCGCGTACGGGTCAAGCAGAAATCTGCTCTTGTCGAACAGCAGACCACGTGCCGGATCGTACGGCCCGTCCATACGGTAGGCATATTCGAATTCCGTGATGTCGAGACCGAACACGATCATTGACCACGTGTTACCGATGCGGAACTGCTCGGGAAACGGCAGCACGGCATAGGGCTGCTGCTCGGTGCGGCGGAACAGGCACAGCTCACAGCCTGTTGCTCCGACAGAATGAATGGTAAAGCTGATGCCACCGGGCACGATCGTTGCTCCGTTGGTCAGGAACAGTCCCGGACGTACAGAAAAGCCGTTGATGACATTAGTGGCATTCATTTCGCGCATGCCGCAGTGCAGTGTTTTTCCGCAGCAGGGCTCTGAATTTATCATAGTCCTTCCTCCTCCCCTGTTTCAGGAAAGCAAAAAGCCGCAGCAGAGATGCGCTGCGGCTTTTGAAACAGGTAATGTGGGTTCTGCCTCGGGGACAGATGCAGATCCTTAGCCCTGAACAGCTACGACCTCAACCTCGACCTTGGCGCCGAGCGGCAGAGCCGCAACCTGTACGCAGGAGCGAGCAGGAGCCTGTTCGGTGAAATACTTAGCGTAAACGCCGTTGAATGCTGCAAAATCGTTGATGTCAGACAGGAAACAGGTGGTCTTGACAACGCGGTCGAAGGATACGCCGCCCTGCGCCAGAACGTACTGAAGGTTCTTCATGACCTGCTCAGTCTGCTCCTCGATGGTAGCAGCCTCGATCTTGCCGGTAGCCGGGTCGATCGGAATCTGACCGGAGGTGTAGATGAAGCCGTTAGAAGCGATTGCCTGAGAGTACGGGCCTACTGCTGCCGGTGCGAGGTCGGTGTGAAGGACTTCCTTGATAGCCATGATAATGGTTCTCCTTTTATATCTTTTATTTTTGAAACTAATTTAGAAATGTGTATCCACGCAGCAGCTTACTTCTTGCCGCCCTTGGTCTTTTTCAGACGCTCGGTGTTGGACAGAACGCGCTTGCGCATACGGATGCTCTCCGGGGTGATCTCGAGCAGCTCGTCGTCCGAAATGAACTCAAGCGCAGCCTCGATGGACATCTGACGCGGCGGAATAAGGCGCAGCGCATCATCCGAACCGGCAGCACGCATATTGGTCAGCTGCTTCTTCTTGCATACGTTTACAGCCATATCCTCACCGCGCGGGTTCTCACCGACGATCATGCCTTCGTATACCATCGTGCCGGGGCCGATGAACAGCGGGCCGCGCTCCTGCGCGTTGAACAGACCATAGCCAACTGCCTCACCGGTCTCAAAGGCAATCAGCGAACCGGTAGTACGCTTCTGGATGTCGCCCTTGTACGGCTGATAGCCGTTAAAGACAGAGGACATAACGCCCTCGCCCTTGGTATCGGTCAGGAATTCGGTTCGATAACCGAACAGGCCGCGCGCCGGGATAATGAACTCGAGACGCATACGGTCAGCACCCTTCGGATTCATGGAGACCAGCTCGCCCTTGCGGGAGCCCATCTTCTCCATGATGGAGCCGACAGCGTCAGCCGGGACATCGGCGATCATGCGCTCCATCGGCTCGCAGGTCTTGCCGTCGATCTCCTTGAGCAGAGCCTTCGGTGCGCCGACCTGGAACTCATAGCCCTCACGGCGCAGGTTCTCGATCAGGATAGACAGATGCATCTCACCGCGGCCGCATACGCGGAATGCGTCGGTGGTATCGGTTTCGTTAACGCGCAGGGATACGTCCTTGAGCAGCTCACGGAACAGACGCTCGCGCAGATGACGGGAGGTGACAAACTTGCCTTCGCGGCCGGCGAACGGAGAGTCATTGACCATGAAGGTCATCTCGACCGTCGGCTCGGAGATCTTAACGAACGGCAGAGCCTCAACGTGCTCCGGGTCGCACAGGGTCTCGCCGATGGTGACGCCTTCGATGCCGGAGAAGCAGACGATCTCGCCGGCCTGTGCCTGTTCGATCGGCTGACGGCCCAGCTCCTCGATGGAGTACAGGGTAACGAGCTTTGCGTTATACGGCTTGGTGTTGCCATGGTAGTCGCAGACCGTGACCTGCTGACCGACCTTCATCGAGCCGCGCTCGATACGGCCGATGCCGATGCGGCCGACATATTCGTTGTAGTCGATAGAGGAAACGAGCATCTGGGTCGGTCCCTCGGTGTCAACGTGCGGCGCCGGGATATGCTCGAGGATCTGCTCGAACAGCGGGGTCAGATCCTTGCCCTCTACGTTCGGAGACATGGATGCAGTGCCGGCACGGCCGGAGCAGTATACGATCGGGCTGTCAAGCTGCTCGTCGGTTGCATCGAGGTTGAGCAGCAGCTCGAGAACCTCGTCGCCGATTTCGTTCAGACGGGCGTCCGGACGGTCGATCTTGTTGATCGCGATGATGATCTTGTGGCCGAATTCAAGTGCCTTCTGAAGAACGAAACGGGTCTGCGGCATCGGGCCCTCTGCTGCATCGACCAGCAGGACAACGCCGTCTACCATCTTGAGGATACGCTCTACCTCGCCGGAAAAGTCCGCATGGCCCGGGGTGTCGACGATATTGATCTTGACGCCCTTGTAGTGTACCGAGGTGTTCTTGGCCAGAATGGTAATGCCGCGCTCACGCTCGATGTCGCCGGAGTCCATGACGCGTTCCTCTACCACCTGATTTTCGCGGAAAGCACCAGCCTGCTTGAGCATCTGGTCAACCAGAGTGGTCTTGCCGTGGTCAACGTGCGCGATGATGGCGATGTTGCGTAAATCGTTTCGGATCATATATATTCCTCCATTATTAAAGGTCATTTTCGTACATCGTCTATTATACTTGTTTTTCTGCTGGTTTTCTACCTGTTTTATCGTCAAAATTATGATAATTTCTGCGTGAAATTCTGTAAACTTTTGCGTGCCACCTTTTGCACATTGTTTTTCATTTCCGGTTCCGCAAAAAATGTACGCGAAATGTGGAAATTTTCTGCGGCTTATGCTATAATGACAGTGCAATCTATGAATAACGAGGAAATAACATGAAAGGTATTATTCTTGCCGCGGGCAAAGGCTCACGTCTTTACCCCATGACACGCCCGGTCTGCAAGCCCTTGCTTCCGGTATACGATAAGCCGATGATTTATTATCCCCTTGCCGTGCTGCTGGAGGCAGGGATCCGGGACATTCTGATTATCATTCCCCCCGGAGAGGAAGGCCCGTTTTACCGTCTGCTCGGCTCGGGCGGACGTCTCGGCGTTAACATCACCTACGAGGTACAGGAGGTCGCGCGCGGCATTGCGGACGCCCTGTTGATCGGCTCGCAGTTTATCGGAAACGATGATGTCTGCCTTGTACTCGGCGACAACATCTTTTACTCTCCGAAATTCGGCGGCTATCTCAAGCAGGCTCTTCAGCACCGTGAGGGCGCCTGCGTATTCGGCTATTATGTGGATGATCCGCGTGCGTTCGGCGTGGTTGAGTTCGATGCACAGGGCCGCGCCGTCTCCATCGAGGAGAAGCCGCGCTATCCGAAGTCGAACTATATTATTCCGGGTCTGTACTTCTATGACAACAGTGTCGTAGAGATTGCGCGCAATCTGGAGCCTTCCGCACGCGGTGAGCTTGAGATTACGGACGTCAACCTGGAGTATATGCGCCGCGAACAGCTGCATGTAGTCAAGCTCGACCGTGATTTCGTCTGGCTCGATGCCGGCACGGCGGACAGCCTGCTCTACTCCGCGCAGGAGGTCAAGCGTGTACAGGATGCGACCGGACGCTATATTGCCTGCCCCGAAGAAATCGCATACCGCCGCGGCTATATCGACCAGAAAACCGTTCTGCGCCATGCCGCAGAGCTTGATAAGACGCTGTACGGACGCTATCTGGAATGTCTGTAACCTACACCGGGATCTGACAGGATTGGAGAGATTATAATGCCGGTTTACACAGAAACAAAAACCTACCGCACCAAGGCTCACATGGGTATGATCGATGTGACCGATGACTTCCGCGCAGCGGTGCAGAATGCCTGCCGCAACACCGGGATGAAGTCCGGCACGATCACCGGCTTTACGACCGGCGGCGTTGCAGGTCTGACAACGCTCGAATTTGAGCCGGGCATGGTCTATCACGACCTCAAGGCTGCGATGGATGTCTTTTCGCCCTATCGCGACGAAAACGGCCGTGTGATCTATTACCATCATCATGATACCTGGCACGATGACAACGGCTCGTCGCATATTAAGGCGGCCCTCCTCAGCCCGTTCATCGTCATCCCTTTCGTCAACGGCGAGATTACGATCGGCCCGTGGCAGAATCTGACGCTCGTTGAGTGCGATACGAGAGATCGTACGCGCGACATCGTTTTTCAGGTAATGGGCGAATAAAAGCATATCGGAAACGCGAAAAGGCACGCCGGACGGCGTGCCTTTTTTACTTTGCGAAGCAGCGAATGCTTCAAAAGCAAACGCTTTTGAATTACTGATGTGCCTCGATGTAGTTTACGATGTCACCGATGGTGCTCATCTTTGCAGCTTCTTCGTCCTCGATGGTGACACCGAAGTTCTCCTCGAGATCCATCATCAGCTCAACTACGTCCAGAGAGTCAGCGTTCAGATCCTCCTTGACCTTGGTCTCCATGGTCATGGTGGAAGCATCAGCGTCGAACTTGTCAGCGAGGATTTCGCATACCTTTTCAAACATTGGGGTTACACTCCTTCATTTTGATCTTGATTTATTGTTCTGAAAACTCCGATTTTACGGAATTTTTCATACCGTTTCTCGAGCATCACTTCGATGCTCGGCTCTGCGGACAGCTCTGCGAGCTGGTCGCGCAGCGTGCGCGCAACATTGCGCATCAGCTGGGCATTCGACGAGCCTTCCTGAATAATGCCTTCGATCATGCCGAAGCTGTGCAGATCCTGCGCGGTAATATGCAGGGTATCTGCGGCCTCCGCCTCGCGCGTCGGGTCCTTCCAGAGAATAGAAGCGCAGCCGCGCGGCGAAATGACCGAATACAGCGCGTTTTCAAGCATGAGTACGCGGTCAGCAACCGCGAGCGCAAGTGCGCCGCCGGAGCCGCCCTCGCCGGTCACGATCGAGATGACCGGAGTCTTGAGCTCGATGAACTCGTACAGGCAGCGTGCGATCGCTTCGCCCTGGCCGCGCTCCTCCGCGCCTACGCCGCAGAATGCACCGCCGGTATCGACAAAATTGATGACCGGCCGATGAAATTTCTCAGCCTCATGCGCGAGACGCAGCGCCTTTCGATAGCCCTCAGGATGTGCCATGCCGAAGTTCGCGTCCATGTTCTGCTCGATGGTGCGGCCCTTGCGATGACCGATCACGGTCACAGGGGTACCGCCGAAATAGCCGATGCCGCCCAGAATCGCGTGGTCGTCACCGAAATAACGGTCACCGTGCAGCTCGATGAAATCGTCAAACAGCTCGTCGATATAATCGGTCAGCATCGGTCGTTTGGTATCATGAATGATACGCATTTTTTCGCTTGCCGGTCTGTCAGTCACGTTTCCACACCTGCCATTTCTTTGCCTTGGGACTGCAATGCAGTCGGAGCAGCTTTTCAAGCGTTTCCTTTAATTGATTACGCGGAACTATTTTATCACAGAAACCGTGTGAAAGCAAGAATTCCGACGATTGAAAATCATCCGGCAGCGTCTGGCCGATCGTGCCCTCAATAACGCGGCGGCCGGCAAAGCCGACGACTGTGCGGGGCTCTGCGAGAATGATGTCGCCGAGCATGGCGAACGACGCGGTTACGCCGCCCGTTGTCGGGTCGGTCAGCACGGTGATATACAGTAGACCAGCGTCCGAATGACGGCGCGCCGCTGCACTTACCTTCGCCATCTGAAGCAGAGAAAACATGCCCTCCTGCATACGGGCGCCGCCCGAGCAGGTAAACAGCACGACCGGCAGTCCCTTTTCAGTGGCATACTCGAACAGACGGGTCAGCTTTTCACCCACGACCGAACCCATGGATGCCATCATGAAATGACTGTCCATCACACCGAGCGCAGTTTCCACACCGCCGATCTTGCAGACACCGGTCTTGACTGCATCAGGCATGCCGACCTTTTCGGCAAGCTCCTTTGTCTTGTCCGCATAACCCGGGAAGTGAATCGGGTCTGCGGATGCAAGATCGCCGTACAGCTCTTCGAAGGTATCCTTATCCGCGATCTGACGGATGCGGGTGCGGGCCAGCAGACGGCCGTAGCGACCGCAGTGCGGGCACACATACAGATTTTTGCCGTAGGCGTAGGCCTTCAGCTCTGCGCCGCAGCCCTTGCAGGTGACGACCTTGTTGGTGGTCTCTTCCTCCTGCGGTTTGAGTTCCATGGAGGTCTCGCGCGTTTTCTGGAACAGGTCGATCAGACCCATACTTACTCCCTCCCTATTCATCTGCGGTCAATCGCTGATAAGCGAAAGAACCGCCATTTTATTGATCGAAATCGCCATTTGCGATTGAATTAACGTTGAAGTTGGCGTCAACGAACGCTTTGGAGCACAGAATGTGCATCTGGTAGTCTGTGCCGGTTACGACGCCCTCAAACAGCGTTTCCGCGAGTGCGCGGCGCATGCGGTCGATGGCCTGCGTGCGATCCGAACCATAGACGATCAGCTTGCCGATCATCGAGTCGTAGAACGGCGGGATTTTATAGCCCTGATATGCTGCGGAATCCACGCGCACGCCCGGTCCGCCCGGCAGATGCAGGGAGACCAGAGTGCCCGGACAGGGCGCAAAGTTGCGAGACGGGTCCTCGGCATTGATGCGGCATTCGATCGCATGACCGCGTATAACGAGATCCTCCTGCTTGAAGGAAATCGGCTCGCCTGCTGCGATGCGTAGCTGCTCGCAGACGAGATCAACGCCAGTCACCTGCTCGGTGACCGGATGCTCGACCTGAATGCGGGTATTCATCTCACAGAAATAGAAATTGCGGTCGTTATCGACCAGAAATTCGATCGTGCCTGCGCTGCGGTAGCCGACGCGCTTTGCCAGCGCGACAGCCGCGCTCGTCATCTTTTCGCGAAGCTCGGGCGTGACGAATGCCGACGGGCATTCCTCAATGAGCTTCTGATGGCGGCGCTGTACCGAGCACTCACGCTCGAACAGATGAACCACATTACCCAGACTGTCGCCCAGGATCTGCACCTCAATGTGGCGCGGATTGTGGATATATTTTTCCATATACAGACGGCCGTCGCCGAAGTTCGCTACTGCCTCAGCCGCTGCACTGTCGTAGGCATCCTTGAGATCCTTGACGCTGAGCGCCACACGAATACCCTTGCCGCCGCCGCCGGAGGCCGCTTTGAGCATGACCGGATAACCGATGCGCTCCGCCTCACTGATCGCTTCATCAAAGTCGCGCAGAGGTCCGTCCGTGCCGAGCGCGACCGGAACACCGGCCGCGATGGCGTTGCGCTTGGCCTCCGACTTGTCGCCCATGAGACGGATGGTCGCAGCAGTCGGGCCGATAAACGCAAGGCCTGCCTGCGTAGTCCGCTCTGCAAAATCCGGATTTTCGGATAGAAAACCGAAGCCGGGATGAATCGCCTGACAGCCGGACGCAAGCGCCGCCGAAATGATGTTGTCCATGTTCAGATAGCTTTCCGCCGCGCGCGCAGGACCGATGCAAACTGCCTCGTCCGCGATCTGCGCATGGAGCGCCTCGCGGTCAGCCTCGGAATAGACCGCGACCGAAATGATGCCGAGGTCACGGCAAGCCTGTATGATGCGAACTGCGATCTCGCCGCGGTTCGCTATGAGTACCTTTTGAAACATTCGTTTAATCCTGCCTTAGTCCATGATTACCATGCACTTGATTTCTGCTTCCGCAGCCTTCTGGTCGCCGACCCATGCGACGCCCTCCGCTACGGCCATCGGGCCGCGGCGCTTGGTGAAGTGCACTTCAAGGCGCAGCGTATCGCCAGGCTTGGCCATGGCGCGGAACTTGGCCTTGTCGATGCCGGTGTAAACCGCAGTCTTGCCCTTGAACTCGGGCATGGAGAGCAGAGCGACGCCGCCCGCCTGCGCGAGCGCTTCCAGACGGAACACCGCCGGCATGATCGGATTTCCCGGGAAGTGTCCCTGGAAGAAGAATTCGTCGCCTGTCAGGTGCAGCAGACCAATGACATGCTCCTCGTCCATCTCGACGATCTCGTCAACGAGCAGCATCGGCGGACGGTGAGGAAGGATCTCCATGATCTGTTCTTTGTTCAGCATATTATAATCCCTCTTTCATAAAAATGCAAGAGCCACTTAGTGATTTAAGTTACTCGATGATGCAGAGCACCTGATTATACTCCACCATATCGCCCGGCTGCGCCATGATGCGGACGACCTTGCCGCTGCACGGAGCCTTGATCTCGTTCATGACCTTCATGGCCTCGATGATGCAGAGGGTGTCGCCCTCCCTGACCTCCTGGCCGACCAGAACGAACGGCGGTTCATCCGGCGAGGGAGAAGAATAAAACGTGCCGACGAGCGGACTCTTGACCTGCGTACCGGCTGGAAGATCGTCCGCCGGCGCCGTTTCGGTCTCTGCTGCTGCGGCTGCCGCCGGTGCAGCGGATGCTGCCGGAGCAGCTGCCGCGGAAGGCGCAGCTGCGATGACGGGCGCCGGAGCGGCCGCCTTGATCTTGATCTTGACGCCCTCGAGCTCGATGGCGACCTCGCCCAGCTTCTTCGAAGCGAGCGCATCCATCAGCTCAAGCGCGACATCCTTGATTTCATTGATTTCCATAATACCTCGTTACACCTTCTTGATCAGGATACATGCGTTGTGACCGCCGAAGCCAAGCGAGTTGGAGATGGCAACGTTGATCGGCATTTCGACCGCCTTGTTCGGGGTGATGTCCAGATCGCATTCCGGATCGGGCTCCTTGTAGCCGATGGTCGGCGGAACGATGCCCTCGCGGATGGCCATGACGCACGCAATCGCCTCGACCGCAGCCGCGCCGCCCAGCAGATGGCCGGTCATGGACTTGGTGGAGGATACCTTTACCTTGTATGCTTCGTCACCGAACGCTTTCTTAATGGCGATGGTCTCGTATTTCTCGTTGAGCGGCGTGGACGTACCGTGCGCGTTGATATAGTCAACGTCGGCCGGAGTCAGACCGGCATCCTCAATGGCACCGCGGATTGCATGCGCCGCTGCCTCGCCGTCCGGAGAGGGGCTGGTGATGTGATATGCGTCGCCGGATGCGCCGTAGCCCGCAACCTCTGCAAGGATGGTCGCGCCGCGCTGCTGCGCATGGGTCAGGCTCTCGAGTACGAGACAGCCCGCACCTTCGCCCATGACAAAGCCGGAACGGCGTGCGTCAAACGGGATGGATGCTGCTGTCGGGTCGTCGCCCATGTGAACAGCCTTCATATTCTGGAAACCTGCCATCGAGATCGGGATGATGCCGTTCTCCGTGCCGCCGCAGATAACAACGTCCTGATAGCCGTGACGGATGGCGCGCATTGCCTCGCCGATGGAATGGTTGCCGGTCGCACATGCGGAAACCGGGCAGAAATTCTCACCCTTGAAGCCGAAGTGCATGGAGATATAAGCTGCCGCGATGTTGGCGATCATCTCCGGGATAGCGAACGGCGAAACACGGCCGGGACCCTTTTCGAGCAGCTTCGGGACTTCCTGCTCGGCAACATGCAGACCGCCTACGCCCGAGCCAAAGATCACACCCGTGCGATAGGGATCGAAATTGCCTTCCTTGAGGCCCGCCTGCTCGACAGCCTGAATCGCTGCCGCCATTGCATAATGCACATTGGCGTCTGCGCGGCGCGCCTCACGCTTCTCCATATACTGAGTCGGGTCGAAGTCCTTGACCTCAGCACCCAGCTTTACCTTGAAATCGGACACATCAAACTTGGTGATCGGGCCGATGCCGCATTTGCCGGTCTTGAGCGATTCCCAAAACGTCGGCACGTCATTGCCGACCGGAGTGATAGCGCCCATGCCGGTGATTACTACACGTTCCATATATTTGCTCCTTCATTCCAATATCGTAACTGTGCAGCCACTGCACAGTGTCAAATCTTAGTAGAGTCCGCCGTCCGCAATAATGGTCTGGCCGGAAATATAGCTTGCGGCGTCAGAGGCGAGGAAGGAAACCACGCCTGCGATCTCCTCCGGCCTGCCGAAGCGGCCGAGAGCGATCTGCTTTTTCGCATTCTCGCGGATCTCCTCAGGTACCTTGTCGCTCATTTCGGTCGCGATCCAGCCCGGAGCGACCGCGTTGACCGTGATGCCGCGTGCGCCGAGTTCCTTGGCGGCGGTCTTGGTCATGCCGACCATGCCGGCCTTGGCTGCGGTGTAGTTGATCTGACCGTAGTTGCCCGTGAAAGCAGAAACCGAGGTGATGTTGATGATGCGGCCCTGCTTTGCGCGCATCATCATTGCGCCGCACTGGCTGAGCATGTTGAACGCGCCCTTGAGATTGGTGCGGATAACGGCGTCGAACTGATCCTCCTTCATGCGGATCATCAGACCGTCGCGCGTAATGCCTGCATTATTGACGAGGATATACGGCACGCCGATCTCAGCCTTGATCTCTTTGAGTGCAGCGGCGCAGGCGTCATAGTCTGCAACATCCCACTGCTTTACATATGCCTGAACGCCGTATGCGCGGCATTTTTCGGCAACTGCCTCTGCCTTTTCGACCGAGGAGGCACAGTTGATAAGGACGTCATGACCGTCCTGTGCCAGCTTTTCTGCGATGGCCGCGCCGATGCCGCGCGAGCCGCCGGTTACGATTGCAAGTCCCATTTTTGTTCTCCTGTGATCGGGTTATTTATTCAAATCTCTTGTAAGCATTTTTCAGCAGCTCCTCCGCCTCGGCGGTCATGCCCTTGAGGATGTCCTCGCACGGACGGAGTTCCCTGAGCATGCCTGCGATCTGGCCGGACATGAAGGTGCCTTCCTCATAGTTGCCATCCTGCACAGCCTTGCGCAGCGAACCGGCGGTTGCCTTTTCAAGCTCCTCGAGCGAAGCGTCGGTATTCTCTTTTTCCAGTTCAAGGCACTTGCGCGCCATCGGGGTCTTCAGCGAACGAACCGGATGACCGGACGGACGGCCGGTGACAACGGTCGAAATGTCGGTCGCCTTGAGAACAAGCTCCTTATATTTGTCCGAGATGCAGCACTCGTTCGACGCGAGGAATACCGTGCCGCACTGAACGCCCTCTGCACCGAGCATAAAGGATGCTGCCATGCCGCGGCCGTCTGCGATACCGCCGGCAGCGATGACAGGAATGCTCAGCGCGTCCACGACCTGCGGCACGAGCGGCATAGTCGTCAGCTCGCCGATATGGCCGCCGCCCTCCATGCCTTCTGCGATGACTGCATCCGCGCCGGCACGCTCCATGCGCTTTGCCAGTGCGACCGATGCAACGACCGGCATGATCTTGATACCGGCGTTCTTCCACGCGGCCATATATTTGCCCGGGTTGCCTGCGCCGGTGGTCAGCACCTCGATTTTTTCATCGATCGCGAGCTGCGCCAGATCATCGGCGTTCGGGGAGAGCAGCATGATGTTCATGCCGAGCGGCTTGTCCGTGATCTCACGCGCCTTGCGGATCTCGTCGCGGATATAATCTACCGGCGCGGCGCCGCCTGCAATGATGCCGAGACCGCCTGCCTTGGATACGGCAGCGGCGAGATGATGCTCGGCGATCCACGCCATCGCGCCCTGCACGATCGGATATTCGATGCCGAGAAGTTCTGTGATCTTGGTTTTCATAATAAGACTCCCCTTTTCTTTACAGTTTCAGTACAAATGCGCCATAGGTAAGGCCGCCGCCGAAACCGGTGCAGACGATGGTCTGACCCTCGCGCAGCAGTCCGTTTCTGCGCATCTCATTGAGGCAGATCGGCACGCTTGCCGAGGAGGTGTTGCCGAAGCGGTCCATGTTGACGTAAACCTTTTCCTTGGGCAGATGATAACGCCTTGCGATAACGTCCAGAATGCGCAGGTTGGCCTGATGCGGAACGACCCAGTCGATGTCATCAGCGGTGATTCCGGCGCGCTGAAGCGCGGTATCGATCGCCTGCGGTACTGCGCGCGCGGTGAAGCGCACAACAGCTGCGCCCTGCATTTTCAGAAAACGCGCCTTGGGATCTACTGTGCGGTCCTCCGCGAACGGGTCTTCGACCGGCAGCGCTTCCATGCGCAGATATTCCGCACCCGAGCCGTCTGCCGCGATAAAGGTGGACTGGATGCCGAGATTATCGTCCTCAGTCGCGCGGTAAACCGCCGCCGCTGCGCCGTCGCCGAACAGGATGCAGGTGCCGCGGTCGGTGTAGTCGACGATACGGCTGAGCGTTTCTGCCGAAACGACGAGCACAGTCCTCGCCTTACCCGACTTGATGTAGCAGTCCGCGATATCGGTCGCGGAAACAAAGCCGGTGCAGGCATTGTTGATGTCGAACGCACCAATCGCGCCAGCGCCCAGCTTGTCCTGAAGGATCGCGGCGGTGTTCGGCGTGTTGGTATCGGGCGTGCAGGTGCTGACCAGAATCAGGTCAAGCTCGCCTGCGTCGATCTTCGCATCCGCGAGCGCATCCTGCGCTGCGCCGAGCGCAAGCTCCCATGTATGCATGTTTTTTGCAATACGGCGTTCGCGAACACCTGTGCGCTGTACGATCCATTCATCATTGGTATCGACCATGTGCTCAAGCATTGCATTGGTAAGGACAAAATCCGGCAGGCATGCGCCCGTGCCGATCAGTTGACTGTTGATGATTTCCACGCTCCCCAAAATTTTCGAATCGCTCTCCCCGAAAGCGTGGAAAAGCGACAATAGTTTGATTGACAAAGTAATCTCTGACTATTATAATAAAAGCACACGAAAATGTCAAGGTAACACCGCATAATTGACAGCACGGCGCGTAAAAAAAGCACCGTTGTCCGTGCGGCAGACCGAGACAGCTTTATTTTTGGAGGAACAGACATGGAATACGGTTTTGCATTTTTCCCCGGTCAGGGTGCGCAGGCTCCCGGCATGGGCAAGGACCTTTATGAGAATTCCAAGGCGGCGCGCCTGGTATTCGAAGAAGCCAGCGACGGCGCAGGCATCGACGTCGCAAAGCTGTGCTTCGAAAGCGACAAGGAGACCCTTTCGCGCACCGAAAACAGCCAGATTGCTATTTTTACGCACTCTATGGCTGCTCTGGCCGCTCTGCGCGAGAACGGAGTAGCGTTCAAGGCTGCGGCCGGTTTTTCGCTTGGCGAGTACACCTCCCTTGCAGCGGCAGGCGTTGTTACACTCGCGGACGGCGTTAAAATTGTTTCCAAACGCGGCAAGCTGATGCAGCACGCAGCAGACACGATCGACGGCGGCATGGCTGCGATTCTCGGCCTTGAGGACGCGAAGATCGAAGAGGCCTGCGCAGCAGTCAAGAACGGCATTGTCCGTCCGGTCAACTACAACTGCCCGGGTCAGCTCGTTATCGCCGGCGAAAAGGCGGCGCTCGCAGAGGCGATCGAAAACTGCAAGGCAGCCGGTGCGCGGCGTGCGCTTCCGCTCGCTGTTTCCGGCGCGTTCCACACGCCGCTCATGGCAGAGGCGGCAGCTGAGCTTCGTGCTTTTGTCTCCGACTTCACCTTCTCCGCGCCGACTATGGATATCTACTCCAATCTGGACGGTCAGGTATACGATTGCAGCAATCTTCCGGAGCATCTTGAGCAGCACATGATCTCCCCTGTTCGCTGGACCCGTCTGGTTCAGAACGGCATGGCGGCGGGTCTGACCTCGGCGTGCGAGGTAGGCCCCGGCAAGACGCTGACCGGCTTCGCCGGCAAGATTAGCAAGGAGCTGACCTGCAAGCCGGTGCAGGACATGGCAGGCGTTGCGGCCGCAGCAGAAGTGTAAAGATCTGCACGATATGAAAAGGGATGGACCGAACGGTTCATCCCTTTCTTTTATGCAATCAGCTTGAACATCATGATGGCGGCGCCGAGCATAACGAGCACGATACCGGTTGCGCGGTTGAGTGTTTTCGGCTGAGCGCGGTTGGCGAAAACCGCCGCGATCCGCGCCCAGAGCAGCGTAAAGACAACACACAGCAGACAGACTCTCCAGTCAGGCATGCCGCCGATCATAAAATGTGAGGCAGCGCCCGTCAGTGCTGTGAATGTCATAATGAAAACACTCGTGCCGACCGCGGTCTTGAGCTCGTAACCGAGGACACTCGTCAGAATGAGCAGCATCATCATGCCGCCGCCTGCACCGATAAATCCGCAGATGAAACCGATCGTCACACCGCAGACCAGCGACTGGAACATCCGTCTGCGCGGCGAAACCTGCTGCATATCCTCCTTGGTTGTCATAACCGGGCGGACGATAAATTTGACACCGAGCAGGAAGGTCATGAATACCGAAAACGATCCCATTGTCGCAGACGGAAGCAGGCTTGCGATATAGCTGCCCGCGACTGTGAACACAAGAACGCTCGCCATCATGATGAGGCCGTTGCGAATATCCAGATTTTTGTTTTTATGATAGGTGTATGCAGAGACGGCACTCGCGAGCACATCTGAGGACAGTGCGATACCGACTGCCATATAAGGGTCCATTCCGAGAAACGTGATAAGTATCGGGCTGATGACTGCCGCCGCACTCATGCCGGCAAAGCCGGTGCCAAGACCGGCACCCATACCGGCGAAAAACGTCACGAAAATCATGTAAAGTCCGCTCATCTTACTTCATCTCCTTCAGCAGTTCATCCATATTGCGGTCGATGATGGTGATGGCGGAAAAAAAGGCAGCCTGCGTCGTCTCATCCATCCCTCGCAGCAGATTTTTCATAAAGTTATCCTGCACCGCTCTCCCCTGCTCGATCACAGGCTGTGCGAGTGCCGTGCAGATCAGTTCGGTTTTTCTGCGGTCGCCCTTCACCGGCTGCCGGAGCAGATACCCTTCTCTCACCAGACGGTCTACATTTACCGAAACAAGATTCGCTTTGATATGGCGGATTTCAACGATCTCACTCGCCGTTTTGCAGCATGGGTTATTCGCCAGAAACATCAGAATATCAAATGCTGTCTGCGTCAGCTTGAGTTTCTGACACAGTGGCCTGCACGCCGCACTGTATGCAAGCATGCTTTTATGCACAAATTCCAGTCCTCGATTCATGCCGCACCTCCAGAATTCCATATATGGATTATTCAAATTTGAAGCAATTATAGCACGAACGAATTTTGATGTCAAGAAAATAAAAAAACGAAGCTGAATCATTGCTTTCAGCTTCGTTTTTGTGGTGGACCTGGAGGGATTCGAACCCTTGACCTCTCGGATGCGAACCGAACGCTCTCCCAACTGAGCTACAGGCCCAAACATTTCTTTTGTCTGGTAAAGTTCTTTGTACAAACTTCCCTTGACAATTACTAATTATATATGTAGAATAAATCTATGTCAAGACCTTTTTCATCTGGTCGGGCAAAAAACTTCGTGCAGCAGCCAGCTGTGCCAAAAGGAGATTGAAAATGAACAACAGCGAAAAAACAATGGAAAAAATCGTCGCCCTGTGCAAGGGCCGTGGCTTCGTGTACTCCGGCTCGGAGATCTACGGCGGCCTTGCGAACACCTGGGACTACGGTCCGCTCGGCGTTGAGTTCAAAAACAACGTCAAGGCGGCGTGGCGCAAGAAGTTCGTACAGGAAAGCCCGTACAACGTCGGCCTCGACTCTGCTATTCTCATGAACCCCATGACCTGGGTTGCCTCTGGTCATGTAGGCGGCTTCTCCGACCCTCTGATGGACTGCAAGGAGTGCAAGGAGCGCTTCCGTGCCGACAAGGTCATCGAGGACTGGTGCCACGAGAATAACTTCGACCTTGGCAAGAGCGTTGACGCGCTGAGCCAGGCCGAGATGAAGCAGTTCATCGATGAGCACGAGATCGCCTGCCCGACCTGCGGCAAGCACAACTGGACGGACATCCGTCAGTTCAACCTTATGTTCAAGACCTTCCAGGGCGTTACCGAGAACGCAAAGAACGAGCTGTATCTCCGTCCGGAGACCGCACAGGGTATCTTTGTTAACTTCCAGAATATTCAGCGCACTACCCGCAAGAAGGTTCCGTTCGGCGTCGGCCAGATCGGCAAGTCCTTCCGCAACGAGATCACCCCGGGCAACTTCACCTTCCGTACTCGCGAGTTCGAGCAGATGGAGCTTGAGTTCTTCTGCAAGCCGGGTACCGATCTTGAGTGGTTCGCATACTGGAAGGATTACTGCCACAAGTTCCTGCTGTCCCTCGGCATGAAGGACGAGAACCTGCGCCTGCGCGACCACGAGCCGGAAGAGCTTTCCCACTATTCCAAGGCGACCACTGACTTCGAGTTCCTGTTCCCGTTCGGCTGGGGCGAGCTGTGGGGCATTGCCGACCGCACCGACTTCGACCTGACTCAGCACCAGAAGACCTCGGGCGTTTCCATGGAATATTTCGATCAGGAAGCAAACGAGAAGTACATCCCGTACGTTATCGAGCCGTCCCTCGGCGCGGACCGTGTCGCACTGGCATTCCTTATCGACGCTTACGACGAAGAGGTTGTTGGTCAGGACAAGAACGGCAAGGACGACGTGCGCGTTGTTCTCCGCCTGCATCCGGCTCTCGCTCCGTTCAAGGCTGCGGTACTGCCGCTGTCCAAGAAGCTGACCGACAAGGCCATGCCGATCTGGCATGAGCTGGCTAAGCAGTTCCCTGTCGATTTCGACGATGCCGGCTCCATCGGCAAGCGTTATCGCCGCGAGGACGAGATCGGTACTCCGTTCTGCGTCACCGTCGATTTCGAGACCGAGCAGGATGGCTGTGTTACTGTTCGCGACCGTGATACGATGCAGCAGGAGCGCATCAAGATCGAGGATGTTGCCGCCTACATCGCAAAGAAGATCGAATTCTGATTTTCGCTGTCTGTTTTCTGCCGCCGCACTTCATTTTGAGGTGCGGCGGTTTTTTGCTTTTCGAACGCATAAAGCACGCAGAAGCACGCCATACTAAGCAGGAAATCTTAAAAGGAGGTCCTGTTCATGGACAAGAACCATTGCAACACCGCAATTCACTGTACGGTTGAACAGTGTGCAAACCACTGCTGCAGCGCCGAATACTGCTCGCTTGACAGCATCCATGTCGGCACGCACGAAGCATCCCCCTCGGTCGATCAGTGCACCGACTGCATGAGTTTTAAGCGCAAGTAAGCAGAAAAGGACGCAGCGTATGCAGAAAAATGCGTACACTGCGTCCTTTTATTATCAGTCTGCGGCATAGAGTGCAGCACCGCAGGCCGCCTCTTCCCTGCCGTCTGACAGGGTGATCTCGGAGTCGAACGCTCTCGAAAAGCTCTCGCACAGAAAACGGTTGTTTCTCAGTCCGCCGCCCGAGCCGATCAGTTTTTTTGCTGTGCCGCCGGCGGCACGATATGCCTGATACATCTGATGCAGCTCGTGAGCCATGCCATCCATCATGCCGTAGATCAAGTGGAGCGGTGTGAAATTCTCCGCCGTGAGGCCGGTGATGCTGCCGGTCTGCGTGCTGTCCTGCCGTGTGCCCTCAAACAGCGGCAGGACCGTCGGGACGTCTTCCGGGCGGCCAGCACTTTTGAGCAGACCTTCCATCGCCGCATATGGAGCATTCGTATCCACACCCATCATGCGCGCTGTCTGCGCGAAAAAGTCCGCGAGCAACGCATAGGCTCTACCGCCGCAGAGCGCCGCTCCGGCGAGCAGCCATCCCCCGCCCGGCATGGGACGTGTCTCGAGTCCCGGCACGGTCATGCAGCGGGACGAGAAAACGGAAAACTGGCTGCCGGTGCCGACGTTCACGAGCATCTCGTGCTCGCGATCCCGAACTGCCGAAAGAAAGCTCGCCTGATTATCCCCGATCGCTGCGGCAACACGCGCCCTGCTGCGGCAGATGCCGATAAAACGATCCTCCGTGAGACCCGGCAGAAACGCCGGGTCAATGCCGATGCCGCGCAGTACCGTTTGGTTAAACGTGCGCTTTCCTGCGTCAAAAAAGCCAAGGCCTGCGGCATTGCTCGCGTCCATAACTGGCGTTTGTCTGCCGCAGAGCTTCATGGCGATATAATCTCCGATCGTGCACAGCGTGACCGCGCCCGTCGGCACGAGACCGTGTGCAAGATTATAGGCATGAGTAACGAGACCATAGCCTGTTGCAGCAGAGAGCCCGGTCTCGCTGTTCAGATATGCAGTCCACGACTGTCCGTCTGTGCTTTTTTCACATGGCGTATCGCCGCGCGCGTCCTGCCACGTGTACAGAGGACTTACTGCATTTCCCTCACCGTCGAGATAGAGGATGCCGTGCATCTGTCCGGTTACACCGATGCGTTCGATGTCGGGATAGCGTGCGAAAAGCATATCCGCCGTGCGAAGCGCGGTGTCAAGAATGAGCTGTGCGTCCTGTATGCGCTCTCCGGGCAGCGTCGGCGCGAGAAAGCTGTTGTTTTTGCAGGTTTCACTCGTGATAAAGCAGCCGTCCTCGAGCACGGCTGCACTGATCGTCGTTGTTCCGATATCTATTCCCAGACTTTTCATGGTATTCCCTCATTTCGGCTTGGCAGCTTTTTCTTTCATTATAGGAGAACGAAAAATGAAAATCAAGCGTCTTCTTCCAGCCGCTTCCGGTAAAAGTCAATCAATGCCTGAAGTGCCGGAGAGCGCCATTTGTTTTTGTGGATGAGCAGCTGTGTCCAGACCGAGACAGTGCAGTCTGTCACCGGCAGGCGGCACAGCATACCGTTTTCTACAAAGGCCTGCGTGATGAAATCGGGCAGGAAGGTGAGCATATCACTTTTGGAAACGAGACTGCAAAGCTGCGTCGGATTGCCGAGCTCAATGAGCGGCGTGATCGCTTCAGAGCGCGCCGCGAGCAGCTTGTCGAGTATCCTGCGGTAGCTCATGCTTTCGGTCATCGCGAATGGCTGGTCGATGATCTCTGCAAGGGAAAGTGTCTTGCTTTTCTCCAGAGCGTTCCCTGCCGCCGCAACAAAATGCACCTGCTCCTCTTTTTCCGCGCAGATCTCGAAATCCGGTTCATAGATATGCGTATCGAGGGTGAAAACGAGATCGGCCTCGTTTTTTCGCAGCATACTGAACATATTTTCCGTTCCGGCTTCGGTAATGGTCAGCCGGATGCCGGGATAGCTGCGCTGAAAGTCGATGAAATCGTCATCAAAATAGCGTGAGCACATCGAGCTGGACATGGCAAGGTGCAGATCGCCTGTCACCTCGTCCGCATGATGGAGCGCCACCATCAGCTTTTCCTGTGCGGTCAGCACATCGCGCGCATAGCGCAGCACCAGACTGCCTTCCTGCGTCAGCACGATGCGATGATAAAAACGGTCGAACAGCGCCACATTCAGCTCTTTTTCGAGCTGCCTGATCTGCGAGGATACGGTGGACTGCGTATAGCCGAGCCGTTCACCGGCCGCCGAAAAGCCGGAATATTCGCACACAGCCACGAATGTCCGCAGCACATTGAGATCCATAAAAAGCTCTCCTTCCACAAACGATATTTTCGTTATTATACCGCATTATTATCAATTTTACAAATGCTTCTTTTCATAGTAAGATAAACAGTAAGAGTATTATGCAGAAAGAGCGTTCCTGCCCTTTCGGAAAGAGAGTATCAATGAAACGTGAGCGTCTTGGAAGCCGCATGGGCTTCATCATGCTTTCTGCCGGCTGTGCGATCGGCTGCGGAAATGTATGGAAATTTCCGTGGATGTGCGGTCAGAACGGCGGAGGCAGCTTCATGCTGGTCTATTTCATCTGTCTGATCGTGCTCGGAATCCCGGCTATGGTCATGGAATTTTCGGTCGGCAGAGCCGCGCAGACCAGTCCTGTCCGTATGTACCGCAGGCTCGAAAAGCCCGGTCAGAAATGGCATCTTTGGGGTGCGGTCTGTCTGATCGGCAATATCGCCATCATGGCATTCTACTGCGTCGTTACCGGCTGGATCATCTATTATTTTGTGAAATTTCTCACCGGTCAGAACGCATCCTTCGGCTTTGCTTCCATGATCGCCAACCCTGTTATCAACGTGGTATTTCTGTTTGTCACGGTCGCTGTTGCCTTCCTCATTCTGAGCCGCGATATTCAGAAGGGTCTCGAGCGGATTACAAAATATATGATGAGTGCGCTGCTCGTGCTCATGCTCGTGCTCGCAGTTCACAGCGCGCTGCTCGACGGCGCGGCGGACGGACTTGCCTTCTACCTTACGCCGGACTTTTCCAAGATCAACGGTTCGGTTATCGTCGGCGCGATGAATCAGGCGTTCTTCACCCTGTCCACCGGCATGGGCGGCATGGCGATTTTCGGCAGCTACATCGACAAGGACCACTCGCTGATGGGTGAGTCGGTCAACGTCATCGTGCTCGATACGTTTGTTGCCATTCTTGCAGGCTTCATCATCTTCCCGGCGTGCTCGACCTATGGTCTGGAGGTCAACGCCGGCCCGAGCCTGCTGTTTGACACCATGGCAAGCGTTTTCAATCACATGGCAGGCGGCCGTATCTGGGGCACGATGTTCTTCCTGTTCATGATCTTTGCTGCGCTGTCCACCGTTCTCGGCGTGTGCGAGAACATTCTTGCGATGGTCCGCGAACTGACCGGCTGGTCTCGCCCCAAGGGCTGCATCATCTGCGGCACAGGCATCTTCCTTCTCGCACTGACTACCGCTCTCGGATACAGCGTCATTCATTTTCAGCCGTTCGCGGAAGGCACCGCCTGGCTTGATCTGTGGGACTTTATCGTTTCGAACAACGTCCTGCCGCTCGGCTCGCTTGTGCTGACGCTGTTCTGCTGCAACAAGTTCGGCTGGGGTTGGGATAATTTCGTCCGTGAGGCAAACACCGGCAGAGGTCTCAAGATCCGTCCGTGGATGCGTCCGGTTTTTCAGTATATCACTCCTGTCATTATCGTTTTCATCTATGTCTACGGCATGGCAACGTTCCAGTGGCGGTAAAATGAACTTTTTAGAGAGCATAGTCTAATCTATGCTCTCTTTTTTCGCCTTAGCGTATTGCGCACGCCCGTCTGTTTATGGTACTATAATACAGCAAAGAAAGACATTTGCACCGCCCCGGCGGCGCAATACAGAAAGGGACTGATCTACTATGCAGAAGGGCGATATTGCCAAGCTGAAGCTGCTGCTCGCAGGCATTTCGGCGCGAATGACGAAAAATCGTGATTATTTTATCCGTGCGGTCTGCACATTCACTTCTGGAAAGAAAAAATTTGATGCCGAACTTTCGCTCGACGGGCAAAACTGGGCGCTTCGTTTTCAGGGCAGTACCTCGCCCACGGATGCCGCTGCATTCTGTGCATTTTTTGCCTCTGAGGCTGAAAAATTTGACGAGAGCGTGCTTGTCTATACCGAGCGCAGCGCTGTCGTGACGCTCTCCGCTACTGCACGCGGCGTGCAGATGAAGCAGGCGGAGCGTGAGGCGAGTGATGAAGAAAAGGCGAACGCCGCCAATCCCCTGCTCGACAGCGGCCGTCAGTATTTGATCCGTGTCGATCAGGCCGCCGCGCTGCTGCGCGAGATCGGTATTCTGACCGCAGACGGCAAGCTGAAAAACGATATGATCCGCAAATACAATCAGATCGACCATTATGTCGAACTGGTTGCACCGATGTTTGAGCAGGATGACAGCGACGAGATCGTGCTGCTCGACTGCGCCTGCGGCAAGTCCTATCTCAGCTTTGTCATGAATTACTATCTGCACGAGGTGCTCCATCGCCGCTGCCGCGTGATCGGCGTAGATATCAAGGAGCATGTCATCGACGAGAGCCGCGCGATGGCGAAGCGTCTCGGCTATCATAATATGAGCTTCCAGTGCGCCGATCTGCGCGTGTATCAGCCGCCGAAAAACGTTACCGCTGTCATTTCGCTCCATGCCTGCGATATTGCGACCGATCTTGCCCTTGCGACCGCGCTCCGCGCCAGAGCGAAATACATCGCGTGCGTGCCCTGCTGTCACAAGGAACTGCTCGATCAGTATACCATGCCCGGCCTCGAACCGCTGACCCGTCACGGCGTTTTCAAGGCGCGGTTCAATGATGTGCTGACCGACAGCATGCGTGCACTTAAGCTGGAGGCTGA
Source organism: Agathobaculum hominis (assembly GCF_014288055.1). NCBI lineage: Bacteria > Bacillati > Bacillota > Clostridia > Eubacteriales > Butyricicoccaceae > Agathobaculum > Agathobaculum hominis. Next base: position 24,459 of record NZ_JACOPK010000007.1, read on the forward strand.
GGGTTATAAGGTATCGGTCGTCGAGTACTTCTCGCCGCTCGACACGCCGAAAAACCTGCTCATCCGTGCCGTTCGCACAGGCCGTGAAAATCGTCGTGCGAAGGCGGATTACGAAGCTGTGCGCCGCACACTCGGCACAACTTCTGAGCTTGATCGCCGCTGCATGGACATGGAAAACGAATTCTTCGTTACAGACGAGGATCTGATACCGTAACATAATGATCCCTCCGGAATACACTGATAATACAGGCGGCTGAGGCAAAACGCCGCCTGCGCAAATCATGTGATCCGGAGGGATAAATCATGGCTGAAAAAATCTGCTGCCCCGGTCCTCTCGGCACGTCGGGCGGCAACACCGCATCCGGCGGCGCGTTCCGTGAGGCTGTGTGCGTACACACGAGCAAGGTCTATGATTCCTGCCGCAGCAAGGAATGTCTGCGTGACATCCGCGTTTATCTGACACGCGACGCGCAGGATATGCTCGATTCCGGCGGCATCGTTTCGGTAAAGCCGCGTACAGCTGATCTGCTCTGTGTGAAAATCGACGTTGAACCGGTGCAGTTCAATCGTGGTCTGTACAGTGTGGACAGCCGCTTCTTTTACCGCATTGAGTGCGAGGTGAGCTGTGCGGTCGGTCGGCCGCGCATTGTAGACGGTCTCGCTGTATTCGACAAGCGCGTCATGCTGTTCGGCGGCGAGGGCGGCGCGCGGATCTTCTCCTCGCACTATATCGAGGACGGCACGGACGTACAGCTTCGTCCGAACTCCAACCGTCCAACCGCAGTGATCGAGGTCGTCGACCCCGTTATGCTGGATGCCCGGGTCGTTGCTCCCGAAACGAAATGCAACTGCTGCTGCTGTGCCCTGCACGAAGTGCCGAAGCAGCTCTGCTCGTGCTTTGACGGGGATGATCTTGTGCTTGCGAACGACGGCTACCAGCTGTTCGTAACGCTCGGCCAGTTCTCCATCATTCGCCTTGAACGAGACATTCAGCTGCTTATGCCTGCCTACGATATCTGTCTGCCGCGCCGCGACTGCTCGAACAGTAATATCGGCGGTGAGACCGACCCCTGCGAGGTTTTCTCGAACTTCGATTTCCCCATTGACGCTTTCTTCCCGCCGCGCGGAGAGCGTGCAGACTGCCTTTTCACGGGCGCGAACGGCGTGAACGGTGCAAACGCAAATTCCGGCTGCGGCTGCCGTGCAAACGCCGCGAACGGCTGCAATAAATAAGGGGCAGCACTGAGAGATTCAATCTGCGGCGCTTTGCGGAAATCCTGTTCGCTGTCTTTGATGGAGTCTCATGGTAATTCATCAAGTATTGCTGCAAAACCGTAAATGAGAAAACGGCATGGACGTATGTCCATGCCGTTTTGTATTGCGGAGTGTATCAGTAAGCGATCGTTGCCATAACGTCGGAAACCTCCGGCTTGGCAGAGATCAGACCCTCATCGTACATCCAGTCGATATTCTCCTGCCAGCAGGCCTCAGTCTGAGACAGGAACTTTGCATCTGCGGTCTCCATGAGCGGAAGCAGCGTTTCACAGGACTTCTTCTCTACATCCGGGTCCAACGCAAAGTTCGCCTCATCCTGATTGTCGAGCAGAACCTGCAGAACCTCATCCGTGCTGTTCTTGAAGTCCTCGAAGCCCTTGCTGCATGCAGTCAGAAAGCCTGCAAGCACATCCGGCTCGTTATCGATCATCTCATCGCTTGCAAGGAAAATGCCCTCATAGTATTTCGGCACACCGAAATCATCCGGGAAGAAGTAATTGACCTCAAAGCCCTCCTTCTCGAGCTGCGGCACCTCATGGTTGACCAGGCAGCCGATGGTTGCGTCTACATTGCCGGTGGTCATCGAGCTCATCAGATCAAAGCCGACATCTACCAGTTTTACGCTGTCCGGGTCTGCGCCGGAGTTCTTCATGATGCTGCGGATCAGGGCCTCAGAAAGCTCCGTACCGGCATAACCGACCGTCTTGCCCTCCAGATCCTTCGGAGAGGTGATATTTTTATCCTTGAGCGAGAGCACGATATTCAGCGGGCCCTGCACAACCGCACCGATCGACTTGATCGGCACGTTCTGCTCAGCGCGCGCCTGAATGACATCCTGCTGATAGTACAGGCCAATATCAGCCTTGCCTGCTGCAACCATACTCATCGCATCGTTAACACCAGCCGGAGACTGAATATCAACATCCAGTCCCTGCTCAGCAAAGTAACCCTTCTCCTGTGCTTCATACAGAAATGCGTGCAGAGCATTCGGATACCAGTCGAGCACAACGGTCAGATGGTGCAGATTGTCCTCCGCACCGCCGTCTCCGCCTGCTTCGGCATTGCTGTTTGCAGCGCCCTGTGCGCCGCAGCCGGTCAGCAGCAGTGTGCCTGCTGCCAGAAGTGCAAGAAATCGCTTTTTCATAGGTAATTTTCTCCTTGAATATTCAAAAGTTCGTTTTTCTGTTGTTTGCTGATTGCACGATACGTGTGCATGAAATCAGCATAACGCCTCGAGCGTCGTTACAGGCTGCTTCTCCATGTCACAATCTTCTTTTCGAGCCAGCTGACAATGCCGACTGCGATCATTGCGACCGCGCTCAGCAGGACGATCGGCGCGAAAACGCCTGCGCCGTCCAGCTGCGTCATCATGCGGCGGCTGAAATATCCGAGACCCGCCTGCGCGCCAAGCCATTCACCGATCGCAGCGCCGATGATCGACATCGGGATTGCCATCTTTATGGCTGAGAAGAAATACGGCAGCGCCGCCGGCAGCTTCAGCTTGAGGAATATCTCCTTTCGGCCTGCGCCGAACGTGCGCAGCATGTCCACCATATCGGTCTTAGCCGAACGAAAGCCGTCGAAAACCGTCATCGCGATCGGAAAGAACGTGATGAGCACGGTCACGAGCACCTTGCTCCAGATCGTATAGCCGAACCAGAGCACAAATAACGGCGCGAGCGCGGTCGTCGGAATGGTCTGCGACGCGATGATGAGCGGATAGAGCATGCGTTCCGCTGCCGGACTGGCGTCCATTACGATGGCAAGCAGCAGGCCGAGCGCGACCGAGATCGCGAGGCCTACGCCTGTGCACAGCATGGTTGCCGGAAGATGTGCGGTGAATAGCGGCTTCCGCAGCTCCCACAGGCGCACGAGAATCTGCGTCGGAGACGGAAGAATGTATGCTGCGTTCATACCCATCGCGCCCGCCTGCCAGATGATCAGCAGCGCCAGCATGAAAATAAGGACGGGCAGATTTGCATTCGTTTTCTTTTTCATTCCGATACCTCCCTGCGCAGCAGCGAGATAAGGTTTTCGCGCAGCTCGAGCATCCGCGGCTCGGTGAGGCACGCACGGGTGCGCGGGTACGGCGCCGGTACCTCAAAGGAACGCAGCCTGCGGATGGGCGTATCTTCGACCACGAGCACGCGGCCGGAAAGGAAGATCGCCTCTTCGACATCATGCGTGATAAACAGCACAGTCTTGCTGTCGCGCTCCCACTGGTCGAGCAGCCATTCCTGCATGGTGATGCGCGTGAGAAAGTCGAGCGCGGAAAACGGCTCGTCCAGCAGCAGCAGTTCGGAGCCGGTCAGCAATGTGCGCGCAAAGGCCGCCCGCTGCCGCATTCCGCCCGAAAGCTCCTCCGGACGCTTGTCACCCCAGCCGGCAAGGCCGACATGCTCCAGCGTCTCTGCCACACGGCGGTCCATTTCCGCACGTGGAATTCCGCCGCGCACCTCCATCGGCAGACGCAGATTTTCGTTCACTGTGCGCCACGGGAACAGCAGGTCGCGCTGAGGCATATAGCCGCAGTAGCCTCTCCTGCCGTCGATGCTCTCTCCGCCGACCAGGATGTCGCCGCTCTTGCGCGTGAGCAGCTGACCGGTCAGACGGAAAATCGTAGATTTGCCGCAGCCGGAAGGGCCGATGACCGAAACAAATTCGCCTTTTCCGATGTGAAAGGACAGATCGTCAATGATATTGAAATCCTCGACGTCATATTGAAAGGTAACGTTGCGAAACTCAAGCATTTACAGTTCCCCGTTCCATGCCATTTCCCAGAACATACCCTCGTAGAGCGAGCAGTCGACAAAAATGTCGGTGAGGCGCTCGAGCTGCGGATCGGTATAGTGTTCGGCCAGCTGCTCCATATATGCGATGAGGCGGCGGTTCTCTGCGGCGTAATCTTCGGAGGCATAGCCCTGTATCCATTCGCCATAGAATTCATGCTTTTCCGCATTTGGATAATTCGAGACGATCCATTTTGCGATATACTCATAGCTGAGCGCGCAGGAAAGCACCGCTGCCATGATCTCCGCCGGGCCTTCCTCCGCCGCGACAGCGCGCATGTAGGCAGTATATGAGCTGTTCGGGAGCGACGGCTTGACGCGCTCGGCGTCCTCCTCCGTGATGCCGAGACGCTTCATGTAGCCGCGGTGAATGTTCATCTCGCCGCCGAGGATATTCGCGACCGAGGACGCAAACATGCGCATGACCTCGGGATCGCGCGACTTGACAACGCCCTGTGCAAAGACCTTGGCATAGTCAAACAGGTAAACGTAATCCTGCAACAGATAAAAACGAAATTTCTGAATTTCGAGGCTGCCGTCGGCAATACCGCGCACGAAAGGATGCTTGAGATAGCCCTCCCAGATCTCGCGCGTTGCATCGAGCAGTCTTTGGGTTGTTTTGTTGTTTTTCAAGGTGGTACCCCCAATGAATTGATGTTGATTGTATCCTAAGACCGTCGGCATACTCTGCCGGCAGCACTTTCCGTCTGTATCAGATCAGACGGATGCGCGACGTCAGTTCGTCTGCTGAAAGCAGGCTGACTGCGTCGATCAGGCGTGTCCGAAAGGAAGCGGTGCCCTCCATCTCTTTACGCACACGCGCCTCTGCGATTTCTCCGCAATGCTTCATCACCTCCGATGCCGTGACTGTGGCTTCAAATAATCTATCGGGTGCAGCGCCGCAGTACACGCCGGCAAGCGAGGTGAGCATACACCCTGCCCCGGTGATGCGGCGGAGCAGCTCGCTGCCGCCGCACAGCACTGCGGTGCGTTTTCCGTCTGTGATCACGTCCATCGCACCGGTCAGCAGCACGACCGTGCCGGTACGATGCGCAAAATCGCGCAGCCAGGCTGCGGATTCCGCAAGATTGTCCTCGTCAATGCGGTCGCTGAGGTCGGCCTCTACACCGCTCTCCTGCCCCGTTCCGCCGGCCAGCGCACGGATTTCAGACACGTTGCCGCGGATGACTGAGACAAGGCCTTCCGCGAGGAGCTTCGCGCACATATCACCACGCAAATGGCTCGCGCCTGCGGCAACCGGATCGAGTACGACCGGATGGCCGAGCTTTTTTGCGGTTCCTGCCGCGCGCAGCATGGCTTCCTGCGCGCGCACCGCGCCCATGTTGAGAACGAGCGAGGAGGCGTGCGCCGTGATCTCCTCGACCTCGCGCTCATCCTGCGCCATGATAGCCGTTCCGCCGGCCGCGAGAATGATATTCGCGCAGTCGTTAACTGTCACCGGATTGGTGATGCAATGGGTCATCGGACGGCACGAGACCGTTCTCTCAATCACTTTTTTCAGTTCTTCGATCAACGCAGAGCCCCCTCAAGGCTGCTGAACACATGCGTGCGCTTGAGCGCGGACAGCACGAGGACAGAAATCGCCGCGCCGACCGCAGTCGAGATAAGGAAGCTCGGTACAAAGGTGAACAGCGCCGCCTTGGTGTTGCCCATGAGGACAGCGGCGATCGGGTAGGACGCAAGGCCGCCCAGAATGCCGGTGCCGAATACCTCGCCTGCATATGCCGCAGGCAGCTTCGGGCACAGCCTGTATGCCACGCCGCACAGCAGCGCGCCGATCATGGAACCCGGAAAAGCGAGCAGGCTGCCCAGACCGAGGAGATTGCGGATGAGCGCTGCGGCAAACGCCATGCCGACCGCATAACCGGGGCCGAGCAGGACCGCACCGAGTACGTTTACCATATGCTGTACGGGCGAGCACTTCGCGCCGAAAACTGGGATGGAAAACAGGCTGCCGACAACGGCAACAGCAACAAGCACGCCTGCGATGGTCAGTTTACGGATGTTTTTCTCTTTCATTTTGATTCACTCCTGTTAAAAATACGGCAAAAATGGTCGAGCGGTCCGCAGCCGTGTCCGAGACCGGGCGCGTGACGGATTGCATCGGTGACATACTCCTTCGCAAGGCGGACTGCCTCGGGCACGCTTTTGCCGAGTGCGAGGTTGGACGCGATGGCAGAGGACAGCGTGCAGCCCGTGCCGTGCGTCGAGGTACTGTCGATCTGCTCGATCTCGATACGATGGCAGGTCTCACCATCGAACAGCACATCCACGGCGCCAGGAATGTTTTTTCCGCCCTTGACCAGTACGTTTTTACAGCCGAGCGCGCCGATTTTGCGCGCTGCGGTTTCCATATCTGCGGGCGTATGGATCTCCATGCCTGCCAGATACTGTGCTTCGGGCACATTCGGCGTCAGCACATCGGCAAACGGCAACACGGTCTCGATCAGCGCGCCGACCGACTTCGGGTCCATCAGCGGATCACCGTTCTTGGCAAACATGACCGGGTCGATGACAACATTCGCCGGGCGATACTGGCGCAGCTTGTCTGCGACTGCCTTCATGCATTCCGGCGAGGAAAGCATGCCGATCTTGACCGCATCCGGCGCGATGTCCTCAAACACCGCATCGATCTGTTCCTCGATCATCCTCGGACTGATGTCCTGAATGTCGATAACGCGCGCGGTGTTCTCTGCGACGACCGACACGATGACGCTCATGCCGAACACGCCGTGCGCCGCCATGGTTTTGAGGTCAGCCTGCACACCTGCGCCGCCCGAGCAGTCCGAACCGGCAATCGTAAGCACTTTTTTCATAGAATTCTCCTCTTTTCCGGAACAGCACCGCAAGTCTGGATACCGTTCCTGCATAAAAATGCCGCAGTCCTCATTCTCTGACGAAAACTGCGGCATTGTAATTTCGATGCGACAGCTCCCTACGATGGTTCTAACCAACAGGTTCAAAAGGTTGGGGGTATTCCCTCTCAGCCGCAGCCTGCGGCACCCTTGCTTCTCTGTCCAGTATAGACCTGTGTCGCCCTGTTTGTCAAGTATTTGTCAGTGTTCGCTCTGTTTTTCTCGTGAAAATGGCTGTTCAGCCTTCATATTTCAGCAGTTTCCGGTATGCTGCATCCATGCCGAGTGCGCCGAGGGGCGCAGTGATCAAAATCGCGAGCACCGCCACGGACAGCACGATCTTGCCGCACGGCAGCCCCATCGCAAGCGGCACAGAGCCGATCGCTGCCTGTACGGTTGCCTTCGGCAGGTAAGCAATGACGCAGAACAAGCGCTCGCGTCGACTGAGCTTCGTGCCTGCGAGGCAGAGTACAACACCCGCTGCACGGAAAATCAGTGCTGCAAACACCATCAAAACCGCTGCGAGACCGGTCTCGGATACATATCTGATGTCAACTGCGGCACCGACGAGCACAAACAGAATGAGCTCCGCTGCAATCCAGAGCTTTCCGAACTTTTCGCTGAGGCGTGCGCGAACTTCGCCGGTCGTTTTTCGTGCAAGCATGCACGCCATGCTCGTGACCGCGAGCAGGCCGGACAGCGCGATCTTTCCCTTGAGAACAGTCTCGAGCGCCACAAGCAGGAAGGAAACGCTCAGCACGATGATAACTTTGACGCTGCCGCGAACCATGTGGTTGCGGGCAAATGCCGCTTCAAAGAATCTCGACAGAGCATATCCGGCTGCTGCACCGACTGCGATACCAAGCAGGACCGAAACCGGGATGTTCAGAAAGTCTGCCGCCCTCGCATTTCCTCCCTGCGCGATACCAGTGAAAGTCGTAAACAGTACGATAACGTAGATGTCGTCACATGATGCACCGGCCAGCAGCATTTGGGGAATGCTCTTGTCCGTGCCCCATCGATTTTCCATAAGAAAGACCATGCGCGGCACGACAACGGCCGGAGAAACAGCTGCGAGTACGGCCCCCATAACAGCGGCCTCGATGCGGTTGACACCGAGAAGATACGGCGCGAGCAGTATGTATCCGGCGAGTTCGCAGGTCGCAGGCAGGCACGAGAGCAGGACGGCAGGACGGCCAACCTGTCTGAGGTCGGACAGGTTGAGCGACAGACCGGCCTTGAGCAGAATGATGATAAGCGCCATCTGCCGCAGCTCGGACGAGATCGACAGGATCGAGTCGTCGAGTACATTCAGTATGTGCGGGCCAAGAACAATGCCGACGAGGAGCATTCCGATGATACGCGGCAGCTTGATTGCCGAACAGACTGCTGCGGCAGCCAGTCCGGCAAGAAAAACGAGAGCAAGTGATGTTAACATAGTTTTTCTCCTTCCGGGGGCATAAAAAAAGCTGATACCCCTGTGAAATATCACAGAAGTCATCAGCAGTAACTGCGGTTTCGGCATGCGCCGCGGGAGAACTTCATTCCCTTTTTATTTGCAGACATATTATAGCATAAATATAACGGCATGGCAAACTTTTTCTTGACCAGTTGAAATGCGATGTTTTCGGCAGCCTCAAAAGGCCGGTTTGATCCGGCCTTTTGAGATTATCTGATATGGAAAATGTATCTGAGAATGCCGCACAAACACTTCGGGCTCTTCCAGACAGCAACTTTCATCATGCTCTCCTCCCTTCTCACAGGCTTTGACACAGGAGCAGACCCGCTGCAATGACTGCCGCCGCCAGCAACCGTACCGTCCAGCACGGCGGCAGCAGACTGCCGATGAGTACGCCTGCGCCGAAGAACAGCACCGCAAGGCCGATAGCCTGACCGCGGCAGAGCATTCCGCATCCCCCCTGCTTTCAGTATAAGCGCGGAGAAGGAAAAATGTGCATAACAAAGGGAAACCACCTTTCGAGCGGTTTCCCTTGCTGTTCTTTTGACTTATTTTCCGGTGGTCGAGCCGAAGCCGCCTTCACGCTGACCGTCTGCGTCATCGTCTACCGTGATGCCGTAGGGCAGAAAAATGCCCTGCGCGAACGCATCGCCGGACTGTACAGACAGCATCTTGCCGTTCAGATCATCGCTTGTCATCTTGATCAGGATATGGCCCTCGTTTTTTGCCTCGAAATAGTCGCTGTCGATGACGCCGACCGTGTTATCGAGCTGAAGGCGATGACGGAAGCCCAGACCCGAGCGCGGGTAAAGCTGAAGCACCCAGCCGTCCTCGATCATGACGCGGATACCGGTCGGAATAAGGATCGTCTCGTGCGGGACGAGCGTGAAGCTCTCGGGCGCGAAGAAATCGTAGCCTGCGGAGCCTTTGGTCGCGCGGCGCGGCAGACGGATGTTCGCATAGACCGACTTTGCCTCTTCGATGCTGCTGCCGGTCGCGGCGCGCCAGTCGTTGATGAACTGTTCTTCACTTACCTTATAAAACTGTGCGATTTTTTCCATCGTTCATGCTCTCCTGTTTATTTGTCAGTATTTTCATGCAGACAGACCGTGCCGGTCTCCCGGGTACGCCGAACATCGATCACGCGCTGATTGGCGCTGCCGCGCCAGCAGAGCTGTGTGTTCTTCTGCGATTCGATGAACGGCCCGTCCACGATAACATCTATGGCATCAAGGAACGGCAGATCTGCGATCTGCTCCCAGCGGTAGCCTGTATACAGCCAGATGGTCTTTTCCGGAAAACGCGCATGGACTTCGCGAGCGAGCGCACCGACCTGCTCCCGGTTTGCCGGATAGAGCGGATCGCCGCCCGAAAACGTCACGCCGGACACATAGTCCTTGGCGAGTTCGGTGAAAATCTCTTCCTTTGCCGCCTCGTCGAACGGCAGACCGCCGTTTTCGTCCCACGTGATCGGGTTGTGACAGCCGGGGCACGCATGACCGCAGCCCGCGACCCACAGCACAACGCGGAGTCCGTCGCCGTTCAGCATATCGTCCTTGGTGATATTATGATACTGCATGGTGTGTTACATACTCTTTCTTTCTGCAATTTCTGCCATTTTTGCATCGTTCAGGCGTGTGTCGCCCTTGACGCGGGAATAGGACAGATACCCGTTCATTCGCTCGATCTTGGTGAGGTTGCGGCTGCCGCACTTCGGACAGACATCCATCGCGAGCTCCTCATGACCGCAGTCGTCGCAGTATGCGAGCGAGAGATTGACGCCCTCATAGAATCCCTTCTTCATTGCACGGCGCACGAGCGAGCGGATGGCCTCGCGGTTATAGCTGATGGGATACTTGACATACTGGATCTTGCCGCCGTTGCACAGATTCCAGAAACGGCCCTCGAGATCCTGCTTTTCGATCGGAGTCAGATCCTCGGTAACGTGGCAGTGGAAGCTGTTGGATACATACGGACGGTCGGAAACGCCCTCGATGATGCCGTATTTTCTGCGGAACTGCTCGACCTGAAGGCCGCACAGGCTCTCGGCCGGCGTACCGTAGATCGCATACAGGTTGCCGTCCTCGTGCTTGAACTGCTCGACCTTTTCGTTGATGTACTTGAGCGTTTCGAGCGCGAACGCACCGTCCTCGGCAAGCGACTTGCCGTTATAAAGCTCCTGAAGCTCGTTCAGCGCCGTAATGCCGAACGAAGCCGTCGCAGTCTTGAGAATAGGCTTGATCTTATCGCCCGGCTTGAGGTGGCCGCCGTAGAAGCCGCCCTCGCAGTATGCGAGCGGATTGGTGGAGGCACGCATTTCACCGAGGTACGCATAGGTACGGATGTGCAGTCTGCGGATCAGCTCCAGATAGTAGTCGAGCACCTCATGGAACGGACGGTTTTCCTGCTGCGACTTGGCGTAGATCATCGGCAGATGCAGCGATACTGCGCCGATATTCCAGCGGCCGACGAACACCGGCCTGTCCTTCTCGTCCGCCGGCTCCATGCCGCCGCGTTCAAACCACGGAGACAGGAACGCGCGGCAGCCCATCGGGCTGATGATCGCGCCGTATTTTTTGTATATGGAGGGCACGTAGCCTTCGCCGGTCAGCGACAGCCAGTCCGGGTACATCGCGCGTGCAGAGCATTCGATGCCGGCCTCAAAGACGTCCTCGAGCTCGCCGCCGGGACCGTGCAGGTTCTCGTCGTACAGAAATACGATCTTCGGGAACAGAACCGGCTTTTTGTTGCCCTTCCTGCCCTGACCCTTGCGGCGGACGTTGAGCATGGTGATGGAAGCGAGCTTTGCAAAGCGGCTTGTGCCGGTGCCCATCGTCATGGTGATAAACGGATAATCGCCGCGGCTGGATGCGACCGTGTTGAATTTGTACTCCCAGCCCTGGAAGCCCTGCTCAAAATCGTTCAGGATATCCGCCATGACGGCTTTTTCGACCGTCTCCGGATCGAGGCCGAGCGCACTGTATTTTTCGGTCAGCATTTTATAGCTGCGCTCGGCATACGGCTCGAGCAGCAGATCAACGCTCGGCACAGTAAAGCCGCCGTACTGCTGACTTGCCGCCGAAAGCACGATATCGCCGATGACATCGAACGCGACGTTGAGTGTTTTCGGCTCATTGTACCACAGATTGCCCATCTCAAAGCCGTCCTTCAGCACGTGCTTCACATCGAACAGACAGCAGTTCATCGTGTCGCGGCGCGCAGACATGTCATGGATATAGATATAGCCGTCGCGGCAGGCCTGCAGCTCCTCGGTATTCATGAAGAACTTCTGATACAGCTCCTTGTTGAGCTGATTAAAGATCAGACTGCGCTTTGTAGAAACGAGCGCGGAATCAGTATTGGAATTTTCACGGTCGCCGATGTACATGATAGACTGGCTCTTTTTATAGACGCTGTCCAACATGCCGACGAAATCCTGCTTGTAGTTGCGGTAGTCGCGGTAGCTTTTCGCGACCTCGGGGCGCACGGCCTCGAGGGCAGACTCGACGATGTTGTGCATCTGCCAGATCTGTACATCTGTCATGGCATGGTCACGGATATAACCCTCGACATGATCGCAGATCGATTTCAGCTCGTCGTCGGTAAACGTGTAAAGCACGCGGTTCGCACTTTTATTGACGGCGGTCACAACTTTCTGGATGTTGAACGCCTCTCTGGTATGGTCTTTCTTGATGACGCGGACCATCGTCGTCACTCCTTCTCTTCCTATTTTGTAGCAGTGACTATTATAACACACAAGATATTGCGATGGTAGACCAAATCCGCCGAAATCTGTCACAAAAATTCGGCCGTAAAATCGGCGATTTTCTGCTTGACGGATTTTGGACCGTCTGAAATTTCCGCTTGCGCACCGCGTTTTTCGACGTTATACTATATTATAAGTAAGAGATGCGCGTTTTCAGACGCGCTTCCCTGCGCCTGACATTAAGCCGCCCTGCGGGCGACTGCGTGAAAGGTGCAGCTGACAGAAAATAGCGCCCTGCCCCGTTCCATTTTTTCCGGGCAGGACTCTCTGCGGCTGTGCCTGCTTTCGGGCGCAGCCGCAGTTTTTGTCTCGGAGGAAAAGTTATGCAGACAAGAGTCGCCGTCATGGGCATCATCGTAGAAAACACGGATTCGGTCGAGCAGCTGAACCATCTGCTGCACGAGTACGGTCATTATATCATCGGGCGCATGGGTATCCCCTACCGCGCGCGCAGCATCAACATCGTCTCCATCGCCATCGACGCGCCGCAGGATGTGATCTCTGCGCTTTCCGGCAAGATCGGCAGTCTCGACGGTATCAGCGTCAAAACCGCCTACTCCAATGTGCTTGCCGATGAATAACGACGCAAAAAAACTCATCGACCGTCTCGCGCGCGAGCACAGTCTCTCAAAGGAGGACTATGCGTTTCTCGTGCGCGCACAGGACGAAGAGACCGCAGCGTATGCAGGGGCGCTTGCCGCCGGTGTCCGGCGTGAGGTCTATGGCACGGACGTTTATATCCGCGGCCTGATCGAGATCGGAAATATCTGCCGCAACGACTGCCTGTACTGCGGCATCCGCCGCTCCAACACGCACGCCGACCGCTACCGTCTGACCGAGGACGAGATCTTCGAATGCGCGTGCGAGGGTTATACGCTCGGCTTCCGCACCTTTGTCATGCAGGGCGGCGAGGACGGCGCGTTCGGCGTCGATTCCATCTGCCGCACGGTACGCCGCATCAAGCGAAAATTCCCGGACTGTGCGGTAACGCTTTCGCTCGGTGAATTCCCGCGGGAAGATTACGAGGCCATGTTTGCCGCCGGCGCAGACCGCTATCTGCTGCGGCATGAGACAGCAGACCGGACGCACTATGAAAAGCTGCATCCGGCGGAAATGTCGTTCGAAAACCGTATGCGCTGTCTGCGCGACCTGAAGGACATCGGCTTCCAGACCGGCTGCGGCTTTATGGTCGGCTCGCCGTTCCAGACACCTGAAACGCTCGCTGAGGACCTTAAATTCATCGAAACCTTCCGCCCTGCGATGTGCGGCATCGGCCCGTTCATCCCCCAGAAGGACACACCCTTTGGCGACAGACCCGCAGGAACGGCGGAGCAGACGGTCTACCTGCTCTCGCTGCTGCGGCTCATGCAGCCGAAGCTGCTGCTCCCGGCTACGACCGCCCTCGGAACCATCCTCCCGGACGGACGCGAGCGCGGGCTTGCCGCCGGAGCGAATGTCGTCATGCCCAATCTCTCGCCGCTTTCTGTGCGAAAAAAATACGCACTCTATGACGGCAAGCTGTGCACCGGCGAGGAGGCGGCGCAGTGCATCGGCTGCCTGTCGCGGCGTGTGCAGTTGGTCGGCGCGAATATCGTCATCGACCGCGGCGACGTAAAATCGTAAAATCTGTTCTGAGCAAGAAAGGATATAATAAAATGGCTGTTTATAACCCGAAATCCATGTATGCTGATGATTTCATCAACCATGAGGAGATTCTTGAAACGCTCGAATACGCCGAGCGCAACAAAAATAATCTCGAGCTGATCGACAGTCTTCTCGAGAAGGCGCGTCCGAAAAAGACCGCCGGCGGCGTTCACTGCGCCGGTCTGACCCACCGCGAGGCATCCGTACTGCTCGCCTGCGAAAACCCGGAGAAGATCGCCGAGATGTACAGGCTCGCCGAGGAAATCAAGCTCGCCTTCTATGGCAACCGCATCGTTATGTTTGCGCCGCTCTATCTGTCCAATTACTGTATCAACGGCTGCGTTTACTGCCCGTATCATGCGAAAAACCGTCATATCGCGCGCAAAAAGCTGACGCAGGATGAGGTGCGCGCCGAGGTTATCGCGCTTCAGGATCTTGGCCACAAGCGCCTTGCCATTGAAGCCGGAGAGGACCCGAAGAACAATCCGATCGAATATATTCTCGAATGTCTGGACACGATTTACAGCGTCAAGCATAAAAACGGCGCGATCCGCCGCGCGAATGTCAATATTGCTGCAACGACGGTCGACGAGTACCGCATGCTCAAGAATGCCGGTATCGGCACCTACATCCTGTTTCAGGAAACCTACCATAAGAACAGCTATCTTGAGCTGCACCCGACCGGTCCCAAACACGACTACGACTACCACACCGAGGCGATGGACCGCGCGATGGAGGGCGGTATCGATGACGTTGGTCTGGGCGTACTGTTCGGTCTGGAAAAGTACAGATATGAATTTGCCGGTCTGCTGATGCATGCTGAGCATCTCGAGGCGGTGCACGGTGTCGGTCCGCACACCATCAGCGTGCCTCGCATCAAGCGCGCCGACGACATCGACCCGGACGTATTCGACAATGGTCTTGCCGATCCGCTGTTTGAAAAGGTTATCGCGTGCATCCGCATTGCCGTTCCGTATACCGGCATGATCATTTCCACCCGCGAGAGCGAAAAGGTGCGCGCGCGCGCACTGCATCTCGGCATTTCTCAGATCAGCGGTGCGTCCCGCACCTCGGTCGGCGGCTACACCGAGCAGGAACGTCCGCACGACACCGAGCAGTTCGATGTTTCCGACCAGCGTTCGCTCGACGAAGTCGTCCGGTGGCTGATGGAGATGGGATATATTCCTTCCTTCTGCACAGCATGCTATCGTGAGGGACGCACGGGCGACCGCTTCATGAGTCTGTGCAAGTCCGGTCAGATCCTCAACTGCTGCCATCCGAACGCACTGATGACGCTTGAAGAATTTCTTGTCGACTACGCGAGTGAGGATACACGCCGCGTCGGCATGGAGCTGATCGACCGCGAACTGCACAAGATCCCGAATGAAAAGGTCCGCACGCTTGCAGCTCAGCACATCAGCGACATCCGCTCGTCCAACCGCCGCGATTTCCGCTTCTGAGGAGGGCTGAGCCATGAGTCTCAATGCACAGGTATCTGCGGAGCGCGTACACATCGGCTTTTTCGGTCTGCGCAATGCAGGCAAATCCAGTCTGGTCAACCGTGTGACCGGGCAGGAGCTTTCCGTAGTCTCCGAGGTGCGCGGTACAACGACCGACCCTGTCCGCAAGGCGATGGAGCTGCTCCCCCTCGGTCCGGTCGTTATCATCGACACGCCGGGACTGGATGATGAGGGAACGCTCGGTGAAGAACGGGTGCGCCGGGCGCGCCGCGTGCTCGACCAGACCGATATCGCGGTTCTCGTGGTGGATGCGGCCGCAGGTCTCTCACAGGCCGACCGCGGCCTGACGCAGCTGTTCGAAGAACGGCACATCCCTTACGTTATCGCAATGAACAAGGCAGATCTGGTAACGGTTCCGGAGAATATCCCGGAAAATATGATTTTTGTCTCGGCACGCGAAAACGGAAACATCCATGCGCTCAAGGAAAAGATCGCTGCTCTTGTACGCTCTGTGCCGCCGGCACGCGAGCTCATCGCCGATCTTGTATCGCCCGGTGATGCAGTAGTTCTCGTCACCCCGATCGACTCCGCCGCCCCCAAGGGACGTCTGATCCTGCCGCAGCAGCAGACCATCCGTTCACTGCTCGACGCAGGCTGTATTCCGGTTGTCACACGCGAGACCGAGCTCGCACGCACGCTCAGCCTGCTGCGCGAGCCGCCGGCGCTCGTTGTCACCGACTCGCAGGCCTTCGGCATGGTCAGCCGGATCGTGCCCGATTCCGTTCGCCTTACCTCGTTTTCCATTCTTTTTGCACGGTACAAGGGCGACCTGCGCACGGCGGTGCTCGGCGCGGCCGCACTGCGTCAGCTGAAGGACGGCGATACTGTGCTGATCTCCGAGGGCTGCACCCACCACCGCCAGTGCGGCGACATTGGCACGGAAAAGCTGCCGCGATGGGTCAGACAGTATACCGGCAGAGACATTCGCTTTGTCTTTACCTCCGGCGGCGAGTTCCCGGAAAATCTCTCGCCCTATGCGCTCATCATCCACTGCGGCGCATGCATGCTGGGCGAGCGCGAAATGCAGTCGCGTCTGCGTCGAGCAGCGGAACAGTGTATCCCTGTCACCAACTACGGCATTGCCATCGCGCAGATTCACGGCATTCTCGACCGTGCGCTGCGCCCGTTTTCCGCGCTTCACGCAGAGTGGAAGAAACAGCAGCAGTAAGAAGGGGTTCCGCTTGCTTTTCGCACGTTTTTATAGTATAATGCAGGCATACAGGTGTGTCGAATTGGAAGCGAGGTGCGCATGAATCTTTTAGAATTACCGTTCTTTTCCGGCTTTACTGCCCAGGAGCTGCGGCTTCTCCGCAGTCTCGGCTGCATGCGCACAGACCGTTTTCCTCATGGTGCGCTCATTCTGCGCGCCGGAAGCCGTACACGCGAAATGGGTATTGTCGTTTCAGGCTGTGTGCACATTGAAAGCAGCGATTTCTGGGGAACACACAGTATTTTGAGCAGCGTCGAAGCCGGAGGCGTGTTTGCGGAGACTTATGCGCTCTGCGGTGAAGCGCTTATGGTGGACGCCGTTGCGGCGAAGGACTGCGAAATCCTTTTTCTCAGCCTGCTCCCCCTGCTTGACGGAGACAATGCAGCTGAAAGCTGGCACAGCAAACTGATGCAGCGCATTCTTCTGCTTACCGCGCAGAAAAATCTGACGCTGTCGACCCGCATTTTCTGTACATCGGCCAAAAATGTGCGCGGCAGGCTGCTGACTTATCTTTCCGGCGAGGCTGCACGGCAGGGCCGGTATGAGTTCGATATTCCCTTCAACCGCCAGCAGCTCGCAGACTACCTCAATCTCGATCGCAGCGCCCTGTCCAAGGAGCTGAGCCGTATGCGCGATGAGGGAATGCTTGCATACAGACGAAATCATTTCATACTGTATAAAACCGAAAACTGATTGCAGAAAAGCCGTTCGGGTCAGCATCCGAACGGCTTTCTTCTGTATGGACTGCGCGGCAAAAGCTGCGCAGCATTTTTATTCCTGCAAGAGAAAAAGCCGACGCCTGCATTTTGCAGGCGTCGGCCTCATACATATCTGACACTTTTCCACTGACGATTGTCGTAAGTTTATGGTAAGTTTGCCTTTTAACCCTCGAAATCCCCAGTGTTTTCAGCATTTTTCGGCACTTCTTAGTACATGCCGCCCATATCCGGAGCAGCCGGAGCCGGAGCGACAGGCTCCTTCTTGTCAGCGATCAGGCTCTCAGTGGTCAGAACCATGGAAGCAACAGATGCTGCGTTCTGGAGTGCAGAACGGTTAACCTTGGTCGGGTCAACGATGCCGTTTGCGATCATGTCGCCGTAGGTCTCGGTTGCAGCGTCGAAGCCGTAGCCGACCTTGTCGGAATTCTTGACCTTGTCGAGAACAACTGCGCCCTCGATGCCTGCGTTGGCAGCGATCTGCTTCATCGGAGCTTCCAGACCGCGTGCAACGATCTGCATGCCGGTCTTCTCGTCGCCAGCTGCCTCTGCTGCCAGAGCCTCAACTGCTGCGATCGCGTTGACGTATGCAACGCCGCCGCCTGCTACGATACCTTCTTCGACTGCTGCACGAGTAGCGTTCAGCGCATCCTCGATGCGGAGCTTCTGCTCCTTCATCTCGGTCTCGGTTGCAGCGCCGACCTTGATTACTGCAACGCCGCCTGCCAGCTTAGCCAGACGCTCCTGCAGCTTCTCACGGTCAAAGTCAGAGGTGGTGCGCTCGATTGCACCGCGGATCTCGGCAACACGGTTTGCAATAGCCTGCTTGTCGCCTGCGCCGTCAACGATCGTGGTGTTTTCCTTGGTGACCTTGATCTGACGAGCGGAGCCCAGCATATCCATGGTAGCGTCCTTCAGCTCGATACCGACCTCCTCGGAGATAACGGTACCGCCGGTCAGGATCGCGATATCGCGGAGCATATCCTTGCGGCGATCGCCGAAGCCCGGAGCCTTGACAGCTACACAGGTAAAGGTGCCGCGCAGACGGTTTACGATCAGGGTGGACAGCGCCTCGCCCTCGATGTCCTCTGCGATGATGAGCAACTTCTTGCCGCTCTTTACGACCTGCTCGAGAACCGGCAGCAGCTCCTGAATATTGGACAGCTTCTTGTCGGTGATGAGCACCAGAGCGTCGTCCAGGTTTGCTTCCATCTTCTCGGTGTCGGTGCACATATACGGAGTAACATAGCCGCGGTCGAACTGCATGCCCTCTACGACCTCAGAATAGGTCTCAGCGGTCTTGGACTCCTCAACGGTGATAACGCCGTCGGTGGAGACCTTTTCCATAGCCTCTGCGATCAGAGCGCCGATCTCGTCCGAACCGGAGGAGATAGCGCCTACGCGGGCGATGTCGCCGGTGCCGTTTACGGTCTTGGAATTCTTTGCGATCGCTTCAACAGCAGCCTTGACTGCCTTGGAGATGCCGCGGCGCATAACCATCGGGTTTGCACCTGCTGCAACGTTCTTCAGGCCCTCGCGAACGAATGCCTGCGCCAGAACAGTAGCGGTGGTGGTGCCGTCGCCTGCAACGTCGTTGGTCTTGGTTGCAACTTCCTTGACCAGCTGTGCGCCCATGTTCTCGAATGCGTCCTCGAGCTCGATCTCCTTGGCGATGGTAACGCCGTCATTGGTGATGAGCGGACCGCCGTACTTCTTGTCGAGTACAACGTTGCGGCCCTTCGGGCCGATGGTTACCTTAACGGTATCAGCGAGCTGATCAATGCCGCGCTGCAGAGCCTTGCGCGCGTCCTCGCCGTAAATAAGCTGCTTAGCCATGATGAATTACCTCTTTCTGAAATTACTCTACGATTGCAAGAATATCGCTCTGGCGAACGATGATATACTTCTCGCCGTCGAGCTTGACCTCGGTGCCGGAGTACTTGCTGGTGATGACCTTCTGGCCCTTCTGGACCTCCATCTTGATCTCCTTACCGTCAACGACGCCGCCGGGGCCGACCTCGATGATCTCCGCTACCTGCGGCTTTTCCTGAGCGGATGCGGTCAGAATGATACCGCTTGCGGTGGTCTCCTCTGCCTCTACCATTTTAACGACAACACGGTCGCAAAGGGGCTTGAGTTTCATAATGGATTACCTCCTATGAAAAATAAAAATATACATTGTCGGGAGCTTAGCACTCAAAATACCGGAGTGCTAACTCGAGTATTATATTACATCAACTCTCGCTATTATGCAAGGGGGTAACGCCAAAAATTTTTGAATAATTTATGAATTATTTCTTTCAGAAAATGGCAATTTTAGCACTCGATGTCTGTAAGTGCTTAAACCTGCGGGCGCGGTTTGCGCGGCGCATTCTTGAAATACATATGAAGTTCGCACTTTATCATGCCGTTATACAGCTTGCGGCGTTTGTCTGCCGGACGGCCGTAGCAGCGTTCAAAGAGCGGGTCCGAGCTGAGGATATACTGCTTCATCGGCGAATTTTTCGTCGCGCGGCCGAGCGCCGTATAAAGCTGCTCTGCCTGCTGCTGGTCAAGCAGCCGCTCACCGTAGGGCGGATTGGCGAACAGGATGCCGCCGCCGCTGTAATCGCGCTTCGTCGCGTCCGCCTGCTCGAAGAATACCGTGCCTGCGACGCCTGCCTTATGGGCATTAGAGATAGACAGCTTGACGCATTCCGGGTCGATGTCGCTGCCGACAATATCAAAACGGGCGGCCGCATCCGCCATGCAGAGCGCGTCCTCACGCGCCTGCTGCCAGACCTTTTTATCGAAGCAGCTCCATTTCTCTGCATCGAAGCGGCGCAGCAGACCGGGAGCGCGGCGCTGCGCGATCATCGCAGCCTCGATGGCGATCGTGCCCGAACCGCAGAACGGATCGAGGAACGGCTCCCGGCCGCGCCAGCGTGCGAGCTTGACCATTGCAGCGGCGAGCGTCTCGCGCAGCGGCGCGGCATTGCTGTTCGCGCGGTAGCCGCGCTTGTGCAGACCGGCGCCCGAGGTATCCAGATAAATTTCCGCAGTATCATGCATGATGGCGAACTGGATCTGATACTTCGCGCCGCTCTCCTCAAACCAGCCCTGGCCGTATTTCTGCGACAGGCGCGAAACGACCGCCTTCTTGACGATCTTCTGGCAGTCCGGGATGGAATGCAGCGCCGAGTCCAGGCTGTGTCCCTTGACCGGAAATGCGCCGTCCGCCGGGATGAATTCCTCCCACGGCAGCGCCTTCACGCCTTCGAAAAGCTGGTCGAACGTCTTTGCGCGGAACGCGCCCAGTCGGATGAGCACGCGCTCTGCGCAGCGCAGATTAAGGTTCGCCCACGCAAGCGTGCTCTCGTCACCCTCGAAAAATACACGGCCGTTTTCCGCACGCACATCTGTCAGCCTGCCGCCGAAGCGCAGCTCGTCCGCGACGATGCCCTCAAGCCCGAACAGCGTCGGGCAGCACATGGTAAGTTCCATTTTTACTTCCTCCAAAAAGGCCCCTGCCTCCGAGGCAGGAGCCGCTATCTCGATATTATTTCTTTCTTATGATAGCTTTTTTACGCGCATTTGTCAAGATTTGCTGCGTTTTCTATTCTCTCCGAGCGGCAAGATAACGCAGCGGATGCAGGCCGCACAGCCGCAGCAGCGCAAGACAGAGCATTCCAGCTCCGGCGAGCGTCATCGCAAGCGCAAGAACAGGACTTGCCACGTGCTCAGAAAACAGAAGCGCAAACAGCCGCGTCCAGAGGCCCGCCGCCGCGCCGCACATCAGCGGCAGTCCGAGACGCCGCATCGGTCGCAGCGCAAAGCCGGTCGCATGATGCAGAACGGCAAGATTAAAAAAGGCCGCTCCGGCGCCGCTCAGCAGCATCGCGAGAAGATACCCGTAAATGCCGAGCGCTGGGCGCGAGCACCATCGAAGCACAAGTGCGAGCTGTACGAATTCTGCCAGAACGGCGGTCAGAACGCTCCGATTCTGCAATCCGAGCGCGTTCAGCAGGCCGGAAGTGATCATCTGGTAGTACATGGCAACTGCCGCTGCACCGGTGAGCGCTGCATACCGCAGCGTGAGCGGCTGCGCGAACAGCAGCAGGCTGAGTGAGGGTGCGAGCGGAATGAGCACAGCGGTCGCCGGGATGCCGATCAGTCCGACCGTCATGACCGCCCGGCCGACGAGGGCGCGCACACGGGC
Source organism: Agathobaculum hominis (assembly GCF_014288055.1). NCBI lineage: Bacteria > Bacillati > Bacillota > Clostridia > Eubacteriales > Butyricicoccaceae > Agathobaculum > Agathobaculum hominis. The sequence continues at coordinate 45,912 of NZ_JACOPK010000007.1, forward strand.
GCGGTTCCCCGTAGCGTGCGCCGCCGTCACAATCGGCAGCAATGCAGTGCCGATCGAGCCGATGAGCGCCGAGGGCAGCAGCATGAGCGGCAGCACCATGCCGGAAAGCGTTCCGAGCGCAGCGAGCGCCTGCTCTGCGTCCATTCCGGCCGCCATCAGCCGCCGCGGCAGGATGACCGAACCTGCCGCCGAAAGCAGATTGGCCGCGAGCGCGGACAGCGAAAGCGGTATGGCGATTGCCGCAAACTGCCGCGCAAGCGCAGCATCGACCCTGACAGCCGTGCGGTGCGCCTCTCCCCGTTCCCGACGGAACAGAAGGCTGAGCAGCAGCACGCTGAACACCTCGCTGACTGCCATTCCGGCGAAGATCAGCTTCGCCATTGTCCCGCAATCGCCGCCGACTGTGTGCAGCAGCACGCCGACGGCTGCAATGCGCACCAGCTGCTCTCCTGTTTCACTGATCACGGTGTACTGCACGCATTCCAGTCCGATGAACAGCGCCTTGAGGATATTTTCAATCCCGGTCAGCATAAGACAGAGCAGCATGAACGGAAACGCCTGTGCCGCGTGCGGATTGCCGAGAATGCCTGCTGCAATCTGGTCGCCGCACAGCAGCAGCCCTGTCGCGCTTGCGAACGCAAGCGTAAAAAACACTGAAAATGCGAGACGAAGCACCGCACCGGTCTTCCCCTTCTCCCCTGTTGCCTCGCACGCCGCCGACAGCCGCGAGCACGCCATCGTCACACCCGAAAGGCAGCCGGTGTGCAGTACCAGATACACCGAATTAGCGAGTCGGTACATGCCGAGACCCTCTGCGCCTGCAAAGCGGCTGAGCATCACGCGATAGACAAAGCCGAGCGCCTGCAGGGCGATATTCCCGCACGCGAGCACCCCGGCCGCATACAGCACTGTCTTTTTCCGAAACCGCACCTGCCTGCGCCTCCCCTCTCGGGTCAGCATATGAGCGAACACAGTTCCGTAAAACCAGAAAAGCGCCTGCCCTCACAGCAGACGCTTTCTGTTGTATCCTGCGCGGCCTTAGATGCGCTTGGACATTTTTTCGCTGTATTCTGCACGGAATTCCTCGAATCGGCCCTCGTCGAGCGCATCGCGGATCTCCTGCATCAGATGGTTGTAGAACCAGAGGTTGTGCATGACCAGGAGACGCTGCGACAGCATCTCGCCGCTCTTGAGCAGGTGGCGCAGATAGGCGCGGCTGAAGCGGCGGCAGGTCGGGCACTGACAGCCCTCCTCGATCGGGCGGTCGTCGGTCTGGTACTTGGCATTCATAAGGTTCAGGATGCCGCTGTGCGTGAACAGATGACCGTGGCGCGCGTTCCGGGTCGGCATGACACAGTCGAAGAAGTCGATGCCGCGAGCAACACCCTCGATGATGTTGCTCGGTGTGCCGACGCCCATCAGATAGCGCGGCTTGTTCTGCGGCGCGTGCGGCAGGACGACATCAAGAATATGGTACATGACCTCGGTGCTTTCGCCGACGGCCAGACCGCCGATCGCGTAGCCCGGCAGATCAAGTTCGGAGATCGCCTGCATGTGCTCGATGCGCAGGTCATCATAGGTGCCGCCCTGATTGATGCCGAACAGCAGCTGATGCGGATTGACGGTATCAGGCAGGCTGTTGAGACGGTCGAGCTCGGCCTTGCAGCGCTTGAGCCAGCGCGTCGTGCGGTCGATGGAGTTCTTGACGTACTCGCGCGGCGCCGGGTTTTCGATGCACTCATCAAACGCCATGGCGATATCCGAGCCAAGATTGGACTGGATGCGCATGCTCTCCTCGGGACCCATGAAGATCTTGCGGCCGTCGACGTGCGAATGGAAGGTCACGCCCTCCTCCTTGATCTTGCGCAGCGTCGCAAGCGAAAAAACCTGAAATCCGCCCGAGTCGGTCAGCATCGGACCGTCCCAGCGCATGAACTTGTGCAGGCCGCCCATCTGACGGACGATCTGATCGCCCGGGCGAACGTGCAGATGGTAGGTATTGGACAGCTCGATCTGGCAGCCAAGCTCCTTGAGGTCGAACGCATCGACCGCGCCCTTGATCGCGCCGGCCGTGCCGACGTTCTGAAAGACCGGGGTCTGCACCACGCCGTGTGCCGTGCAGAATTCGCCGCGGCGCGCGCGGCCTTCGGTTTTGATTAGGTTAAATTTTCCGATTTCCATATATTCCTCACAAATTACATATTACATACTGGGTTTGCGGCATCAGTACAGCATCATGCTGTCACCGAACGAGAAAAATCTGTATTCTTCCCTGATCGCTTCCTGATAAGCGTTCATGACCATTTCGCGGCTTGCGAATGCGGAAATAAGCATCATCAGCGTGCTCTCCGGTAGATGGAAGTTGGTGATCAGATGATCGACTGCCTTGAAGCGATAGCCCGGATAGATGAAGATCGCTGTCCAGCCGGACTGTGCGCGGACATGACCGGTCTCGTCTGCGATGGTCTCGAGCGTGCGCGTCGCCGTCGTGCCGACCGCCCAGATGTCGCCGCCTGCATCACGTGTGTCGTTGATGATCTTCGCGGTCTCCTCGTCCATGACATAGAACTCGGAGTGCATGACATGATCGGTGATCTCGTCCTCCTTGACCGGGCGGAACGTACCCAGACCAACGTGCAGCGTGACGAACGCGAGCTTTACGCCCTTGTCCTTCAGCGCTTCGAGCAGCTCCTTCGTAAAGTGCAGACCTGCGGTCGGCGCGGCAGCCGAGCCGGGTGTCTTGGAGTAGACGGTCTGATAGCGCTCCGGGTCTTCGAGCTTTTCCTTGATGTACGGCGGCAGCGGCATCGTGCCGAGCTTGTCGAGAATCTCAAGGAAAATGCCCTCATAGTGGAAGCGGATCAGTCGGTTGCCGTCCGGCTGCACCGCCTCGACCGTCGCGGTCAGCAGGCCGTCGCCAAACGTCAGCTCAACGCCCGCGCGGGTCTTTCTGCCCGGACGGGTCAGGCATTCCCACAGGCCGTCGCCCTTGTCGGTCAGCAGCAGCACCTCGATCGGCGTCACATGGCCGACTGCGTGGCCCATCAGACGGGCCGGAATAACGCGCGAATTGTTGAAGACAACGCAGTCGCCCGGTTTTACATACTCGAGCATATCATGAAAATGGCGGTGCGTCACCGAGCCGTCCCTGCGGTCGAGCACCATCATCCGGGATGCATCGCGCTGCTCGAGCGGATGCTGTGCGATCAGCCGTTCCGGCAGATCAAAATAAAAATCACTCTTTTTCATCACAAAAGCATGGGCGCAGACAGTTTTTCTGCCCTGCGTCCACGCCGTACCTCCTGTCTCATATTATTTCGATATTTCGATACCGGTGAAGTAGAATTTCAGAATATCCTCATAGCTGAAGCCCTGCTTCGCCATCGCATACGCGCCCCACTGGCTCATACCGACGCTGTGGCCCCAGCCTGCGCCGCTGAACGTCCAGCTTGCAGCAGTTTCTGCGGTCTGCCCGTCATTTCCGGTATTATTATTGCTGTTATTTTGGTCGCTGCTGCTGTTTCCGCCGTTATTGCCGTCAGACGTATCATTCTTGCTGTCATCGGTCGTCTTGTCGGCCGAGCGGATGACGACCACGCCCTCCGGGTCCCAGTCCACCGCAAAGCCGAGCGCGTCGCCGATGTCGCGCAGCTTGTAGTAGTTATTATCGTTTACATTATAGCCGGTCAGCTGCACGGTCTTGTTCCCCACAGCGACCGCCGCTGTCGAGGGTGAGAGCTTCTTGACCGCCGCGACGGTATCGCTCATCTCGCCGCCCACCTTGACATAGGGCGCGTTCGGACTGAGCAGGATGCGGTTGTTCGCGCCGTCCCAGGTCACGTTGAACTCGCTGCCCGTACCGTTCAGGATCCACGCCACATCGCGCAGCTTGTAGTAGTTATTGTCGTTGATGTTGTAGCCCTGCGGCTTCACCACCTTGCCGTCAACCGTGACCGTATGTACCGACGGGGAGATTTTAACGCTCGTCTTTGTCGCGGATGCGGTTTTCTGCACAGCGGTTTTTGTCTGTGAACTCGTCGCCGCAGTGTTTGCGGTGATCGAGTAGTTGATGCTCTTGAGACCGAAAACCGTGCGCACGCTGCTGCGCGTCAGCGTTACCTTCTTGCCGTCGGTGTCGGTAACGGTCACTTCGGCAACATTGTTCGTCGCGGTGCGCTTTGTGACCTCGACCTTCGCGACCGTGCCGATCGAATAGCCGGCATTCGTCAGTCTGGTCTTGACCTCGGCCGGCGTCAGCGTCACACTCCACTTGTCCTTGTCCTTTTCCTCATAGGGGTCAGCCTTGCCCTTGAGGTAGCTGTATTCGCCGCCCCATACATTGGCCGCATCCTCGGTCGCGCCGCCGTCCGACGAAAAGAAGTAGCCGATGACCTCCTTGCCGTCGCAGGACAGCGTTTCGCCCGCCGTTGCGCTGACCGCAGCATCCGACTCGCTCGTCGCGCGTGTCGCGCCGAGATATACCTGACAGTTGGTGGTATTGCACAGGTCATAGCCGCTGTCCGTATGCTTGTGCGTACCGAGCGCGAACGAGCGCGTGCAGATCGCCTGCGCCTTCTGTGCGTCGGCCGGCCAGTCCGGGTCGATCTCATACGGCAGCACGCCCTTCACATAATCCTCGACATTCACATAGTTTATAACGGTGATGTTTCCGTTCGAGGCGCGGCGATAGACAAAATCGCCGTACCACTTATAGCCCTTGAACCAGGTCAGACGGCTGTTCGGTCGGATCGCCAGCTGCTCGAGACCCTCGGCGGACGTAAACAGCACCTTGCCTGTCTCGGTATCGCACACCTCAAAGGCGTTTTTATCATTCAGCCGGATGGTCAGCTGAGAAGAAGCCAGCGAAGCGGCGCTCTTGAAGGTCGTGCCGCTTACCGTTCCGACCGTATAGCCGGTGCTCTCGCCGGAGACATTTTCCAGCATGGGCGTGGCGAACGAGGACGCTCCGCCGACCGTCAGACCGACACGAAGCGTGGTATCCGTGCTCGCAGCACCCGCCGCAGGCACGGCCAGCGTGCCGGTCAGCGCCGCCGCGCACAGCAGCGCCGAAAAAAAGCGTTTCATTTTCTGTTCAACTCCTGTTAGAAATCATGTTTATTTTGCCGCCTTCTATTGACAAATATATCGCCTTATCTTAAAATAAGAAGGAAAAGTATCTGATACAGATAGAGGCGCGGTTTTCATCAGTATCGCCTGACAGGGTCCGCAAACCCGTTCATCAGCCGAAAAAGGGTCTTCCGCCGAAGTCGGTCGTTCTGTTGCGGCAGGACCGGACTGGATGCTGCGGATAAGATCCCTGCGTCTGTCATCAGCAGAAATGCCGGTGGAGAGCTAAGCTGTGTTAGAAAGCGGCGGCGATTTTCCGCTCTTTCTATTATAGTATAGGTCATACCGGTTTTTCAACCGGTATTTTTCATATTTCGGCACGCAGCGTGATATTTCTCACAGAAAACACCGCTGCCGGTGAAAATTGCAGTGTATCCGCCGGATGCACACACACGTTATTACACCTTTCTGGAAGGATCTGATAAACATGAAGCAGTACAAAGTAGGCATCGTCGGCGCGACCGGCATGGTAGGTCAGCGTTTCTCCCTGCTGCTGGAGAATCATCCGTGGTTCGAGGTCGTTGCTCTCGCAGCATCTGCGCGCAACAAGGGTAAGACCTATGCCGAGGCTTGTGAAGGCCGCTGGAAGATGACCGTTCCGATGCCCGACAAGTACAAGGACATGGTCATGTACGACGCAACCGCAGACGCAGAGGAGATCGCCTCCAAGGTCGATTTCATCTTCTGCGCGGTCGACATGAAGAAGGACGAGATCCGCGCCCTCGAGGAAAAGTATGCGAAGCTCGAGTGCCCGGTCTGCTCCAACAACTCCGCTCACCGCGGCACCCCGGACGTTCCGATGATCATTCCGGAGATCAATGCCGACCACGCTGAGATCATCCCGGCACAGCGCAAGCGTCTGGGCACCAAGCGCGGTTTCATCGCGGTCAAGTCCAACTGCTCGATCCAGTCCTATGTTCCGGCTCTGTCTGCTCTGATGGACTTTGAACCGACCGAGGTTTCCGTCTGCACCTATCAGGCAATCTCGGGCGCTGGCAAGACCTTCGAGACCTGGCCGGAAATGGTCGACAACGTTATCCCGTATATCGGCGGCGAGGAAGAGAAGAGCGAGAAGGAGCCGATGAAGATCTGGGGCCACATCGAGGGCGACCACATCGAGCCGGCGACTGTCCCGGTCATCTCTGCGCAGTGCCTGCGCGTTGCCTGCTCTGACGGTCACATGGCTGCGGCTTCCGTCAAGTTCAAGAACAAGCCCTCCAAGGAGGTCATGATCGAGCGCTGGAACAGCTTCAAGGGCCGTGCACAGGAGCTGAAGCTCCCGTCTGCTCCCGAGCATTATCTCACCTACTGCGAGGAAGATAACCGTCCGCAGACCAAGCTCGACCGCATGACCGAGAACGGCATGGGCGTCACCATCGGCCGTCTGCGCGAGGACACCATTTTTGATTACAAGTTCGTCAGCCTGTCGCACAATACTCTGCGCGGCGCTGCCGGCGGCGCTGTTCTGATGGCAGAGCTGCTGTGCGCCGAGGGCTATATGGACCGCTAAGGAGGAGCATTCTTACTATGAAGAAGCCTGTTTTTACCGGTGCGGGTGTTGCGATCATCACCCCGTTCAAGTCCACCGGTGAGGTAAACTACGAGGAGTTCGGCCGCATTATCGACTACCAGATTGCACATCATACTGATGCGATCATCGTCTGCGGCACGACCGGCGAGGCCTCTGCCCTGCACGACAAGGAGCACCGCGAGGTTCTGTCCTGGTGCTGCGAATATGTCAACCACCGCGTTCCCGTCATTGCCGGCACGGGTTCCAACGACACCGCATACGCCATTGAGCTGACCAAGTTTGCAGCTGAATGCGGCGCTGATGCCGGTCTGTCGGTTACGCCGTACTATAACAAGACTACGCAGCGCGGCCTGATCGCACACTACACCGCAATCGCAGACTGCTGCGATCTTCCGATCGTTCTGTACAACGTGCCGAGCCGTACCGGCGTTTCCTTCACCGCCGATACCCTGTATGAGCTGTCTAAGCACCCGAATATCAACGGCCTCAAGGCTGCTTCCGGCAACTTCTCGCTGCTGGCTGAAACCATGGCGAAGTGCGGCGACAACCTGAACGTATGGTCCGGCAACGACGATCAGATCGTTCCGATGATGTCGCTCGGCGCAAAGGGCGTTATTTCCGTCCTTTCCAATGTTGCGCCGCAGGAGACCCACGATCTCACGCAGCTCTGCCTTGAAAATCGTTATCCCGAGGCCGCTCAGATGCAGTTCAAGTATCACAGCCTCATCGATGCGCTGTTCTGCGAGGTCAACCCGATCCCGGTCAAGAAGGCAATGGAGCTGCTCGGCTGGAAGGTCGGCGATCTCCGTCTGCCGCTCGTTGAGCCGAGCGAGGAGCACATCGCCTATATCAAGCGCGAGCTGGAGAACGCAGGCTGCAAAATCTAATTTCTTCACAGACAGACAGGAGAACAGAGAAAGATGTTAAAAATCGCGCTTTCCGGCTGCAGCGGCCGCATGGGCCGTGTAATCAGCGATATCGTCAGCAGCCGCGACGGCATGGAAATCGCTGTCGGCTTTGATATTCGCACCGAACAGTACGCAGATTTCCCGATCTACAAGGATTTTGCGGAGTATCAGGGTGACTGCGATGTTGTCATCGACTTTTCGAACGCCGCGCTGACCGAGCGTCTGCTCGATTACTGTGAGGCGCGCCGTCTGCCGGTCGTGATCTGCACCACCGGCCACAGCGCCGAGCAGCTTGACCGCATCCGCGCAGCCTCCGCCTCCATTCCGGTGTTCCGTTCGGGCAACATGTCCATCGGCATCAACCTGATGAGCGAGCTGCTCAAGAAGTCGGCTTCCGTTCTCGGCGACAAGTACGACGTTGAGATCATCGAGAAGCACCACAATCAGAAGCTCGACGCGCCGTCCGGCACGGCGATCATGCTCGCAGACGCAGTTGCCTCCGCCCTGCCCTACAAGGCTGAATATGTCTACGACCGCCACGAGCGCCGCGAAAAGCGTCCGGCGCACGAGATCGGCATTTCCGCTGTCCGCGGCGGCACGATCGTCGGCGAGCACAGCGTGCTGTTCTGCGGCCGCGACGAGATCATCGAGATCAAGCACACCGCGCTTTCCCGTGAGGTTTTCGCGGTTGGCGCTGTCGATGCAGCCGAGTACATGGCGACTCGCACGCAATCCGGCATGTATGATATGAACGACGTTATCGCGTCCAGATAAACAAAAACCATGCGCCCCTTCGTTCGGGAGCGCATGGTTTTCTTTTTATGAGAAAGGCATATCCGAGAGTTTTCCCCGTCGGATATGCCTCTTTTCTGTTTATACGCCGAAAACGCTGTCCGCAAAGTGAACGGTCGCCATCGCGTCCTTCGCGTAGCAGTCCGCGCCGATGGAGTCCGCATATTCCTGCGTCAGCACCGCGCCGCCGACAACGACCTTGGTGTCCGGTTTTTTCTCGCGCAGCTGCCTGATGGTCTCCTCCATGCTGACAACGGTCGTCGTCATCAGCGCACTCAGGCCGACTACCTTGATGTCCTCCCTAATAGCGGTGTCAACGATCACCTCGGGCGGAACGTCCTTGCCGAGGTCGAGGACCTGATAAGCATAGTTTTCAAGCAGGACCTTGACGATATTTTTGCCGATGTCGTGGATGTCGCCCTTGACCGTCGCGAGGATGATCTTGCCCTTGGTCTGCTGATCCTCGCCCTTCATCGCTTCCTTAACGACCTCGAACGCAGCCTTGGCCGCCTCCGCACTCATCAGCAGCTGCGGCAGGAATACCGTTCCCTTCTCGAAGCCCTTGCCCACGCGGTCAAGCGCCGGAATGAGCTCGCCGTTTACAACATCGAGCGGCGCTGCCGTCTGAAGCATTTCCTTCGCGGCCTGCACCGCGCGCTCGCCCAGACCGCGTTCAATGCTTTCGCCAAGCGGCATGACTGCACCACCCGCCGCTGTCGGAGCAGCAGAAGGCGCAGGCTGGTTTCCGTAGGCTGCAATATAACCGGCGCACTGCTCGTCCAGGTTTGCAAGCGCAAGATACGCGCGGTAGGAGCGCATCATTGCGTCCATATTCGGGTTGATGATCGCACAGGACAGACCGCTCTGGAGCGCCATGGTGAAAAAATTCGAGTTGACGATCTCACGCTGCGGCAGGCCGAAGGAAATGTTGGAAACGCCGAGAATAGAGTGTCCGTGCAGCTCATCGCGCACGCGGCGCAGCGTTTCGAGCGTGACGAGCGCCGAGCCGCTGTCCGAGGAAATCGTCATTGCAAGGCCGTCGATCACGATGTCTTCATGCGGAATGCCGTATTTTTCCGCGGTCTCGTAGATCTTCCTTGCGACCTGAATGCGTCCCTCGGCAGTCGCCGGAATGCCGTTTTCATCGAGCGCCAGACCAACCACAACGCCGCCGTACTTGCGCACGAGCGGAAAGACCGCTTCCATGCTCTCCATCTTGCCGCTGACCGAGTTGATCATCGGCTTGCCGTTATACAGACGCATGCCGCGTTCCATTGCCTCGGTATTCGAGGTATCGATCTGAAGCGGCAGTGCAATAACGCTCTGAAGGCGCGTCACGACGCGCTCCATCATTGCCGGCTCATCGATTTCTGGCAGGCCAACGTTTACGTCAAGGATGTGTGCACCGCTGTCCTCCTGCGCCATGCCCTCACCGAGGATGTACTCGATGTTGTTCTCGCGCAGCGCCGCCTTGAACCTGCTCTTGCCGGTCGGGTTGATGCGTTCGCCGATGATGACCGGCTTAGGGCCGATCTCGACCGTCTGCGAGAACGACGAAACCACCGTTCTGTGCTTGGGAACCGGCGCGGCGAACGGCTTTTTGCGGCACACCTCGATCATTTTACTGATGTGCGCCGGTGTCGTGCCGCAGCAGCCGCCGAGCGCGTGCACGCCCATGCCGGCAATCTCTCCCATGAGAGTCGCAAACTCCTCTGCGTCGATATCGAATACCGTCGTGCCGTTTTCGCTGCGCGGCAGACCGGCATTCGGATTGACAACGATCGGAAGCGAGGAAACCTCGGTCAGGCGCTTGATGATCGGCTTCATCTGTACCGGGCCAAGGCCGCAGTTGACGCCGAGCGCGTCTACGCGCAGACCTTCGAGCATGGCAACGACCGAATCCACCGTGCCGCCGGTGAGCAGCTTGCCCTTTTCGTCAAAAATGGTGGTGACAACAACCGGCAGCTCGCAGCTTTCCTTAGCTGCGAGCACCGCTGCCTTGGCCTCGTAGCTGTCGCTCATGGTCTCGATCAGAACAAGGTCGGCGCCTGCCGCCGCACCGATGCGAATGGTCTCGGAAAACAGCTCGACCGCCCGCTCGAACGGCAGATCGCCCATCGGCTGGAGCAGCTTGCCGGTCGGTCCGATGTCGAGTGCTACAAAAGCCTCCTCACGTCCTGCAAGGCTGCGTGCGGTCTTTGCATGGCTCACCGCCGCCTCGACGATCTCGCGCAGGTTGTCCGGATACTTGAGCGCATTCGCGCCGAAGGTATTGGTATTGACGACATCACAGCCTGCCTCAAAATAGCTGCGGTTCAGCGCGATGATCTCATCCGGATGCGACAGGTTCCACGTTTCGGGCAGCTCGCCGGCCTTCAGTCCGTGCGCCTGCAGGATCGTGCCCATGCCGCCGTCAAAAAACACCCATTCTTTTCCTAAACGTTCGGTCAGTTTCATTTCTCTTTATCTCCTGAAGTTGCAATCTGTTTTGCCGCATTCCTCGCAGCCCTTGCGATGGCAGTCCTGTTTTTCGGGCGAAAGACCGATGACCGCCGTCACCGATTTGATCGGCGCGAGCAGACAGCTTTCGGTCACGGTGAGACCGATCTTGCGCGGTGTATCGAGCAGACGGGAAAAATCACGCTGATGCTCGATGGAAAAATCGCCGTAGCCGGGACTGAAGCGCGGACGGCAGTACAGCCCCTCCTGCTCCGCCGTGCGCCGCAGCGCATCGTTCACCTCATCACAGCAGGTCTCGATCATGGCCGCCGCCACCGCCTGCAGGATAACAGCATCGCTCATGCGGACTGCCGAAGCGCGCGCGATCAGCCGATCTGCGCCGATGCCGAGTGTCGCCGCCATCAGGTATACTTCCGTGCAGCCCCTGAGGTTGCGCGCGAGATTCGCACTTGTGACGGTGAGATCGCCGATCTGCATCGTATTCTCCCCGGTGAAGGACAGCGGGAAGCGGGCGGAGATGCTTTTCGGCTGCACAGCCGCCTGAAGCTCGGCGGCACAGCGTTCCAGGCTCTCCGCTACTGCTGCGTCCGGCACCGCACCGTGATACCCCATATAGCGCAGCGCTTCTCCACGGTCAAAGGAGATCATCCGAGGATCTCCGACAGGCTGGCCTGAATACCGGCGGCAATCTCCGGCTTGTTCATCGAATAAACGTGGATGTGGTTTACGCCGTTCGCGATCAGGTCGATGATCTGCTCGGTCGCGTAGATCACGCCCGCCTGCTTCATCGCCGCCGGGTTGTCGCCAAAGCGGTCAACGATCGCCTTGAAGCGCTCGGGCAGGTAAGTACCGGACATTGAGGTGATGCGCTTGATCTGGTTGACGTTGGTTACCGGCATGATGCCTGCGATGACCGGGACCGTGATTCCCTTCTCGCGAATGCGGTACAGGAAATTATACATGATATTGTTATCAAAGAACATCTGCGTGGTCAGAAATTCGCAGCCTGCCTCGACCTTTTCCTTCAGATGCAGAATGTCCTCGGTCTTGTTCGCCGCCTCTACATGACCCTCCGGATAGCATGCGCCGCCGATGCAGAAGTCGCCCTGCGACTTGATGTCGCGCACGAGCTCGGCTGCATAATGGTAATCGCTGTGCGGAGCGCCGCCCTCCGGGATGTCGCCGCGGAGCGCAAGAATGTTTTCGATACCGTTTTCCTTGTATTTCTGAACCATCTTTGCAACATGCTCACGGGTCGAGGACACGCAGGTCAGATGAGTCAGCACGGTGACGTCATACTTCTTCCTGAGGTCAGCCGCAATATTGACCGTGTGCTCGCTCGTGCCGCCGCCTGCGCCGTAGGTTACGCTCATGAAATCCGGTCTCAGCGCCGCAATCTCCTGCGTTGCTCTGGCTACCGACTCATAGCTGCTGCTCGTCTTGGGCGGAAACACCTCAAAGGAGAGGGTGACCTTGTCCTGCTTCAAAAGTTCAGAAATTTTCATATCCTGTATCTCCTACATAATCACTCTGTTATCACCGTATAATTTTTCGGCATTATGATTTATTATAACACGCCGCCCCCTTTATTTCCATACAAAAATGCGCTATAATATATCTTAATGGAGGGAACGAATTTTGATGAGTCTGCTGGAAAACTGCAAGCTCTGTCCGCGCGCCTGCGGTGCGGACAGAACAAAAACGCGCGGCGTCTGCGGTGCAGGCGCTTCCGTCGAAGCAGCGCGCGCATCGCTGCATCTGTGGGAGGAGCCGGTCATTTCGGGAGCAAACGGCTCCGGAACGGTATTTTTCTCGCACTGCTCGCTTGGCTGCGTATTCTGTCAGAACCGTGCCATCAGCCGCCGAGAGGCCGCAGGCCGAATGATTACAGAGGAAAGTCTCGCCGCCACCTTTCTCTCGCTTCAGCGCAAAGGCGCCGCCAACATCAATCTCGTTACAGGTGCACACTATGTGCCGCAGATCATCCGCGCGCTCACGCTTGCCCGGAACGAAGGCCTTACCCTCCCTGTCGTTTACAACTCGAGCGGCTACGAATGTATCGAGACGCTGCACCTGCTCGACGGACAGATCGACATTTATCTGCCCGACTACAAGTATTACAGCAGCTACTACGCCGGCCTCTACTCACATGCACAGGATTACCGCGATTTCGCGGTTCCTGCCATCGACGAAATGGTGCGTCAGACCGGTGCGCCGCAATTTGATGAAAACGGCATGCTGACGCGCGGCACGGTCATCCGTCATCTCATGCTGCCCGGTCTCGGCGGCGACACCTCGCAGATACTGCGTGATATTGCTGTGCGCTGGGGAAACTGCGTGCTCGTCAGCCTCATGCGGCAGTACACTCCCTTTGATATGGACGAATATCCTGAGCTAGACCGGACGATCACCGCCGAAGAGTATGAAACAGCCTGCGGAGAGTTCCGTGAGCTCGGTCTTGGCGGCTTCTTTCAGCAGGACGAGTCGATCAGCGAGAGCTTTATTCCTGCCTTTGATGGCAGCGGACTGGAGGAAACAGAACAATGAAAAATGTACTCAGCATTGCAGGTACCGACCCGACGGGCGGTGCGGGCATTCAGACCGACCTCAAGACCTTCGAGGCTCACGGGGTATACGGCATGGCGGTTATTTCTGCTGTCGTCGCACAGAACACCTTTCATGTGACCGGCATGCAGGCTGTGCCGGCCGATCTCGTCGGCAGGCAGATCGACTGCGTTTTTGAGGACATCCGCCCGGATGCTGTCAAGATCGGCATGCTGTACGATAAGGAGATCATACATAAGACCGCAGAGTGTCTGCGTGCGCATCACGCGAAAAATATCGTGCTCGATCCGGTCATGATGTCATCGAGCGGTCAGGTTCTGCTGCAAAGGGACGCAGCCGACGCGCTCATAGGCGATCTGTTCCCCCTGTGCACGCTCGTCACGCCTAATCTGCACGAGGCCGCCGCCATCTGCGGCCACGAGATCACCGACCGAGACGGCATGGAGCAGGCAGCAAAGGAAATCGCTGCGAAAACCGGCGGCGCTGTGCTCGTCAAGGGCGGGCATCTTGCCGACTGTGCAGATGACCTGCTGTTTGACGGTGAAACCTGTCACTGGTTTCCCTCGCCGCGCATCGACAACCCCAACACACACGGCACCGGCTGCACGCTGTCCTCCGCGATCGCCTGCAACCTCGCCGAGGGACATTCTCTTGCGACGAGCGTCCGCCGCGCCAAGCAGTATCTCACCGCCTGCATCGCCTATGGTCTCGACCTCGGCCGCGGCTCCGGTCCGCTCCAGCACAAGGTCGACTGGGAATAATTTCAGAAAAACAGCAGTCCTCCGTTCCGGCAGCCAAACCGGCGGAGGACTGTTTTCTGTTATTCTTCAAGCTGTTCCAGCAGCAGCTTTCGAAAGCTGTCACAGACGTGCTGCGGTGTAACGATGCGCACTGCGCCATTCAGGCCGACGACCCACGCATAAAACTGCGGACTGACCGCAACGGTCACGCTCGCAAAGAAATGTGTGCTGTCGTCCGGCTGCACCATAAGCTCGGAGCCGAACCGGTCGCGCAGGATGTTGATGGCATCCTTGCGGCAGCGCAGGCGCACGATCTCCTCATGCCCGGAAAACATGCCGAACATCTTGCGCGAATACGCTGCCGGACTGAAACTGCCGCGGAAATGCTGCGCACCCTCACGTTTTTCTTCAGTCAGCTGGATGTTTTCCATCTTGTCAACGCGGTAGTTGCGGATGCGCGAGCCTTCCGGCGCAGACGGGTCGTAAGCGATGAGGTAATAGTTTTCATTGTCCCATGTCAGCGCCCACGGGCTGACGCAGTAATATGCGCCGTCATGACGGTAATTCCGGTAGATTTTATCCCGGCGTGTGAAATCGAGTGCCCAGTTGAAATACAGAAATCGAATTTTCACGCCACTCGACACCGCGCGGTGCAGGGCGTCGATATTGTAGTAGATCTTCTCATCAATGTTTTTCAGGCGGTCGCTGACATAGACCTGGCGCTGAAGCTGCCGCGCTTCTTCCCTGCTTGCAAGAGACTCAATCTTGCCGATCAACTCGCGGCTTTTCTTTTCCGTGATAAACCGTGAGCACTGGATCGCGTCTACGAGCAGCTTGAGCTCGGGGAGTTCGAACTCGCGTGAGGAAACGCTGTAGCCGCCGCCCGGACCGCGCTGGAGAAAAATATCCATGCCATAGTCCTGCAGGGCCGCCACATCTGCATAGATCGTCTTTCGGTCGGCATTAATGCCCAGCTGTTCCAGTTTGGAGACCAGCTGTTCTGCATTCAGGTGATGATTATCGTCGGTCTCTTCGAGCAGGATTCGCCGCAGGTAAAGGAGCTTCAGCTTCTGGTTCGAGCTTTTCGGCATGAAAACGCGCCTTCTTTCCGGGTGTTTTATTGGACTTATTATACCGCTGCGCGCGTGAAAAATCAATAAGTTCTCGAAATCCCGCAGGCTTTGTGCTATACTTATTTTGAAATGATATGCCCCATACAAAGGAGGTTTTCCGCATGGAGCGACCGATGTCCGAATACGCCGCCGATGCGCCGCGCATCCTGCGCGATTTTCTGACCTATATTTCGACCATCCAGGGCAAGTCCGCCAGGACCGCCCACGAATATTATCTTGATCTGCGGCTGTTCCTGCGTGTGCTCAAGCACAACAAGGGTCTCGTGCCGCGCGAGCTGCCGATCGACCGCATTGCCATCGATGATGTCGACATTGACTTTCTCAAAACCGTGACGCTGAGCGATGCCTATGATTATCTGGAATACATGTCCGGCGAGCGCCCCACGCAGCAGAACAGTCCGGATACCGAGTTCGGCCTGAGCGTAAATTCGCGCGCACGCAAGGTCTCCGCGATCCGCGCATTTTTTCGCTATCTGACCGACAAAAAGCATTTGCTCGAGACCAATCCGATGGCAAGCCTCGAGTCCCCGACTATCCGCAAAACGCTTCCGGTGTATCTGACCGCCGATGACAGCGTAAAACTGCTCGAAGCCGTGCAGGGCGAATACGCCGAGCGCGATTACTGTATTCTGACGCTGTTTCTCAACTGCGGTCTGCGCGTATCCGAGCTCGTCGGTCTCAATCTTACCGACTTTCAGCGTGATACCGTGCGCGTCACCGGCAAGGGCGGCAAGGAGCGCACGGTCTATCTGAACGAGGCCTGCGCCGACGCGATCAACCAGTATCTGCCGCACCGTCTCCGCCCGCACGACAGGGATAAAAACGCGCTGTTCATCAGCCGCAACCGCAACCGCATCAGTGTCCAGACGGTGAAATGGCTCGTCAAGAAATACGTCGGTCAGGCCGGTCTTAACACGCATAAATATTCCGCACACAAGCTGCGCCACACCGCCGCAACACTCATGTATCAGAACGGCGTTGACATCCGCACGCTCCAAACTATTCTGGGGCACACAAGCGTCAGCACGACCATGATCTATACTCATATCGAGGACAGCAGTCTGCGCGAGGCTGCGCAGAAAAATCCGCTCGCATCCGTTCGCCCTCACCGTCAGAGCGGCGGGAAGGCTGCTTCAGAACAGGAGGAAAACCATGAAGATACTTAATTTCGGTTCGCTGAACATTGATAACGTTTACACTGTCGAGGAATTTGTCCATCCGGGAGAGACCGTTACCGCAAAGAGCCACACGGTCTTTGCAGGCGGAAAGGGCCTCAACCAGTCGATCGCCGCAGCGCGTGCCGGCGCGGAGGTCATCCACGGCGGCGCGATCGGTCCTGACGGCGGCTTTCTTGCCTCTCTACTCGAAGAAGCCGGAGCGGATGCCGGTCATCTGCTCCGGCTCGACATCCCCACCGGTCACACTGTCATTGAGGTCGACGCCGGCGGACAGAACCGCATTCTCGTCTGGGGCGGCGCAAACCGCGGGCTGACGCACACGTATCTTGAGGATGTGTTCGCCTGCGGCAGCGACGGAGATATCGTCCTGCTTCAGAACGAGACCAGCCTCACCGACAGCATCATCCGCCGTGCGCACGGTCTCGGCTTCCGCGTAGTATTCAACCCCTCACCCTTCCCGGTGAATCCCGATGCGCTGCCGCTTGACGATGTGGATATGTTTATCGTCAATGAGAGCGAGGCAGCGCTTCTCGCAAACGCCGCCCCTGGCACTGCACCGGCAACCCTGCTCGAGCACCTGCATCTCCGGTTCCCCTCGGCAGATCTTGTCGTGACAGCAGGCGAACGCGGCACGATCGCCCTTCTCGGCGGCGCAGAATACGTGCAGGAGGCCTTCCCGGTCAAGACCGTGGACACGACCGGTGCAGGCGATACCTTCTGCGGCTATTTCCTCGCGGCCGCCTGCGCACACAAATCGCCGCAGGCAGCACTCTGCGAGGCCTCTGCCGCTGCCGCCCTCGCGGTTTCCCGTGCCGGCGCAGCGCCTTCCATCCCGCAGGCCGACGAAGTGCGCACCTTCCTCAAGAAGCGCATGTTCCTCCAGCAGATCGAGTGACAGCGGTGCAATAAGTCCGCTTTATTTCCCTTATTCTTCGGTATAATAAAACCATCGAAAACGAGGGGAGGCGCGCAACATGAACTGCACGCTGGAATATGTAAACGGACACATCGAGGTATATGACGCAGACGGCGCGTTCCTGTTTTCCGCCGACACCAGACAGGAAGCGGTCGAGGAACTCCAGGATGCCGCATAAATACAGAAAAAAAGGCTCCCGATTACGCTTTCGGGAGCTTTTTTATTACAGTCTGCGTTTATTTTGTACGCATTTTGTCGAATTTTTCCTTGATATGCGCTGCCGCGGCGGCAGGGTCCGCCGCCTTCATTACAGCGGAGACAACCGCAATGCCTGCGATCGGACTTTCCGACAGCACATCCATGTTGTCCGCATTCAGGCCGCCGATCGCGACGACCGGGATCGGCACAGCGCGGCAGACATCGTTCAGCACGGAAACCGGCGTTACCTTGGTGGTGACATGCGTGGTGGTCGGGAAGATCGCGCCCGTACCGAGGTAGTCAGCACCATCCTCATAGGCCGCCTTTGCCGCCTCAACCGATTTTGCCGTCGCGCCGACGATCTTGTCCGGGCCGAGCAGTTTTCGGCAAACCGCGACCGGCAGATCGCTCGCACCGACGTGAACGCCTGCGGCATCGCACGCAATCGCAACGTCTACACGGTCGTCAATGATGAGCGGGACCTGAAAGCGGTCTGTGACCGCTTTGACCTGCTGCGCGAGCTCCAGATACGCGCGGCCGCCCGTCTCCTTCTCGCGAAGCTGAATGAGCGTCGCGCCGCCCCTGCAGGCCTCCTCGACCGCGTGCAGCAGCGTTTCGGTCGTGTGATAGGTGCTGTCCGTAATGACATATAACGTGGGATCGAATTTCATTCTTCTTCTCCTTCTTCCTCTTGTTCTGTTCCTGCGATTTCCGTGACGAGCAGGCCTTCTCCGGCGCCGAGCGAAGCGAGCGTCGTGCCATCCGGGGCAAAGACTGCACTGTGGCCGATAAAATGATCCGCGCGATACTGATCCGCGCCGATGACCGTCACGCTGTTTTCAATGGCGCGCGCGCAGAGCAGCGTATTCCAGTGAAGCGGCTTGTTTTCGCCGCAGACCCAGCCTGCCGGTACAAAAAGCACTTCTGCACCGCGCTTTTTCTGCTCGGCTGCAAGCTCCGGGAAACGCAGCTCATAGCAGGTGATGATGCCGAGCCTGCCGGCCGGGGTCTCGACAGGCTCAAAGGGCTGCTCCCCTGCCCGGCACTCCTCCGACTCGCGATAGCCGAAAGCATCATAAAGGCGGTTTTTGCGGTGCGTGCCGCGCAGCCGCCCCTCATCATCAATGACGACGACCGTGTTGTACGGCAGGCCGTCGGTCTGCTCGTACATGCCGGCGCAGATCCAGAGACCCTGACCTGCTGCAAGCTCGCTGAGCGCGGTGACGAACGGGCCGTCGAGCGGCTCCGCAGCCTCCATGTTGCGCGCTGCGCGGTCGCTTCCTGCACAGAACATCGCATATTCCGGCAGGAACAGCATATCTGCGCCGGCCTCCGACGCGCTCCATGCAAGCCGTTCGATCATATACCGGTTCATCTCCTTGTTTTCGCCGGAACCGATCTGAGCAACTGCAATCCTCATTCTTCTCTCCATCCTTTGCATATATCTACCCATGCCTTGAAGCCGGAATATTTTTCAAGCTCCGGGATGGTCAGTTCAATAGCGGAATTGGACGAGCCGCAGGCCGGGAAAACCGTCTCGAAGCGTCTCAGCGATTCGTCGAGGAATACGGTCACGCCCTCGTTGACGCCGAACGGACATACGCCGCCGACCGCATGTCCGATTTCCGGCTCGACCTCCTCAAAGGCGAGCATACGCGCCTTGCAGCCGAAGCGAGCCTTGTATTTCGGGTTGTTGATCTTGGCATCGCCTGCCGCGACGATCAGGATCACGCCGTCGTTCGTGCGGAAAGACAGCGTTTTGGCAATACGCGCCGGTTCGCAGCCGACTGCCTCCGCAGCCAGCTCCACAGTCGCAGACGATACGGGAAATTCCACGATGCGGCTGTCCGCATCATATTTTTTCAGCCATGCACGGGCTTTTTCAATCGACATTAGGTCTCAGTCTCCTTTTTCCTCCGAGGGTATCGCGTCGATCATGCTCTCGCACAGGCGGCGCAGGTAATTAGCGACCTCGCTGAGCGCAAGGCACAGACGCAGGCGGTCATTCGGGTCGCTCGCGTCGTTTGTGAGCTGGCTTCGCAGCAGCTCGGGGATAAATGTGCGCATTTGTTCCTTGTCCTCGAGCAACGCAGCATAACAGGCTTCGAAATCCACATCCGTCCGGCCCGTCAGTGCCTTGACGTCGCTCAGACGCAGCGTCTGCTTGAGATGATACACGCACAGCAGCTGCATGATCTGCTCCCGGGTATACTTTTTACCCCGGACCGGTGTCATCAGTCCTTCTTTGACATAATTATTGACCATCGTCTTAGTCAGCAGCTTGTCACCCGGCGCACGCTTGCTCTCGGAGAGCGTGCGGTCGAACAGCGTGAGCACCTGATCCATATACAGATCGAGCTGCGGGACGTCAGACGGTGTGATGTCGCGGTCGGAAAATACCGCGTCTATGGTCTGTTCCAGCCGTGGCATAGGTTCCACCTCTTTACCATATAGTTTACTGTACTATTATATCCCCTTCGTACGCCGTGTGCAAGAGCCGCGGCGTACGAAAGTAGACAGATGAAGAAATTTGTGCTATACTTGTTTCGGCTCCGACAGAGTAAGGATTTTCCTCTCCGCCGGACAGAAAGGCAGGAAAGAAACGATGAATCAGTTTTTTCAGCGGAGCATAGCCGCTGCGGCTGCGGTACTCGCGCTGACGGCAGGGCTTGCCGCCGGTGCGGCAGAGACGCAGAGCAGCTCGATGCCCATTCTGATGTACCACGATCTGACTCAGGACCCGAACAAAATCTCCAGCATGACGATCACGGATGAGCGTTTCCGTCTGGACATGGAGTTTCTGGAGTCGTTTGGCTATACGCCGCTGTTCCCGAGCGAAGTCGAGGAGATCGGCGAGGGAAAGCGCAGCCTCCCCGCCCGTCCCGTGATGATCACCTTTGACGACGGCTACCTCTCCAATTATACGATCGCAGCGCCCATTCTTCAGCAGACCGGCATGAAGGCGACCGTTGCACTCATAGCAAGCCACATCAAAGACGCGGACGATACCGACACCAGCCGTCACTCGCTGAACTGGGACGAGGTAAAATCCATGTATGACAGCGGTCTGTTCCGGTTCGGCTCCCATACCTATGATCTCCACAACCCGAAGTACGGCGGTGCAAATGCGCCGGACGGCATCAACGGCATCATGCGCGAAAAGGGCGAAAGCCAGTCACAGTACACTGAGCGCGTCGGGAACGATCTCGCGCAGAGCATTTCTCTGATCAAGCAGCACACCGGTCAGACGACCGTCAATTACTTTTCCTATCCTTACGGCGCGTATGACCGCTGGATGCAGCCCATCCTGGAGAAAAACGGCATCAAAATCTCAACGCTGACCAATGCCGGCATGGCGCGTCCGACCTACGGTCTTTACAATCTGCCGCGCTACGGCATCCGCATGGACCGCACGGTTCCGATGGTGCTGCGTCAGAGGGCGACCGCCGCTCCGACGACCGTCACGGTCTCGCTGAACGGGAAAAAGACCACGCTTCAGGCTTACAGCATCGGTGATGAAAACTACGTTCGCGTGCGCGATGCGGCGCTGCTGCTGAGCGGCTGCGAATGGGATTACGCAGTTGGCTGGAGCGAGGAAAAGCAGCAGGTCACGCTTTCTCCGCGCGAGCAGTACACCCCCATCGGCACGGAAAACAAGGTGCTTTCTCCTCAAAAGCGCACTGTACAGTCGGTCACAGAGCCGACCATCGTAGAGGGACAGAGTCACATGATCGCAGCGTTCTGCATCGACAACTACAACTATTATCGTCTGCGCAGCCTCGCCTCGGTGTGCGGTTTTGACGTGGACTGGGACGAAGCAAACCAGACGGTTAAAATTGTTGCATAACGTAAAATCCCATATTTTTCGCAAAACGAGAGCATAGAATTAAGTTCTGTGCTCTTTTTTGTTCCCGGTGCATACTGTTCGAAAAAACGGCAAAAATTACATACAGACTTTCTCTTGCAATCTCTCAGAAATATGGTATCATAATAAGTGTTATATAGTATTTATCTCTACATCATTTCAAGGAGGAGTCCATATGCCTCGTGCATTTCTCAAGGCCAGAGATCCGTTTTCCTGTTATTCACACTTTGTCGGCGCCGTTCTCAGTGTATCCGGTCTGCTGATCCTGCTGCTGCGGCTGCTGTTTGATCCTGATATTTCCGGACAGCTTGCAGGAGCAGCCGTGGTGTTCTGTCTCTCGCTCATCGCGCTCTATTCCGCAAGCAGCGTATACCATTTCTCGCTGCGCGGAGAGGCTGTGCTTCGCCGCCTGAAAAAGCTCGATCACAGCATGATCTACGTTCTGATTGCCGGCAGCTACACGCCGATCATCCTGAAATTCATGCCTGCACCGCGCAGTTTTCTCTTCCTCGGTGTCATCTGGCTGATCGCACTGACCGGTATCGCGGTCAAGCTGCTCTGGATCGACGCGCCCCGCCTGATCGGTACAGCACTTTATCTGGCACTCGGCTGGGCCATCGCTTTCGATTTCGGTGTCGTACTTTCCATGCCCTCCCCCGCCATTGCGCTGCTCGCAGCTGGCGGTCTTGCCTACACGGTCGGCGGCATCATTTACATCTCGAAGCGGCCGAATTTCAGCACCCTTCTCGGCTTTCACGAGCTGTTTCACCTGTTCGTTATCGTCGGCAGCATCTGCCATTATCTGATGGTCATGCTGTATGTACTGTAATCTTTCCCCAATTTGCTGCCTACTATTGACAGACCTGCTAATAGGATATATAATCTAATTAAGATTAAATATCAATTAGAAAGTGAGGTCATATTCATGCAGACAAGAAACACCGTTCAGCGACAGATTGTTTTACAGGCGGTGCGCTCGCTGCACGACCACCCCACAGCGGACAGCGTTTATGCTGTCGTTGCAGCCGAGCATCCTTCCATCAGTAAGGCGACTGTGTACCGCAACCTCAACCAGCTCGCCCTTCAGGGCGAAATCCTGCGCGTTCCGGTGCCGACGGGCGCTGACCGCTTCGATTTCAACACGCAGGAGCATTATCATGTGCGCTGCACCGAATGCGGCAATGTCTACGATGTATTCATGCCGCCCATCACCGACCTGCTTGACCGCGTGACCGACTCCTCGGATGTCGAGCTTACCCATTATGACATTCTTTTTGAGGGCGTGTGCGCGGCCTGCCGGAATAAATAAACGTCAGAAGTCGAAAGGAGCAAACCATTATGGCTGATCTGAAAGGCACAAAAACCGAGGCGAATCTCCAGACGGCGTTCGCCGGTGAGTCCATGGCGCGCAATAAGTACACCTATTTCGCCTCCAAGGCGAAGAAGGACGGTTATGTCCAGATCGCAAAGATCTTTGAGGAGACGGCGGCAAACGAAAAGGAGCACGCAAAAATCTGGTTCAAGCTGCTCAACGGCGGTATCGATGATACGATCACGAACCTCAAGGCCGCAGCAGCCGGCGAAAACTACGAATGGACCGATATGTATGCAGCCTTTGCAAGGGAAGCGCGCGAGGAAGGCTTCGACCATATCGCAGACCTGTTCGAGATGGTCGGCGCGATCGAAAAGGAGCACGAGGCACGCTACCTCAAGCTGCTCGACAATGTAGAAAACGGTCTGGTGTTCTCGCGTGACGGCGACTGCATCTGGCAGTGCTCGAACTGCGGCCACATTGTCGTCGGCAGACAGGCGCCCGACATCTGTCCGGTCTGCGCCCATCCGCAGGCATATTTTGAGCTCAAGGCTGATAATTACTGATATCCGTTGTTACGATAAACAAAGGGGAGAAGCTTTCGCTTCTCCCCTTTTCCATTCAGTCTGCCGCGCGAACGGCGTTCTTCATGCTCTCAACGTATTCCTTTACATACGGCACACAATCCTTGCCGTACTTCGCGCACAGCTTGACGATGGCCGAGCCGACGATCGCACCGTCCGACTGAGCCGCCATTTTCGCGGCCTGCTCAGGCGTGGAAATACCGAAGCCGACTACGCACGGAATGTCCTGTGTTTCCTTAACGAGCTTTACCATCGCGCCGATGTCGGTCGTGATGCTGGAGCGCACGCCGGTAACGCCGAGCGAGGATACGCAGTACACGAAGCCGGAGGCTTCGTTCGCGATCATGCGAATGCGGTCATGCGAGGTCGGCGCGATGAGCGACACGAGATCCAGACCGTACTGACGGCAGAGCGGATCGAACTCTGCCTTTTCTTCGAACGGTACATCCGGCAGGATAAGACCGTCCATTCCGATCTCTGCTGCGGTGTTGATGAAGCGCTCCGAGCCGTAGGAATAAACCACGTTCGCATAGGTCATGAACACCATCGGAATGTCAATCTTCTGACGGATGCGGCGCACCATGTCGAAAATCTTATCCGTTGTGGTTCCGGCAGACAATGCGCGCACATTTGCCTCCTGAATGACCGGGCCCTCCGCGGTCGGATCGGAGAACGGAATACCCAGCTCGATGAGGTCTGCGCCGGCGTCCGCCATCGCGTATACGATCTGCTCGGTGACCTCGAGCGACGGGTCGCCGCAGGTCACGAACGGGATAAACGCCTTGCCGTTTGCAAAAGCAGTCTGAATCTTACTCATGGATGTTCTCTCCTCTGTAACGCGCAATCGCAGCGCAGTCCTTGTCGCCGCGGCCGGAAATGTTGATAACGATGATCTTGTCCCTTCCCATCGTCGGCGCGAGCTTCATCGCGTGCGCAACAGCGTGTGCGGACTCGATCGCCGGGATAATGCCCTCAATGCGGCTGAGATATTCGAAGGCCTCTACCGCCTCGTCATCGGTCACCGGGACGTACTCCGCTCTGCCGATGTCGTGCAGATAAGCGTGCTCCGGGCCGATGCCGGGGTAATCCAGACCGGCCGAGATGGAGTATACGGGCGCGATCTGGCCGTATTCGTCCTGGCAGAAGTAGGACTTCATGCCGTGGAAGATACCCAGACGGCCGGTCGCGATGGTCGCAGCGGTCTCCGCCGTATCAACGCCGCGTCCTGCGGCCTCACAGCCGATCAGACGAACGCCTTCATCCTCGATGAAATTATAGAATGCACCGATGGCGTTCGAGCCGCCGCCTACGCACGCGAGCACTGCGTCCGGCAGACGGCCTTCCTTCTCGAGCATCTGCTCCTTGATTTCCTTGGAAATGACCGACTGGAAGTCACGGACAATGGTCGGGAACGGATGCGGACCCATGCAGGAACCGAGGCAGTAATGCGTATCGTCGATGCGGCTCGTCCACTCGCGGAACGCTGCCGAGCAGGCATCCTTGAGCGTGCCGGTACCGGTCGTGACCGGAATGACCTCCGCACCGAGCAGGCGCATGCGGTACACGTTGAGCGCCTGACGCTCGGTGTCCTCGACGCCCATGAATACGACGCACTCCATGCCCATCAGCGCAGCGGCGGTCGCGGTCGCAACGCCGTGCTGACCGGCGCCGGTCTCCGCGATGAGACGGGTCTTGCCCATCTTCTTAGCCAGAAGCGCCTGACCGAGCACGTTGTTGATCTTATGAGCGCCGGTGTGGTTGAGATCCTCGCGCTTGAGGTAGATCTTCGCGCCGCCGAGATCGTTTGTCATATGCTCCGCGAAATACAGGCGCGAGGGACGGCCGGCATAGCTGTTCAGCAGCTCGGTCAGCTCCGCATTGAATTCCGGATCGTCCTTATAGTGGTTGTAGGCCTTTTCCAGTTCGATGACTGCGTTCATCAGCGTCTCCGGCATATACTGACCGCCGTGTACGCCAAAACGTCCCTTGCTCATTGGTGTGCTCCTTTCACAAGCGCCGCAACACGGCGCATCTTGTCGGTGTCCTTGGTGTCGTCTGTCTCTATCCCGCTCGAAAGATCGAGCGCATACGCGCCGGTCTGCGCCGCGCGCGTGATATTTTCTTCGTTAAGCCCTCCTGCGAGGAAATACGGGTGGCTGGTCTCCCCGATCAGCGACCAGTCAAAGGTCTTTCCGCTGCCGCCGTAAGCATGCTTTACATAGGTATCGAGCAGCAGATAGTCGACCGGCAGCCGGTCCGCCTCCTCAATGTCGCGATGCGTCTCGACGCGTACCGCATAAATGATGGGAGCGTTCGTCAGACGGCGCAGCTTTTTGATGTAGTGTTCATTTTCGTCGCCGTGCAGCTGAATGAGGTCGATGACCTCGTCCCTCACCAGCGCCGCGATATGCTCAGGCTCGTCGTTTACAAATACACCGACCGCTTTAATCTCCGGATCGAGATGCTCCTTCAGCCGCGCCGCGTCCAGATCGGATACATGGCGGCGGCTGTCCGCAAACACAAAGCCGATATAGTCCGGGCGGGTCTCATTTGCTGCCTCAATATCCTCGATACGAGTCAGTCCACAGAATTTCAGTTTCATTTTGCTGCCTCCCTAAGCGCATGAAGCGCCTGTTTTTTGTCTGCTGCGCGCATCAGGTACTCACCAACGAGAATCGCGTCCGCGCCCGTTCTGCGCAGCGCCGCAGCGTCCTCCGGCGAGGAAACGCCGCTCTCCGCCACAAAAACCGTGCCTTTCGGCGTGCCGTTCCGCAGCTTTGCCGCGTTTCCGAGGTCGACTGTAAAGTCCTTGAGATTTCGGTTGTTGACGCCGATGAGCCGCGCGCCTGCCTGTACCGCGGACTGCATCTCCTGCGCGTCGTGCGTTTCCACCAAAGCGCTCATGCCGAGTTTGTCACAAATGCCGATGTAATCGCGTATCGTTTCGGTGTCCAGCAGCGTGCAGATGAGCAGGACTGCATCCGCACCGAGCACCTTTGCCTGATAGATCTGGTACTCGTCCACTGTAAAATCCTTGCGGATCATCGGACGGGTGACGATCTTTCGAACCTTTTTAAAAATCTCGTCCGAGCCGAGGAACCAGTTCGGCTCGGTCAGACAGGAAACGCAGTTCGCACCGGCGTCCTCATAGCTGCGCGCGATGGCTTCAAAGTCAAATACCGGGTCGATGACGCCCTTGGACGGGCTCGCCTTTTTCACCTCACAGATAAACGCGCAGTCCTTCCCTGCCAGCGCCTTCTCGAAGCGGAAATCGCCCTTCGGCATGGCTTCCGCCTGCGCTTTTATATCCGCGAGCGGTGTTTTCGCCTGATCTGCCGCGACCCGTTTCCGGGCGAAAGCGGCCAGTTCGTCGAGAATCATGCCTTCGCCGCCTCCTGCGTTGCGGCTGCGAACTGATCGAGCTTGGCGAGTGCCGCACCGCTGTCGATAAGCTCTGCGGCCTTTTTGATGCCGTCTTCGAGCGTCAGACCGTCTAGACCAAGATACAGCGCGATGCCCGCGTTCAGCAGGATCTCTTCACGCTTTGCGCCCTGCTCTCTGCCGGAGAGAATGTCTCTGGTGATCTGTGCATTCACCCTGGGCGAGCCGCCGCGCAGATCATCCACCGTGCACAGCGACAGTCCGTATTTTTCGGGGTCGAGCTGGTACGGAGTCAGCTTGCCGTCACGGATCTCGCAGACCTTGTTATCTCCGATGAGGCTCGCCTCATCCATGCCGCCGCCGCATACGACCATGCCGCGCGTTACGCCGAGGTTGGAGAGCACCTGTGCCATCGGCATGACCAGGTTTTCGTCATATACGCCGAGCAGCTGCATGGTGGCGCGCGCCGGGTTGGACAGCGGGCCGAGAACGTTGAAGATCGTGCGCTCGCCCATGCCCTTGCGGACCGGAGCGACGTTCTTCATGGATTTGTGGTAGCCCTGTGCGAACAGGAAGCAGATTCCGGTCTCGCTCAGCACCTTTTCGTTCTGCTCCGGCGTGAGGCTGAGCACGACGCCAAGCTCCTCCAGAACGTCTGCTGCACCCGACTTGGAGGATACCGAACGGTTGCCATGCTTGGCTACCGGCACGCCGCCTGCCGCTGCAACGAATGCCGCCGTAGTCGAGATATTGAACGAGCCGACCTCGTCTCCGCCCGTGCCGACAATATCCATGACCGCGCCCTTCGGCTCGATGTGCGCACCTTTCTCACGCATGACCTCGGCGCATGCCGTGATCTCGGTGATGGTCTCGCCCTTCATGCGCAGCGCGGTCAGCAGAGTCGCCATTTCAATATCGGTCGCCGTGCCGTCCATCATTTCCTCCATCGTTGCACGGGCGATGGCGTAGTCCAGATCGCGCCCGTTGATTGCTTCGTGGATTGCAAGCTGTATCATGATATATCAACCTTTCTGCTTCAGATGTTATACATTCAGGAAATTCTTCATAATGACCGTTCCCTGCGGCGTCAGAATGGACTCCGGATGGAACTGCACGCCGTAGATCGGCATGGTTCTGTGCCGCACGGCCATAATTTCACCGCGCTCGTCGCGCGAGATGACCTTGAGGCAGTCGGGCAGGACGTCCGGTGCGGCAACGAGCGAGTGATAGCGTGCGACCTTTACCTTTTCCGGCAGGCCCGTGAACAGCGGCTCCGCCGGATCGACCGTGACCTCGCTCTGCTTGCCGTGCATGAGCTGCTGCGCGTGCTCGATACGGCCGCCGAATGCCTCGCAGATGGCCTGATGGCCGAGGCACACGCCGAGGATCGGAATACGTCCGCCGAGCTTTGTCACGACCTCCTCGCAGATGCCGGCGTCCTTCGGATAGCCGGGACCCGGCGAGAGGATGATGTGCGAAGGATTCAGATGCTCGATTTCGCTGACGGTCAGCGCGTCGTTTCGCACAACACGCATATCCGGTTCGATGGCTGCCGCCTGCTGATAGA
Organism: Agathobaculum hominis; assembly: GCF_014288055.1. NCBI lineage: Bacteria > Bacillati > Bacillota > Clostridia > Eubacteriales > Butyricicoccaceae > Agathobaculum > Agathobaculum hominis. The sequence continues at coordinate 74,169 of NZ_JACOPK010000007.1, forward strand.
GATTATAGGAAAAAGAGTCGTAGTTATCGATCAGGAGTATCATTATCCGTCTACCTCCGAAGCGCTTTCCAGTGCATTGATGACCGCGCGGGCCTTGTTCGCGCTTTCCATGTATTCATTATGCGGCACCGAGTCCGCCACGATGCCGCCGCCGGCCTGTACGGTGACGATACCGTTCTTTTTCGCCGCCATGCGGATGGCGATGCAGGTGTCCATGTTGCCGGCAAAATCCAGATAGCCGAGCGCACCGCCGTATACGCCGCGCGGCTCGCTCTCCTGCTCCTCAATGATCTCGCACGCGCGGATCTTGGGCGCGCCGGACAGGGTCCCTGCCGGGAGCACCGCCTCGATGGCGTCGCAGGCGTCGTACTGCTCTGCAATATCGCCCTCGACCTGCGAGCAGATGTGCATGATCCTGGAGTAGCGGTGGATCATCATATAATCCGTAACCTCGACCGTGCCGACCCTGGACACGCGGCCGAGATCGTTTCGTCCGAGGTCGACCAGCATGTTATGCTCGGAAAGCTCCTTCTCGTCGGCGAGCAGCTCCCGCTCGAGCGCCTTGTCCTCTTCCTCTGTCTTTCCGCGCGGGCGGGAACCGGCGACCGGAAAGGTAGTCAGGCGGCCGTCCTGAAGGCGTACAAGCGTTTCCGGCGAGGAGCACATGATCTCGTCCCCGTCAACGGAAAGGAACACCATGTACGGCGAGGGATTGGTGGTGCGGAGCACGCGATACGCGGAAAGCAGGCTGTCTGCATAAGGGCTCGTGAACTGCCGCGACTGAACCGCCTGAAAGATATCGCCGTTGAAGATATATTCGCGCGTCTTTTCCACGATGTCCGTGTACTGCTCTTCCGTTACGTTGCAGGTGAACTGCGGCTTTGCCGTGACCCTGAGCGGCGGCAGCGGCGTCTGATCTCCGATGAGCGCCGCCATTGCTTCAAGTGAAGCGCAGGCCTTTCCGTAGTTCTCCAGAACGTTGTCGGTCTGCATATTGACGATGAGCACGATTTTCTGCTTGAGGTGGTCGTATGCGATGACCTTGTCAAACAGCATCAGATCGAAGTCGTCCCATTCGCCGCGCTTGATCCTGAGCGTCGGTTCGGCATAGCCGAGCATCGCATACGCGAAGTAGCCGACGAAGCCGCCCGTAAACGGGGGCAGGCCTTCGATGTGCGGCGCGCGGTACCTGCTGAGCACCTCACGCAGTACGGAAAGCGGCTTGTCTGTCTCGACCGTGCGGTTCTCCGCGCCCTCGAGCGTTACCGTGCCGTTTTTGCAGGTCGCACGGAGGATGGGGTCGTAGCCGAGGAAGGAATAGCGTGCCCACTTTTCTCCGCCCTCTACGCTTTCCAGAAGAAAGAAGCGGTCAGAGCGCGTCTGAAGCCGGCGCAGAAGCGCGATTGGCGTAATCATATCAGCGTAAATCTCGCGGCAGACCGGAATAGTCGTGTATTTTTCTGCGAGCTTTACGATTTCATCACTGCTTGGAGTAATCATGGTGTCCAACCTCCACATCGAATTTTAGTCAAACAAAAAAGGCTTTCATCCTCATGATACATGACTGTATCATGGGACAAAAGCCTTGAAAACTTCTGCGGTACCACCCAGATTGACGCATAGCGTCCGCTCACCAGTGTGCCATCACACACCTTCCCCTCTAACGGCGGGATACCGTCAGCCATACTCTCCCTTCGGATTTCAGACCGCCCTCACAAGTCCATTCAGAATCGTCCTGCGATACTGTCCTTTCACCACCGGACAGCTCTCTGGGAACGCGGTTTCGTTCTTACTTACTCTTGCTCTTCGGTTTTCGTGTTTAACTGTGACCAAGTATAATACTCGGACTTTATTTTGTCAAGCGCCTTTTCGGATTTTCTTTCTCTGACGGACGGCATCCCATTTTGTCCGTGTCAGCGGAACATCGGCGGCAGACAGAGCTCGTGTCTGGGAATACGCGACCAGTCGAAGTCCTGCACGAGCTCCCGAACACTTGCCGGCTCTGCACGGTCGGTGAGATGCGCGGCGAAAGCAAGCGCTCCGATGACCTGCTCGGGCGTAAAACGTTCGCGCAGCAGGCCGAGATCGAGATCCTCGTCCCGCTTGGACAAGCGGCGTCCGTCCACGTCGCACAGCAGCGGAATGTGTACGAAGTGCGGCGGTTCAAAGCCGAACAGGCGGTACAGCCAGATCTGGCGCGGCGTGCTGGAGATGAGGTCGCTTCCGCGAACGACCTCGGTCACGCCCGACAGGCCGTCATCGACCGTCACGGCGAGCTGGTAGGCGAAAACGCCGTCCGAGCGCCGGATAATGAAATCACCGCATTCCTCCGCCAGGTTCTCGCTGTACGCGCCGAATACGCCGTCGGTAAACGAGATGATCTCGTCGGGCACGCGCACGCGCGTTGCAGGTGCACGTTTTTTCCGCTTTTCTTCGATCTCCGCAGGCGTGAGCTCCCGGCAGGTTCCGGCATACAGCACGCGGCCGTCCGAAAGATGCGGCGCACTCGCGGCGTGCAGCGCGGCCCGGGAGCAGAAGCACGGATAAAGCAGTCCCTTTTCACGCAGGATCTGCTCGTATTTTTCATAAATCGGCGCCCGCTCGGACTGATACGGCACCTCGCCGTCCCAGTCGAGACCGAGCCAGCGCAGATCGTCCATAATGAGATCCGCGTAGCTGCGCGGGCAGCGCATCGCGTCAAGATCCTCGATCCGCAGCAGGAACGCGCCGTTCTGATGCCGTGCGCTCAGCCACGCAAGCAGCGCGCACAGCACGTTTCCAAGGTGCATGCGCCCGCTCGGACTGGGCGCGAAACGTCCGACTGTCTGCATCGGCAGTCTCTCCCTTCTGTCTTTTCACTCCGACTATTCTACCACATCGCGCATATACATTGCAACAGTCCGGTATTTCTGCTATAATAGTGCGCACAAGGATTTGTCACGGGGAGGAACGGTCATGACTGTACGGAAACACCTTGCTCTTGCGCTGCTGCTGACACTCGGCCTTTCCGCGTGTGCATCGAGCGAGCCGCCGCAGGCGGAAACGCCGCCCACCCAGCAAACACAGCCCGAAGCACCCGAGCCGACGCTCGAGGAGCAGCAGCAGGCCGCCGCTGAGGAATACACCGAAAAGCTTACCCTTGAGCAGCAGACTGCGCAGCTGTTCTTTGCACGCTGTCCGGACACGGACGCCGCCGCTGAGGCCGCCGAATACAGTCCCGGCGGATACATCCTGTTTGGCCGCGATTTCGACGGCAAAACGGCGGACGAGGTGAAAAGCGACATTGCGTCCTACCAGTCGGCGGCGGCCACACCCATGCTCATCGGAGCGGACGAGGAGGGCGGCACGGTCGTGCGCGTGAGCGCGAACCCCTATCTGCGTGATACGCGCTTTTCCTCGCCGCAGAAGCTGTATGCCGAGGGCGGTCTCGACCGCATCCGCAGCGACACGGAGGAAAAGGACGCGCTCCTGCTCTCGCTCGGCATCAACGTCAATCTCGCGCCGGTGTGCGATATTTCATCCGATCCGTCGAGCTTTATCTACCCCCGCACGCTCGGTCAGGATGCCGAAACGACGAGCGATTATATCCGCACCGTTGTCGGGCAGATGAAAAGCGACGGCATCGGCATGGTGCTCAAGCATTTCCCCGGCTACGGCGGCTCTGCCGACACGCACACCGGACAGGCGCTCGATCCGCGCCCGCTGAGTGACTTTGAGAAGAACGATCTGCTGCCCTTCGAGGCCGGCATCGATGCCGGTGCGCAGGCCGTGCTCGTCAGCCACAATATCGTCGCCTGCCTTGACGCAGATTATCCGGCATCGCTCTCCCCTGCCGTACACGCTCTGCTGCGCGGCAGGCTCGGCTTTGACGGCGTGATCATGACCGATGACCTCGCCATGCAGGCGGTGACCGATTTTACAGGCGACGAAAACGCCGCCGTGCTCGCTGTCCAGGCCGGGAACGACCTGATCATCTCGTCCGATTTCGTCACGCAGTACCATGCGGTGCTCGACGCCGTAAAGAACGGCACGCTGCGCAAAAATGACATCGAACAGGCAGCACAGCGCGTTATCCTCTGGAAGATACAGCTCGGCCTGATCTCTTTCTGAAATCACCTTTTCTTCGATATGGAGGCAATATATGAACATAACCGTATATCTCGGCGCAAGCAGGGGCAATTCCCCCGCTCTTGAACAGGCGGTGCGTGCGCTTGGCGCATGGATCGGCGAGAGCGGCAACTCGCTCGTCTACGGCGGCTCAAAATCCGGTCTGATGGGCGTGCTCGCGGAGAGCACACTGCATGCAGGCGGCCGCGTCACCGGCGTCGAACCGCAGTTTTTCATCGACGCAGAGCTTCAGTACGACGCGATCGACGAGCTGATTGTCACCGAAACCATGGCGGAGCGCCGCACGAAAATGATCGAACTCGGCGATGCGTTCATCGCGATGCCCGGCGGTACGGGTACGCTCGAGGAGATTTCCGAGGTGATGAGCATGCGTGCGCTGGGTCATCTCGACGCCCCCTGCATTCTGTACAATCTGAATGGTTATTACGATGACCTCCGCTCGCTGCTGTGCCGCATGATCGACGCCGGACTTTCGACCGAAGAGCGCCAGCGCGGTATTTTCTTTGCGTCGACGCTCGACGAAATTCGCGAGCTGCTGAAATAAGATTTCGCTGTCTGTAAACTGCGTTATCCGCAGTCTAATCTCCCCTTTCTGTGCATATGCTGAAGCAAACGCATGGAAAGGGGTCTTTTATTTGCTGTTTCCTGCTCTGGCGGCGCTCGGCGGCGCATTTTTCCTCTTCGTTCTGCGCGTGCAGGGGGCGGACGGCTGCTTTCCCAGGCCGCTCTCCGCCGAGGAAGAAGCGAAGCTGCTGAAGAAAATGCGCGAGGAAGGCGATACATCCGCGCGGAATCTCCTGATCGAGCATAATCTCCGGCTTGTTTCGCATATCATCAAAAAATACTACTCCCCGGAGGCAGAACGCGACGATCTTGTTTCCATCGGAACGATCGGTCTGATCAAGGCGGTCGACACCTTTCAGGCAGAGCGCGGCATCCGTCTGACTACCTATGCCTCCAAGTGTATCCAGAACGAGCTGCTGATGCACTTCCGCCGCAAGCGCAGAACGGCCGGTGAGGTCTCTCTTTCGGATACGCTCGAGACCGACGGCGACGGCAATGCGCTTTCGCTTCAGGATACGATCAGCTGCGAGGACGAGGGTCTGAACGCTGTGGACGATCATGACCGCTACTATTCGATGTACCGTGCGCTCTTCTCCTCGCTCAGCCCGCGTGAGCGCGAGGTCATCCGGCTGCGGTACGGTCTCGGCGCTGCCGCTCCACTGCCGCAGCACGAGATCGCCCGCCGTATGAACCTGTCTCGCAGCTATATCTCCCGTATCGAAAAGCGAGCGCTCGAGAAGCTGCGCGGCGCCATCGGAGAGATGCCTCCATAAAAAGTCATGCTGTTCGGAGAAAAAGCACTTGACACCCGGCTGCGGATGCGCTATAATAATTAAGTCGCAGAGAGCGGCAAGCATTCAGCCGAATTGTGTAAAGGTAGCACGACAGACTCTGACTCTGTTTGTGAGGGTTCGAATCCTTCTTCGGCTGCCACATGGACCACTTGAAACCACAGGGTTTCGAGTGGTTTTTTATTTATCTTTGAAAAAGGACGTGAACGCCATGCGCATATCCTCGGTCATCGGACTGTATTTCAGTCCGACCGGAACCACACGCACACTCGTCACCGCTGCCGCAGAGCAGGCCGCTCAAACGCTCGGTGTCCCCTTCCGTCTCATCTCGCTGAATACCCCGGCAGAGCGTGAAACAATATTTCACTTTTCCGCTGATACGCTTGTCATCGTCGGCGCACCGACCTATGCGGGCAGGCTCCCGAACAAGATTTCGCCCGACCTGCGCCGCATCCTGCATGGCAGCGGCTCTCCTGCGGTCGCGCTCGTGACCTACGGCAACCGTGCCTATGAAAACGCTCTTGCAGAGCTGTTCCGCGTGCTGACCGACGGCGGCATGAAGCCGGCCGCCGGTGCAGTCTGTGTCTGCCAGCACTCCATCGCCCGTGCGCTTGCGGCCGGCCGCCCGAATGCAGAGGACTGCGCCGAGGTGCGCCGCTTTGCTGCCAAGGCCGCAGAACGCATTCAGAAGGACGAGATCGTTCTCTCCCCTGCCGTGCCGGGCGACGCAGACAGCAGCTATTATATCCCGACCGGCACGAGCGGGAAGCCCGCGAAATTTCTCAAGTCTGCACCGCAGACCGATTCTGAAAAATGCGACCGCTGCGGCCGCTGCGCGGCACTTTGTCCGATGGGCTCGATCAGCAGCGAAGATCCGTCTGTTGTTTCCGGTATCTGCATCAAGTGCCAGGCCTGCATCCTCGGCTGCCCGAGGGGGGCAAAATTTTTCGACGACGAACAGTTTCTGTCCCATGCGCGCATGCTTGAACAGAAGTTTGCCGGGATACATAAGGAAAACGAGTTTTATCTGTAAAAAAAGAGCGAAACCTGCTTCCGCATGGTTTCGCTCTTCCTTTATTTTCGGCCCTTGACGCGATCCCAGTACGTCTTTGCTGTCTGCTCAGTCTTATTCGGGCCGAATTCGTAATATTTCGCGCCGGAAAGCTCCGCCGGGAGATAGTCCTGTTCGACCCAGTGATTCGGATAGCTGTGCGGATACTGATAGGTCAGTCCGCGTCCGAGCTTCGCCGCGCCGCCGTAATGCGCGTCCTTGATATGCGCCGGGATGTCGCCGCTTTTGCCTGCGCGAATGTCTGCGAGCGCCGCGTCGATCGCCATGCAGGCACTGTTAGACTTGGGCGCGGTCGCCATGACGATCGCCGCCTGTGCGAGCGGAATGCGTGCCTCGGGCAGACCGAGCTGAAAGGCGCTGTCTACGCACGCCTTGACGATCGCCGCGCACTGCGGATAAGCGAGGCCGATGTCCTCGCTCGCGATGACCAGCATACGCCGCGCCGCCGAGATCATGTCTCCAGCCTCGAGCAGACGCGCGAGATAATGCACCGCTGCATCCGGGTCCGAGCCTCGAATGGATTTTTGCAGCGCGGACAGAATGTCATAATGGCTGTCGCCGTCGCGGTCGTAGCGCATGTTCGAACGCTGCGCCGCCTGCCGCGCATCCGCGAGCGTGATGCCGTTCTCCCCTGCTCCGGAGACAAGCAGCTCGACCGCGCCGAGCGCCTTGCGCACATCTCCGCCGACCGCCTGCGCGATATGTGACGCAACACCGGATTCGACCGGAATATCGCGCCCGTCAAGCGCGAGCATGAACGCCCGGTCGACCGCGCGCTGCATATCCGATGCTTCGACCGGCTTGAACTCAAACACCGTGCAGCGGCTTAAAATCGCGTTGTAAATATAGAAATACGGATTTTCCGTCGTAGATGCGATGAGCGTGATCTTGCCGGTCTCGATAAACTCCAGCAGGCTCTGCTGCTGCTTTTTATTGAAATACTGGATCTCGTCCAGATAAACGAGCGCGCCGTTCGGCGTTAGAAAGGTATCGAGCTCATCAATGATGGCCTTGATGTCTGCGATACCTGCGGTCGTCGCATTGAGATGATACAGCTTGCGGTCGGTCTGCTTCGCGATAATAGACGCGACCGTTGTCTTGCCTACGCCGGACGGGCCGTAAAAGATGAGGTTGGGAATGCTGCCGCTCTCGATGACGCGGCGCAGAAGTCCGTTTTTCCCGAGAAGATGCTGCTGTCCCACAACATCATCCAGCGTTTTCGGACGGATTTTATCGGCTAAAGGCTGATACATGGCAAATTCCCTTCAAATCATAGAATGTATATCAATTATAGCACACTCTCCTTGATTTCACAAACTTCTCTTGACTTTCTCACTTTATCATGATAAACTAATGACATCGACAAAACCGACAGCAAAGGAGCCTTCTCATGAACAAGCCTTTTCTCGATAAGCTGCGCAAGATCGACCCGTATGTGCCGGGCGAGCAGCCTAAAACCGCGAACGTCATCAAGCTCAACGCCAACGAAAACCCGTATCCGCCTGCGCCGGGCGTGACCGAGGTGCTGCGCACTTTTGATGCGGCGAAGCTCGCTGTCTATCCGGACGCAAATGCCAAAGCGCTCAAGACCGCGCTCGCGGAGCGGGAAGGCCTCAAGCCTTCGCAGATTTTCCTTGGCAACGGCTCGGACGATGTGCTCGCGCTCGCGTTCCAGTCGTTCTTCTGCTCGGGTGAGCCCATCCTCTACCCCGACATTACCTATTCGTTCTACCCGGTCTGGTGTGATCTGCTCCGCATCCCTTATGAGACCGTGCCGCTCGACGAGAACTTCTGCATCAATCTGCGCGATTATGACAAGCCGAACGGCGGCGTTATCCTGCCCAATCCGAACGCACCGACCGGCCGTGCGCTCTCGCTCGCGGAGATCGAGGATCTGCTTCAGCATAACGCCGACTGCGTAGTTATCATTGATGAAGCCTATGTCGATTTCGGCGCGGAAAGCGCGATTTCGTTGATCGAAAAGTACGAAAATCTGCTGGTTGTACAGACATCGAGCAAATCCCGTTCGCTCGCCGGCATGCGTATCGGCTATGCCTTCGGCTCGGAAACGCTCATCTCTACCCTCGAAGCGGTCAAAAATTCGTACAATTCCTATACGATGGACTCGCTTGCGCTCGCAGTCGGCGAGGCATCCATTCGCGATGAAGTGTATTTCCGTGAGACCTGCCGCAAGGTTGCTGCGACGCGCGACAGAGCCGCAGACGAGCTTCGCGCGCTCGGTTTCGAGGTCACGCCATCGCTGACCAACTTCCTGTTCGCGACCCATCCGAAAAAGGCGGCGCCCGAAATTTTCTCCGCCCTGCGCGAAAAGGGTATCTTCATCCGGTATTTCAAACTGCCGCGCATCGACAATCACCTGCGCATCACGGTCGGCACGGACGAGCAGATGGACGCGCTCATTGCTGCGCTGAAGCAAATCCTGTAATACCGTATCGACATGAAAAAGCTGAACCCGCGGAACAAAACGGGTTCAGCTTTTTGCTTTTTATTTGTCGATGAGCTTGATGATCTCGTCAATTTTCTGTTCGCGTGCCTGTTCGTCGCCGTTTTCAAAGGCGTCTCGGACGCAGCCGTTCAGATGTGCGCGAAGCACCTCCCGCTGCGCCTTGTGCACGAGCGATTCGACCGCCTGAAGCTGGGTCACGATGTCCATGCAGTAGCGGTTTTCGTCGATCATGCGCAGCACGCCCTCGAGCTGTCCGCGTGCGGTGCGCAGCAGCGGCTCGACACGCTTGCGGTCTGCCATCATTCGATGCCGACCACCTTATAGCCTGCCTCGGTGACAGCGCTCGTCAGCGCTGCATCGTCCGGAAGCTGCTCCGCTCTGACGACTGCCCTGCCGCCGTCGAGATCGACCTCGGCGGTCACGCCCGGCAGCTCCTCAAGCGCCTTTTTAACATGTGCGACGCAGTGCATGCACATCATGCCTTCCACCCTGATTGTCTTTTCCATAACATTTTCCTCCTTATTTTTCGCCGTTTCCGACGGATTAGGCTGTTCACTGTGCGGCAGAACGATCGGGTCGCCTGCCTGCTTGACGCGCTCGCCTGCCTTGAAAAAGCGCAGGCGCAGCGCATTGGATACCACGCACACCGACGAAAGGCTCATCGCGGCCGCGCCGATCATCGGGCTGAGCTTGATGCCGAACGGCACCCACAGCGCACCCGCTGCGATCGGAATGCCGATGCAGTTATAGAAGAAAGCCCAGAACAGGTTCTGACGGATGTTGCGGATGGTCTGCCGCGACAGACGGATCGCGTCCACTGCGTCCATGAGGTCGCTCTTCATCAGCACGACATCCGCAGACGAGATCGCGACATCCGTGCCCGCGCCGATGGCAATGCCGACATCGGCACGCGCGAGCGCCGGCGCATCGTTGATGCCGTCGCCGATCATTGCGACCCTGCGGCCTGCGGCCTGCTTCTCGCGCACGATGCGCTCCTTGTCCTGCGGCAGGACCTCTGCGATGACCTCGCGAACGCCAAGTTCAGAGGCGATGGTCTGCGCGGTCTTTTTATTGTCGCCGGTCAGCAGCGTGACCTCGATGCCCATGCTCTCGAGCGCCCTGACCGCCGCGCGGCTCGTCGGCTTGAGCACATCCGCTACGGCGAACGTGCCGACGACCTGACGGTTCGCCGCAAAGAACAGCGGCGTCTTGCCTGCGTCTGCCAGCTTTTCGCCCAGCTCCTGCATGGAGCGCGAGAGCGCGAGACCGTTTGCGAGCAGCATGCGCTGATTGCCGGCCATGCACGGCACGCCGTCGACTGCTGCACGGATGCCCTGTCCCTCGACCATTTCAAAATCAGTCACACGGCGCTCCTTCGCGCCCTTTTCGAGAGCGTAGCGCACGATCGCGTCCGCAAGCGGATGATCCGAGCGCTTTTCGAGCGACAGCGCGAGCGACAGCAGCTCCTCCGTTTCCACGCCCCAGGTCTGCACATCGGTCACGACCGGACGGCCTTCCGTGACCGTGCCGGTCTTGTCCATGATGGCGCTCGTGACGTTATGCAGGTTCTCAAGTGCTTCGGCAGACTGGAACAGCACGCCGTTTTTCGCGCCGACACCCGTGCCGACCATGATCGCGACCGGAGTTGCGAGGCCGAGCGCGCATGGGCAGGAAATCACGAGAACGGAGATCGCGCGGGTCAGCGCGAACGAGGGGGTCTCCCCTGCCAGCAGCCAGATGACCGCCGTCACAAGCGCGATACACATGACGACCGGCACGAAAACACCGGCGACCTTGTCCGCGAGCTTGGCGATCGGCGCCTTGGATGCACCAGCCTCCTCGACCAGACGGATGATCTGGCTGAGCGTGGTGTCGTCGCCGACGCGCGACGCGCGCATCACGAAATAGCCGCTCTTGGAAACCGTCGCGCCGATGACTGTACCGCCGACATGGCGCTCAACCGGCATGCTCTCTCCGGTGATCGCGCTCTCGTCGAGAAACGCGCTGCCTTCGGTGATCACGCCGTCCACCGGTACCGACTGACCGCCGCGAACGACCACCAGATCTCCCGTCTGCACCTGCTCGATCGGCAGCTGAATGGCCCGGCCGCCGCGGATGACTTCTGCGGTCTGCGGACGCAGATCCATCAGCGCCGCAATGGCCTCGCCGGTCTTGCGCTTGGCTCGCGCTTCGAAGAACTTGCCAAGCGTAACGAGCGTCAGGATCATGCCGGCCGACTCAAAGTAAAGGTCATGCATGAAGCTGTGCGCCGCCTCGGGCGTCGGTGCGGTGCCGATACGGACGAGCGCATAAATACCGTAGACGAGCGCCGCGCCCGAGCCGACTGCGATCAGTGCGTCCATCGTTGGTGCGCGATGCAGCAGAGTCTTAAAGCCGTTGATATAGTATTTACGGTTGATGAGGACGATGGGGATCGTCAGGACAAGCTCGGTCAGCGCGAGCGCAAACATGCCGTCCATGCCGGCGGCATACGACGGCAGCGGCAGTCCGATCATCTCTCCCATGGAAAAATACATGAGAACGATCATAAATACAGCAGAAACGATGATACGCTTTTTCATCTCGCCCAGCGCCTCATCTGCCTGTGCGCTCTGCGCCGGCGCTGACTGCTGTTTTCCATCGTCAACAGCGGCGGTATAGCCGCCGGACACAACGGCCGCAATGATTTTCCCTGCATCACAGACGGCTTCATCATATTCCACGGTCATGCTGCCCGCGAGCAGATTGACCTGGACCGTGCTGACGCCCGGAACGGCGGACACGCTTTTCTCGACATGCGCCGAGCAGGCCGCGCAGCTCATGCCGCCGACCCGGAAACGTTGCTTCATATCGGTTATCTCCTTTTTATTTCCCCGGGAAAGCAGCACAGGCAAGGCTTCGCCCTCTCACCCCTCCCCCGGGAGGGGGTATTCGTTATCTTGAGTATACGGCACGGAACGCGCGTTGTCAAGAGAAAGTTTACTCTTGCTAACTTATTTTACTCTTGACATGGACGGGCTGATTATGATATACTTCAAACAATTAATGGTAGTTAATCTGTCCGAACGGGCGAGGTAAGCGAAAGTTTATCTCGCTCTTTTTTTATGTCAATCAAAAATTTTTATACATATAAAGGAGAGCAATCAATAATGCCCAAGAACAAATTTCAAGACGTCGTTTTCACCATCATCATGGCTTCCGTCATGGTCTACGGAATGGTCGCGTACAACATCGTACTGAACACCGGTTCGCTTGAGAACTGGGTATTCGGCGCTGTTTTTCACGAGTGGCCCATCATGGTGCTCATTGCTATCGCACTCGAGCTCGTTTTCGTCGGCAGACTCGCCATGAAAGTCGCATTCCGTCTGGTCAATCCGCGTGAGGCCGGCCAGACCCAGATCATGCTCGCGATCTCTGCTGCATCCGTCTGGATCATGTGCCCCTGCATGAGCTTTTTTGCGACCCTGCTGTTCAAGGACAGCCACAATGCGCAGTTCTTCGCCATCTGGATACAGACTACCGTCATGAATTTCCCGATGGCGCTCCTGTTCCAGTTTTTCTTTGCAGGCCCGATTACGCGCCGCATCTTCGGCGCGCTGTTCCGCGAGAAAAACGCCGCTCCGGCTCCGCAGACAGAGCGCGGTTAAACCGATCTATCAAAAGGCACCCTTTCGGGTGCCTTTTCTCGTTTGCAGCGCCTTATTCTGTAATCGTGGTCCGGAATGCGAGGGTTTCGCTCTCACCCGGAGCAAGTCTGCGGATTCCCTGCTTGTTCTCGATGGCGTGATCGAGATGCGTACCGTCCGGGAGTGTGCTCCACGGCTCCAGGCAGGTAAACGGCACGTCAAAATCCTTGTACGGGCTCCAGACGGCGAAGTACGGGAAATCCCTGAATTCCATCGTCACCCGGCGGCTGTTTTTCGTGCTGCCGATGGACGCGCGGCGGACGGTCAGTCCCTCAGTCATTACCGCATCGGACGCAAAGAGCTCACGCGAAATATGCAGTCTGCCGCCATCGAGCGGCAGACGGATGCGCTCTGCGGTCAGCATAACGTCCTCGTCGGTAACAATACGCGTCAGCGCGTCCGTTCCCTCGAACTCGACGAAATAATCCGTGATTTTCTCGCCCTCCTGCCAGCACAGCGTATAGGCATCGTGGCCGCCGATTTCATAATACATCGTGCTGCCGCTGTCGTTGCGCGTGATGTGCTCCTTGATGAGCGAGCCGCGGTCGAGCGTGAAGCGAAGCGTACAGGTGAAGTCCCACGGATACATTTTTTTGGTATACTCGCTCTGCGTGAGCGTAAATTCCGCACAGGTGCCGCTCACCTGCTTCGGCTCCCACTCCAGATCACGGCCGAAGCCATGCTGCGTGATCTCAAAGGATGCGCCGTCCACCGTGTAGGTCTTGTCCTTGAGGCGGCCGACAATCGGGAACAGAACAGGCGCATGGCGCTTCCACGCCGCCGGATCGCCTCCCCAGACATATTCCGTTCCTGTCGTCTTGCTCCTGAAACTGGTCAGCTCCGCACCGAACGGGTTGATCTCCACGCGAAAGCCTTCGTTTTCGAGTACGATCATGATTTTTCCTCCTCTTTGCTCTTTTCTATGCGAAAAAGGCGCAAAGTCTGGTACTCTGCGCCTTTTCGTTTTACTTGTTGATGTATGCCTTGAGCGCCTCGGCCTTGTCGCGGTTCTCCCACTTAACGCCAAGCTCCTCGCGGCCCATGTGGCCGTAAGCGGCAAGCTGCTTGTAGATCGGCTTGCGCAGGTCAAGCTGCTCGATGATCGCAGCCGGACGCAGGTCGAATACGTGCTCGACCGCCTGCTCGATGACGCTGTCGTCAACGATACCGGTGCCGAAGGTCTCAACCATAATGGAGACCGGCTCTGCAACGCCGATCGCGTAGGCGAGCTGGATCTCGCAGCGCTTTGCCAGGCCTGCCGCAACGATATTCTTTGCAACCCAGCGGGCAGCATACGCGCCCGAGCGGTCAACCTTGGTCGGGTCCTTGCCGGAAAACGCGCCGCCGCCGTGACGGCCGATGCCGCCGTAGGTGTCGACGATGATCTTGCGGCCGGTCAGGCCGGAGTCGCCCTGCGGGCCGCCGATAACAAAACGGCCGGTCGGGTTGATGAAATACTTGGTGTTCTCGTCGAGCAGCTCGGACGGGATAACGTGCTTTACGACCTGTCCGATCATATCCTCGCGGATCTGCTGGAGCGAAACCTCCGGGCTGTGCTGGGTGGAGATGACAACGGTGTCCACGCGGACCGGGCGGTTGTCCTCATCGTACTCGACCGTAACCTGGCTCTTGCCGTCCGGACGGAGGTAGGAGAACATGCCGCTCTTGCGGACCTCGGTCAGACGCTTTGCCAGCTTATGTGCCAGAGAAATCGGCAGCGGCATAAGCTCCGGCGTCTCGTCGCAGGCATAGCCGAACATCATGCCCTGATCGCCGGCGCCGATCGCGAGGTCAGCCTCGGCAGCGCCTTCCTTGCTCTCGAGCGAGTTGTCAACGCCGAGTGCGATGTCTGCGGACTGCTCGTCAATCGCAGTCAGAACGGCGCAGGTGTCGCAGTCGAAGCCATACTTTGCACGGTCGTAGCCGATCTCGCGCACGGTGTCGCGTGCGATCTTCGGAATGTCTACATAGCAGGAGGTCGAGATCTCGCCCATGACCTGAACCATGCCGGTCGTGCAGGTGGTCTCGCAGGCGACACGCGCATACGGATCCTGCGCTAAAATCTCGTTAAGGATTGCGTCCGAAATCTGGTCGCAGATCTTGTCGGGATGGCCTTCTGTTACCGATTCAGAGGTGAAAAAATGATGTGCCATTTGTGTCATTGTCCTTTCTGTTTCTCGTGGAAGCGGAATAAAAAACGCTCCCGTTTGGGAGCGAAAAATGCGTTCTGCTCCCTCATCTTTCGTGTTTCTACGCCGGATTTGGCACCTTACAGCGCTTTCGCGCGCAGGTTGCCGGGTTTCACAGGGCCGTTCCCTCCACCGCTCTCGATAAGGTAGATTATTTACTTACGGAGTATATCTTATATAAAATTTCAGTGTTTGTCAAGGGAAAATTTCGGCATCTTCGGAAAATCTAACCGCATTGACATTTTACACGAACAAGTATATAGTAAATAAGTAGCATTTTGCCTGCTTTTTTACGCAGGTGCATCTACCCGCATTTTCACGCGCCGTGGCAGCAGCAGCTGTCCGCTGGCGCATTTATTATCATGGGAGTACGATTAGGATATGTATGTAAATGTTGGCATCGACATCGGTTCAACAACGGTCAAGATCGTCGTTGTGCGCGATGGAGAGATCATCCACAAACACTATGAACGCCATTTTTCCAAGGTGCGCGAAAAGGCTGTCGAGCTGGTTCGCGCCGCGCGCGGGCTGATCGGCGAGGATACGCCGATCCACTGCTCGATCACCGGCTCGGCCGGTCTCGGCGTTGCCAAGGCGGCGGACATCGACTTCGTTCAGGAGGTCTTTGCTACGCGCAAGGCGGTCGGCGTGCACGTGCCGGCGGCAGACGTCGTCATCGAGCTCGGCGGCGAGGACGCGAAGATCGTCTTTCTGACCGGTCAGCTGGAAGAGCGCATGAACGGTTCCTGCGCCGGCGGCACCGGCGCGTTCATCGACCAGATGGCGGTACTGCTCGACGTTACCCCGTCCGAGCTTGACCATCTCGCGCAGGGCGCGGAGCGCATCTACACCATCGCTTCGCGCTGCGGCGTGTTCGCCAAGTCGGACATCCAGCCGCTGCTCAACGAGGGCGCACGCAAGGAGGATGTCGCAGCCTCGATTTTTCAGGCAGTCGTCAACCAGACCATTGCCGGCCTCGCACAGGGCCGCGAGGTCAAGGGCGATGTGCTGTTCCTCGGCGGCCCGCTGTTCTTCTTCAAGGGCCTCCAGAAGCGCTTTCAGGAGACGCTCGGCCTGGATGATGAGCACGCGCACTTCCCTGCCCTCGCGCCGTATGCCATCGCGGCCGGCGCAGCGGAGTATGCAGGCACCACCTCTAAGACCTACACCGTGTCCTCCCTGCTCGATGCACTCGAAAAGGCCGCCGGCGCGCCGGTCGTTGCGAACTATCTGCCGCCGCTGTTCGAGTCCGAGCAGCAGTATGAGGAGTTCAAATCGCGGCACAGCTCGCATGACGTCATGACCCAGAACGTTACCGTTTACGAGGGCGACGCCTATCTCGGCATCGACTGCGGCTCGACCACGACCAAGCTCGTGCTCATCGGCGAGGACGACCAGATCCTGTTCCACCACTACCAGTCCAACAAGGGCAACCCGGCGGACGTTATCCGCGAGCAGCTGACAAAGCTCTACGAGCTGTGCGGCGACCGCGTACATATCGTCTCCTCCGCCGTCACGGGCTACGGCGAAGCGCTCATCCAGAACGCCTTCGGCGTGGATTTTGGTCTGGTCGAGACGGTCGCGCATTTCCGCGCGGCACGCCATTTTAACCCCGACGTCGATTTCATCATCGACATCGGCGGTCAGGACATCAAATGCTTCAAGATCCGCAACAAATGCATCGACAACATTTCGCTGAACGAGGCCTGCTCTTCCGGCTGCGGCTCGTTTATCGAGACGTTCGCGCGCTCGATGGGCTACTCCATCGAGGAATTCTGCAAGCTCGGCCTGTTTGCGAAGCATCCGATCGACCTCGGCTCGCGCTGCACCGTGTTTATGAACTCGTCGGTCAAGCAGGCGCAGAAGGACGGCGCCGGAATCGACGCGATCTCGGCCGGTCTGTCCGTGTCGGTCGTCAAGAACGCGCTCTACAAGGTCATCCGTGCCCATTCGCCCGATGACCTCGGCAGGCACATCGTCGTACAGGGCGGCACCTTCCTCAACGATGCCATACTGCGCTCGTTCGAGCAGGAGATCGGCCGCAACGTCACCCGTCCGGCCATCTCCGGCCTCATGGGCGCTTATGGCGCGGCGCTGCACGCCAAGGACAACCGCCGCGAGACCACGACGCTCGTCGGCACGGATGTGCTGGCAGGCTTCGAGCACAATGTCCGCTCCACGCGCTGCGGTCTGTGCGAAAACCACTGCAGCCTCACCATCAACAACTTCGGCGGCGGCCGTCGCTTCATTTCGGGCAACCGCTGCGAGCGTCCGCTCGGCGGCACGAAAAAGGCCGACCTGCCCAATCTCTATAAATGGAAGCTCGAAAAGCTCCGCAGCTACGGCGAGCCGTCCGGCAACCCGAACCCGATCGCGACCATCGGTCTGCCGTTCGGCCTCAACTACTTCGAGCTGCTGCCGTTCTGGACAAAGTTCCTGCGCACGCTCGGCTTCGAAACGGTGATTTCCGATGTCTCCACCCGCGATATGTATATGAAGGGGCAGCATTCCATTCCGTCGGATACAGTCTGCTACCCGGCCAAGCTCATGCACGGTCACATCGAAAATCTGCTTGAGAAGGGTGTGGACGCGATCTTCTACCCCTGCATGACCTACAATCTCGACGAGGGCCGCGCGTCCAACTGCTACAACTGCCCGGTCGTCGCCTACTACCCCGAGCTGCTCAAGGCCAACGTCTCCGCGCTCACGGACTTCGATTTCATGATGCCGTATTTTGAGCTTGCAGACCCTAAGCGCTTCCGCAAGCACGCAGTCAGCTATTTCTGTAAGAAATATCCGCGGCTCAAAAAGAAAAAGGTGCTCGAGGCAGCCGATGCCGCCTATCAGGCGCAGCAGGAATACTGCACTGCCGTCCGTCTGGAGGGTCAGAAGGCCATCCGCTACGCCGACGAGCACGGTCTTGACGTCGCGGTCATCGCAGGCAGGCCGTATCACGTTGACCCCGAGATCAACCACGGCATCGATCAGCTCATCTCGTCGTTCGGACTTGTCATCGTTTCCGAGGACGCGGTATGGCAGCTGACCGACGCGCCCGAGGTACACGTTCTCAATCAGTGGACCTACCACTCGCGCATGTACGGCGCGGCGAAATACGTCACCCAGAAGGAAAACGCGCAGCTCATCCAGCTTGTATCGTTCGGCTGCGGCATCGACGCGATCACGACCGATGAAATGCGCGCCATCTGCGAAAACGGCGGCAAGATCTATACACAGCTTAAAATCGATGAGATCAGCAACCTCGGCGCGGCAAAGATCCGTATCCGAAGCATGCTGGCTGCCGTAGAGGAGGGCAGAAAACTTGCAGAACACAACGCCTAAAACCTATGATTATCCGCAGTTTACCGAGGAGATGCGGCGCGATTACACCATTCTCGTGCCCAATATGCTCCCGGTCCAGCTCGGCCTCATCTGCCGTCTGATGCGCAACTACGGCTACAAGATGGAGCTGCTGCATACCGAAGGCCCGAACATTGCCGAGCAGGGCCTGCGCAACGTACATAACGACACCTGTTACCCCGCACTGCTCGTCATCGGTCAGCTGATGGACGCCATCCAGTCCGGCCGGTACGATGTGCATAAGATCGCGCTCATCCTGCCGCAGACCGGCGGCGGCTGCCGGGCATCCAACTATATCCACCTGCTTCGCAAGGCGCTCGAAAAGAACGGCTACGGCTTCATTCCGGTTATTTCTCTGAACTTTTCCGGCCTTGAGAGCAACCCCGGCTTCAAGCTGACCAAGACCATGCTCATGCAGGTCGCCTACGCCCTGCTCATCGGCGACCTTATCATGATGGTCGCGAACCAGTGCCGCCCCTATGAGGTCGTCGCCGGTTCGACCGACAAGGCCATCGAGATCTGCATGGACGCCGTTACAAAACGCTTTACCGGCGAGCGCGTCATACGCTACGGCGAGGTCAAGCATCTGTTCCAGTTCGTTCTCGATGTTTTCGGCAAGGTTCGTCTCGACAGGACGCGGAAAAAGAAGCTCGTCGGCATCGTCGGTGAGATCTACGTCAAGTTCTCTCCCCTCGGCAACAACCGTCTGGAGGAGTTCCTGCTCTCCGAAGGCTGTGAGCCCGTCCTGCCCGGCCTGATGGATTTCTGTCTGTACTGCATCTACAACTCGGTCATCGACCACGATCTGTACAGCCGCAATGCCAAAACCGCGATGATCTACAAAATGGTCTATCAGTTTGTGCTCTCCAAGCAGACTGACATCATCAAAATGATGAAGAAAGACGGCCATTTTCGTCCGCCGATGGCCTTTGACGAAGTGCGCAGGAAGTCGCACGCTATCATCGGTCAGGGCGTAAAGATGGGCGAGGGCTGGCTGCTGCCGGCGGAAATGGTCGAGCTTATCAGCGAAGGCGTTACCAATATCGTCTGCACCCAGCCGTTCGGCTGTCTGCCCAATCACATTGCCGGCAAGGGCATGATCCGCAAAATCCGCGAGGTCTACCCTCAGGCGAACATTGTCGCGGTAGACTACGATCCCGGTGCATCCAAGATCAACCAGGAGAACCGCATCAAGCTCATGCTTTCGAGCGCGGAATAAGAGGAACATCATGAAACAGCTCAAACCAAACGATATTTCCGTCATGCGCACGGCAATCGGCCTCTATGCGCAGCCATTCGGCGTCGAATCGTTCGCAGTCATGCTGAGCGAGGACAAGACCGAGCCGAAGAGCGAGGAGGAGCGCGTAACGCGCGATCTGCTCCACCGTCTCGACCAGTACGAATACGGTCTCGCGTCCGAGTTCACGCTCTCCGAGGATGAAGCAAAGTTCGTCACGGACGCACTGCGTCAGCTGATCGTGCGCGACAATCAGTCGCTTCAGTATGAAAAACGCCCGAAGTGCATTCGTGAATGCGAAAAGGAGATCCGCGCCGCGACCGTCTGCATCTCGCGTATCAGCTGAATACAAACATTTAAGGCACGCCCACGGCGTGCCTTTTAGTCTGTCGATAAAGTTTATTTTCATGCAGGAACGGCAGCCGCGCGGAAGCGCGCATTCAAAAGCGTTTGCTGCGCAAACGCATCCAAACCGGGGGCGTGTACCTCGGTTTGGATACTTTGAGAGGGAGAAAGTTTCCGCATGGGAACTTTCGGACGTCCGTGTTTTGCAAAGTCAAAACACAGATTGTCGGAAAAACGAAGTTTTTCGACAGTCTCAAAGGCACGCCCACGGCGTGCCTTTGTTATTCTCTGCTGTAACCGGTGATCCTGCTGCTGCATAGGCTGAAATGACCGCCTGGGCGGTCAAATCTACAATACTGGACTGATTCTATGCAACAAAATGCTGTTCTCACGCTGGCACAGCTCCCCGAAAACCGCTCGGCGCGTATCGCCGCGCTCCGCCTCTCAGGAGGCATGCGTCGAAGGCTGCGCGAGCTGGGTTTTATTGCCGGGACGCGCATTACCTGCCTGCACCGCGTGTCGGACGGTGCATCTGCCGCATACCTTGTCCGCGGCACGGTCATCGCCCTGCGGCGGAACGATGCAGAGCGCATCGAGGTGCTGCCATGAAGGATGCAGGCTCTGCGGTCGCGCTGATGGGTAATCCGAACGTCGGAAAGTCCACGGTCTTCAACGCGCTGACCGGCGGACGACAGCACACGGGCAACTGGAGCGGAAAGACGGTCTCGCTCGCGGAGGGGCGTATCACAGGCGAAGATATCACGCTCATCGACCTTCCGGGTACTTATTCGCTGCACGCGCGTTCACAGGAGGAAGCGCTCGCTCGCGAATTTCTGACCTGCGGCGGTGCGCAGGCCGTCATTCTTGTCGCAGACGCCGCCTGCCTCCAGCGCAGCCTTGTTCTGGTCCTGCAGGTGCTCGAGGTGCAGCCGCACGCCGTTCTCTGCCTGAATCTGATGGATGAGGCGCGAAAGAAGCATATCCGCATCGACACAGCGGTGCTTTCGCGTGAGCTTGGCATTCCGGTCGTGCCCTGTGCCGCACGGTCAAAAAAGGGGCTGAACGAGCTGAAAAACACGCTTCGAAGCGTGCTGAGCGGAACGCTTCCTCCCTGCTCCGAGCCGCCCATCCGATACCCTGCGGACATCCGGTGCGGTCTGTATGCTGAGCCGCACAAGGGACAGACGCGCGACGAGCTTGACGATATTCTGACCGCCGCCGCGGTGCTGCGCGCCGAGGAGATCACTATGACCTGCGTCACCGCACCGGACGATCCGCACGCCCGCGACCGTGCCATCGACCGTGCTGTGCTCAGCCGCCGCTTCGGCATTCCCCTCATGCTTCTGCTGCTCGCGCTCGTTTTCTGGCTGACGCTCTCCGGCGCGAACACCGTCAGCGCCATGCTTTCCGGATTTCTGCTCGGGCTCGAAGCGCCGCTCAGGCGTGTGCTCACCGCGCTCAGCCTGCCGCCCGGCGCGGTCTCCCTGCTCACCGACGGCGTGTGGCGCGTGCTCGCGACCGTCGTTTCGGTCATGCTGCCGCCTATGGCGATCTTTTTCCCGCTCTTCACCCTGCTCGAGGACGCCGGCTATCTGCCGCGCATCGCGCTTCAGCTGGATCATGCGTTCTGCCGCGCCGGCGCCTGCGGCAAGCAGAGCCTAAGCATGTGCCTGCGCACGCTGCGTGCGCAAAAAAACAGGACCGGATGAGGCTTCCGATCCTGTTGAAGACGATATTCAGATTTCCCTGCCCCGCGTGATGATCGCGTGCAGCACGAACGGGATAAACAGCGTGATGAGCGCCGCATAGCCGAGATATGCATAGCCCTGCTTGACCACTGCCATCAGACCGAACTGCGCGATAGCGAACGCGATAAAGGTGAAGATCAGAGTGAATACGGCGTTGCGCGCCAGATGTCCCTTCATGCGCTCTGCATCGTTTTTGCGGTCGCGCTCAACAGCATTGACGCAGCGCGTAACGATGCCGGAGATCATGTTGACCGCAGTCGAAATCGAACCGAGGATGATCAAGATGGAGATGATCGGGGTCAGCACGCCTGCGCCCACGCCGTTCTGCACCAGAACGAGCATCGGGACGGAAGCCGTTGCAAGATCTGCCACATAGGCAACCGCCAGCAGGCCGATGATGGAAAGCTCCATCGCTGCGAAGTTGCAGACAAACATGCCGATGGCCGCGCGGTTGATCTGCTTGACGTCCGTGACCGGCTCCATGTGCTGATACATGACCGAGACCGACGCGAGCTGGAAAAAGAAATACAGCACCGCCATCCAGAGCGCCGAACCGAACGAGCCGTTCGCTTTGGAGATGGTCGGCATCTCGCCGCCGGCCAGACGGCCGATGGCATCCGCAATCGCCGGCCACTGAGCAATGATGTTCGGCACGAGAACGAGCACCAGACCGATCAGAATGAGCACGCTTAGCGTGGATGCGCATTTGCGGACCATCGAGGTGCCGTACAGCGCGATGACAAAGATAAACGCGCCGACGATGAGCGTGCACAGCCAGTACGGCAGACCGGAGAGCGTCTGAATGGTCGAGCCGCCGGTCGCAAACGCCGCCGCAGAAGCCGTGCCGATCATGATAAGGTAGCAGATCTCATACAGATTGCTCATGATCGGGCGGGTCCTGCCGTACAGGCTGTTGGAAAAGCTGCGGTAGTCATAGGTTTTGTGCTTATAGGCATAGCGCATGCCGTACCAGAAGAACAGCGCGTACAGACCCTGCGTCAGCGCCGGAAGGATGAGGCACCAGATACCGTAATTGATGAAATACTGGTAGATCTGCGCGCCGGAGGCAAAGCCGCCGCCGAACTGCGTGGTGAATGCGACAAACGCGATGCCCATGGCAAGCGGCATCCTGCTTTTGTCAACGAGCAGTGTTTTTTTCTCGTTCATGTTTCTTTTTCCCCTTTTAGCCCTTATTTATTGAATTCAATGACCTTGCCCGGGTTGAGGATGAGTCTGTCATCAAACGCCAGCTTGATGGATTTGTAGAGCCTTATCATGCGCTCGCCGACGAACTCCTCGAGAAATTCCAGACGTCCGTTGCCGATGCCGTGCTCTCCGGAAAGCTGGCCGCCCAGCTTTTTCGACAGCGCATACAGCTCGGTCAGGCTCGCGTGCGTTGCGCTCTTCCATTCCTCGTCGCTCATCTCCGGACCGCGCAGCATTTCGGTATGGATGTTGCCGTCGCCGCAGTGGCCGCAGGGCTCGACGCGGATGCCGTGCGACAGCGCGATGCGCTTGGCCGCCTTGACATATTCCGCGATGCAGGCACGCGGAACAACGACGTCGCACTCCTCCTGCGCGACCGAGTCGGCCTTCATGCCCTCCAGGATACCGCCGCGCACCGCCCAGACGGACGCCGCACGCTCCGGGGTGTTCGCGATGCAGCAGTCGATCGCGCCGTGGGCAAGCGCCGCTTCTGCCGCGGCCTCCACCGCGCTGTCAAGCTCCTGTCTGCTCGATGCGTCGTACATGACGATCAGCACGGCCTCGCCCTGCCTGACCGGCAGCAGCTTGCCGAGATTGCGCTCGACGATGTCGATCAGCTCGCGCTCGAGGAATTCGATCGCCGTCGGGACAAACGGCAGCGCCAGCACCTCGGGCACCATGTCCGCGCACTCCTCCAGACTGCCAAACGGCATGACGAGTGTGCACGAGCAGGTCGGCGCGGGCAGCAGCTTGAGCGTAACCTGCGTCAGGATGCACAGCGTGCCCTCCGAGCCGATGACCAGATCCTTGATATCGTAGCCGGTGGTGTTTTTAACAACGTTGGACGAAAAATTCATGATGGAACCGTCCGGCAGGACCGCCTCGATGCAGCGCACGAAATCACGCGTCAGGCCGTAGCGCACGGCCTTCATGCCGCCGGCGTTCGTGATGACGTTGCCGCCGATCGAGGCGGTCTTTTCACCCGGGTCGGGCGGATAGAACAGACCCTCCGCCGCCGCAGCCGCCTGTACATCGAGCAGCAGCGCGCCCGGCTCGCAGGTGATGGTCTGGTTTTTGTGATCGACCGGAAAAATACGGTTCATGCGCATGACAGAGAGCATGATGCCGCCGTATTTGCAGGTCGCGCCGCCGGCAAGGCCGGTGCCCGCGCCGCGGCATACCACAGGGATGTTGTTCTCATAGGCGTACTTCATGATGGCGGAAACCTCGTCGCGGTTTTCGATCTCAACATAAAGCTCGGGCGGGAAAACGCCGTATTCCGGCATTTCGTCGCGGTAAAACTCGCGAGCGATCTCATCGCCGACCCACACGCGGTCCTCCGAGGTGACAGAGCGGATGTACGCAAAATCCTCCTCGGTCATTTTCTTATAGGGATACGGCACGGCTCAGTCCTCCTTTCTGTTCTGCACGAGCGCGGTCAGACGCGGTACGACCTGATACAGATCGTCCACGATACAGTAATGCGCAGTCTTGAATATCTGCGCTTCCGGGTCGCTGTTGATGGCGACGATGCATTCTGCGTCCTTCATGCAGGAGGTGAACTGAATGGCGCCCGAAACGCCGCAGGTGATGATAAGCCGCGGGCGCACCGTGCGGCCGGACAGGCCGATCTGGTGCATCTGGTCGCCGTAGCCGTTCTCGACCATCGGGCGGGTAAACGCGAGCTGACCGCCGAGCGCCTCCGCCAGACGGCGGCACATCGCAACATCCTTTTCACTGCGCACGCCGCGTCCCGCCACGACCAGAATATCCTCCTCGTCGATGGTCTTCTGCTTTTCTATGACCTCAGAGGACAGGATGCGGATGCGCGAGCGCGCCATGTCATCGGTCACGGTGCACTTTACCACACTGCCGGTCGGATTCTGCACGCGCTCTGCGCGGTCCATGACGCGGTAGCGCACGGTCGCGAACTGCGGGCGCGAGCGGCGGATGGCGATCTGCGCCATGATGTTGCCGCCGAACGCCGGGCGGATCTGAACCATATCCGTACTCGGCTCGATGTCGAGTGTCGTACAGTCCGCAGTCAGACCGGTATGGAACCGGGTGGACAAACGCGGCGCGAGTGAGCGGCCGAGCGCTGTTGCGCCGATGAGCACCGAACTTGGCTTTGTTGCCGCAATGCAGTCCGCGACCGCATCCGCGCAGCAGTCCGCACGAAAGCCCTCAAAGCCCGGATGCTCATAGACATAGACCGTGTCCACGCCGTACGGCAGCAGCTTTTTGGCGTTCTCCGCCGTGCCCTCGCCGCCGACGAGCACGCAGTTCACCTTGTAACCGACCTTGCGCGCCATTTTTCGCGCCTCACCGATCAGCTCGAATGCAACCGGATGAATATCGCCGCGCTCCTGCTCGACGTAAACCAGAAAATCGCTCCATTTGCTCTTGTCCACTGTGTTTGCGCGCTGCTCGAAGCGGATCGCGCCTTCCGGACAGCTGCGCACGCACATGCCGCACATGCGGCAGGCATCGCCCACAGCAATCCCCTTCGCCTCGATGCTGAGCGCACCGAACGGACATTTATCAATACATTTGCCGCAAAGCGTGCACTTTGCAGCGTCAAACTTCAGAAAATCCATGCTGCGCCCCCTCAAATGATCTTTTTCCCGGTCAGAATAGCGAACAGGCCGTCGGTCTTTCCGGCCGCATCGCCCTCGAGATAAACCTGCTTTTCGCGCTCGGGGGGCGCGAACATGCGAACGACAGCCGTCGGCGAGCCGATGAGGCCATAGCGGCTGAGATCTTGATCGGGCAGATCCTCAAACGTCAGCACACGCACCGGACGCGCCGCCGTTTCCTTTTTGAGCAGGTAGGACGGCAGACGCGGCACACACATATCCTTGTCGACCGTGATCAGGCACGGGTACGGAATTTCCGACTCCTGGGATACGCTGACAAGGTCCTGACGGACACGGATGGCGCTCTCGTCCGCGCCGGTGATCTCCGCGACCCATGCTGCGTGCGGCAGCGTCAGATGCTCTGCGATCGCCGGGCCGACCTGCGCGGTGTCGCCGTCCGTGGTCTGCCGGCCGCAGATGATAAGATCCGCTCCGCCCAGCACGGTGATGCCCTGCGCGAGTGCATACGAAGTCGCGAGAACGTCCGCTCCGGCAAACTTGCGGTCGGACAGAATGACCGCGTCGTCCGCTCCCATCGTGTAGGCGTCGCGCATCATTTCCTCCGTCTGCGGAGGGCCCATGGTCAGCACAGTGACCGTGCCGCCCAGTTTTTCGCGAAGCTGAAGCGCCGTCTCCAGTGCAAACAGATCATACGGATTGGTGCGGGTATCGCCCGAAAGGCGCTTCATCGCGCCGGTTTCCGGATCAATATCGACCTTTGTGCCCGCAGGGACCTGTTTCATACAAACAATAATTTTCAAAGCTGTTTCCCTTCTTCCCCTGTGGTGCCGGCTGCGCCGACATGCGCGCTTTTCCTTTTTATCAGTCAAAAGCGATTGCCTTCATTATAGCACTCTCGCCGATAGCTGTCCAGTATATTTATACCGACCTGCTTATAAAATTACCAGAGGCGAGTATCATGCCCCTTATCATCGTTCGAAACGACATTACAAAAATGAGCGTAGATGCCATCGTCAACGCGGCCAAGAAATCCCTGCTGGGTGCGCAGGGATAAAAAACTGTAAAAAGGAACTCCTTTAAAGCAAATGCCGCCCCACAGATGACCAACCCCTCCTTCGGATACGCTGCGAGCGAGCCGAAGGAGGGGTTTTCTTATGGCAGAATTGGTATCTATCGTGCGGACTGCAAGTGCGGCAAAGCAGGCACGGCGCTGAACTGCGAGGCCATCAGTGTGTCGGTTGTGCTGCCAAGGCGACCCATGGGCGGCTGCTTTTTCTCGCAGGATAATTTTCAATCCTCGTCCCAGCCGAACAGGGATTGTCCATCGGCAAGCGTGCCGATCCGCTCTATCTCCTCATCTGACAGCTCAAAATCAAACACGCTGAGATTTTCCTGCATACGCTCGCGATGCATGGTTTTCGGAATGACGCCGATGCCGCGCTGCACGAGAAACCGCAGTGCAGTCTGCGCGGCTGTTTTACCGTGCTGCGCCCCGATTTCCCTCAGCACCGGCTCCTCAAAAATACGGCGTTTCCCTTCGGTGAACGGCGACCATGCCTGCATGACAGTGCCGTTCTCGACGAGCGCGCGCCGCAGCGGTTCACGCGGATAGTAAACGTGCGCTTCGACCTGATTGACCGCCGGAATGATACCGCACGAGCGGCAGAATGCGCGGTACTCCCGCGCGTTGAAGTTGGAAATGCCGACTGCGCGCACCGTTCCCGCGCGATACGCCTCACAGAGCGCACGGTACATTTCAAGCGACGTATCATACGGCTCGTGAATGAGCAGTAGGTCGATATAATCGGTCCCGAGCGCTGACAGCGACTTTTCGATATCGTGCTTCGCATTTTCATAGCTCGCCGAAGGCTCGAACAGCTTGGTCGTCAGAAAGATCTCATGCCGTGCCAGGCCGCTTTCGCGCACCGCTGCGCCGACAATATTCTCATTTTCATACATCTGCGCGGTATCGAGCAGACGATACCCTGTTTCAAGTGCGTCCAGAATGCAGCGCTTTCCCGTTTCACCGCGCAGCGTCCATGTGCCGAAGCCGACAAGCGGCATGCGCACCCCGTTATTCAAAGCAAGATATTCCATGCTCGTCTCCTTTTACCGTTTTCCCTTATCATATCATGTTTTCCGCGTGTTTGTAAGGTGTATCATCTGCATTTTCACAGGCTGTGTCCGAAGGCTCCGAACTTTTTTCGCGTCCTGCGCATTTTTTTATTGCAATCTGCCGTCATTCGTCGTATACTGTTCATTACAGCTTTTTTAGAAAGGACTTCGTTTCATGACGTTTTATCAGGAATTACAGCTTGGTCAGGCGGGTTCAAAGAACCTTATCCGTGCCTGCGAAACGCCGCACGACCGGCTGCTGCACACGCTCATCTACCTTTTCAAGATCGCGCTTACCGTCAGCTTCTGCTTCTGCTTTGTCACGCTTTACAGCATGGCCTTCGGCAGTGCGAACAGCATCGTGGGCGTTGTCGTGCTTCTGTATCTGCTCGTGTTCCGCGCGGCCGATCTCTGCCTGCATATCGGGCAGTCCACCGCCCTGCTTGCATCATTCCTCGTACTCTCCGCGGCAGCGCCTCATCTCGCACATCTCGCAGGTCCGCTTCCCGGCTTTTTCATCAATCTCGCGTCTATCGCCTTCCTGATCCTGTTCGGCTGCCATGAGCCGCGCATGTTCAACCAGTCCACGCTCGTACTCGGCTATCTGCTGCTCTATGGCTACGATGTGAGCGGCCGCGATTTCACGCTCCGTCTGGCGGGCATCGCCTTCGGTGCGCTGCTCGTCTGCACCGTATTCCTCTGCAAGCACCGCAGCCGCAGCATTCCGCTGCGCATCCGCGATATTCCCGTCGCGTTCTCCCTGCATCATCCGCGCTCGCGCTGGCAGCTCTGCCAGATTTTCTGCGTGCCGCTCGTCGTACTGCTCGCCGAGCTGGCCGGTCTGCCCCGCGCCATGTGGGCGGGCATCGCCGCCATGTCGGTCATCCTTCCGGCCGCCGAGGATATGCACTACCGGGTGCGCCGCCGTGTGCTCGGCAATATTGCCGGCGTGCTGTGCTTCGTCATCCTGTATTTTCTGCTGCCGCCCTCCATTTACGCCTTTATCGGCGTGATCGGCGGTATCGGTGTCGGTCTGTCCGCAAAATACGGCTGGCAGGCTGTGTTCAACACCTTCGGTGCGCTCGCCATCGCAGCAGAAGCCTACGGACTCAAGGCTGCGCTTGGTCTGCGTCTGCTTCAGAACGTATTCGGCGTGCTGTTCGCACTCGTTTTCTGTCTGCTGTTCAGCCGTTTGCTCGCGCGTTTCTCTGCCCCTGCGGAAAACAACTGAGCCTTACCGCTCCTCCCTGCATCGGGATGGAGCGGTTTTTATGTCCTTTTACATTTTTTCTGTCTTTTTCCGTTTTGTTCCTTGCTGTCCGTTTGGGATAATGCTATACTGTTTTCGACAGCGGTGCATGTGCGCCGCTGCATTCCCGGATATGACAAAAAGAGGTAACCTGTATGACACTCAAAGACCTGCCCATCGGCAAGACTGCAACCATCCGCTCGGTTGGCGGCGAAGGCGCACTGCGGCAGCATTTTCTTGATATGGGTCTTATTCCCCACGGCGATGTGACGATGGTCAAGTTCGCTCCGATGGGCGACCCGATGGAGCTGCGCATCCACAGCTACGAGCTCACGCTGCGCCTGGCGGACGCAGAAAAGATCGAGATCGAAAACGTCCGCGACGCGGTTCCGCTGACGCCGCCTGAACGGCGCGCGCCCGTGCCGCATCCCGGTCTGGGCGAGGGCGGCCGCTTCCACGAAAAACAGACCGAAAATCCCCTGCCCGAAGGCACTGCACTGACCTTTGCCCTCGCCGGCAATCAGAACTGCGGCAAGACTACGCTGTTCAATCAGCTGACCGGCTCCAACCAGCACGTCGGCAATTTCCCCGGCGTCACCGTCGACCGCAAGGACGGCGGCATCCGCGGCAAATCCGGTACGCTCGTCACCGACCTGCCCGGCATCTATTCCATGTCGCCGTATTCCAGCGAAGAGCTTGTAACGCGCAGCTTTCTGCTCGATGAGCATCCGCGCGGCATCATCAATATTGTTGACGCGACCAATATCGAGCGCAACCTGTACCTTACCATGCAGCTGATGGAGCTAGACATCCCGATGGTGCTCGCACTCAATATGATGGATGAGGTACGCGAAAACGGCGGCTCCATTATGGTCAACCGCATGGAGGAAATGCTCGGCATTCCGGTCATCCCGATCTCAGCGGCGAAGAATGAGGGCATCGACGAGCTGATCGAACACGCGCTCCATGTCGCGAAATATCAGGAAAAGCCGGTCGAAATGGACTACTGCGATGCAAACGACGACGGCGGCGCGGTGCACCGCTGCCTGCACGCCATCATGCACCTGATCGAGGATCACGCTGTGCGCGCAAGTCTCCCTGTCCGTTTTGCGGCGGCAAAGCTCGCTGAGGGTGATCCGCTGATTTTGGAAAAGCTCGACCTTGACGAGAACGAGAAGGAAACGCTCGAGCATATCGTCAGGCAGATGGAGACCGAGCGCGGCCTCGACCGCGCCGCTGCTATCGCGCATATGCGCTTCGACTTCATCGATAAGGTATGCGATGAGACCGTTGTCCGCCCGCACGAGAGCCGCGAACACCTGCGCAGCGTCCGCATTGACAAGGTGCTCACCGGCAGGCACACCGCCATTCCCTGCTTCGTCGGCATCATGGGTCTCGTGTTCTTCCTCACCTTCGGTGTGATCGGCAAGCTGCTGTCCGCGCTGCTCAGCATGGGCATCAACGCCCTCGGCGGCGTTGTGGACAGTGCGCTCACCGCGTGGAACGCTCCCTATGTGCTGCGTTCGCTCGTCATGGACGGTATATGGGGCGGCGTAGGCAGTGTGCTCCAGTTCCTGCCGATCATCGTGACGCTGTTCTTCTTTCTCTCGCTGCTCGAGGACAGCGGCTACATGGCGCGTGTGGCTTTCGTCATGGACAAGCTGCTGCGCAAGATCGGTCTTTCCGGACGCAGCATCGTACCGATGCTCATCGGCTTCGGCTGTACGGTTCCGGGCGTCATGGCGAGCCGCACACTGACCTCGGAACGTGACCGCAAGATGACCATCCTGCTCACGCCGTTCATGAGCTGCTCGGCCAAGCTGCCGATCTATGCCTTTTTCTCCGCCGCATTTTTCCCGAAATACAGTGCGCTCGTCATGACCGCGCTCTACTTCGGCGGCATCCTCATGGGACTGCTGATGGCGCTGCTCCTGCGCGGCACGATGTTCCGCGGCGAGGCGGTTCCTTTTGTCATGGAGCTGCCGAATTACCGTCTGCCGGGCGCGAAGAACGTCTGCCAGCTGCTCTGGGACAAGGCGAAGGATTTCCTGCAGCGCGCGTTTACCGTCATTTTTCTGGCAACGCTCATCATCTGGTTCCTTCAGACCTTTGATCTGCGCTTTGCCATCGTATCCGATTCCTCGCAGAGCATTCTCGCGATGATCGCAGGCGTGATCGCACCGGTTTTCCGCCCGATGGGCTTCGGAGACTGGCGCATTTCGACCGCGCTCATCTCCGGCTTTATGGCCAAGGAGAGCGTCGTTTCCACGCTGACCGTACTGTTCGGCTCGACTTCTGACATTCTCGCCTGCCTCACGCCGCTCGCAGCAGCCAGCCTGCTGGTTTTCTGCCTGCTGTATACACCCTGCGTCGCAGCGATCGCCTCGATCAAACGCGAGCTTGGCGGCAAATGGGCGGTTTTCGTTGTCATCGCACAGTGCGTGATCGCATGGCTCGCCGCCTTTGTCGTTCACGGCTTCGGTACGCTGTTCGTATAAAAATACATAGCAAAAGAGCATGGAAAAAATTCCATGCTCTTTTGCTGTTTATATGGCATCGTGCGGATTTTTTCCTTCTGAGAGCCGCTGCACGACCGGAACCGTTACGCATATCGACAGGATGAACGCGCACAGGTCGCTCGCCGCCTGACACAGCTGCACGCCCGTCAGACCGAAGAAATGCGGCAGAATGAGCGCGAACGGGACGAAGAACAATCCCTGCCGCGCCGCCGCAACGATGCTTGCCCGCATCGTCATGGCAATGTTCTGAAGCAGCATATTGCTCATAACGACAAATCCGGTGATCGGGAACGAGATGCACTGCAACCGCAACGTCAGCGCACCGATGCGGATAACCTCGGCATCGTCGCCCCGGAATACCGCAATGATCTGCGGTGCAAAAGCAAAGCCGAGCACTGCGAGCGCCAGCAGGATCAGCGAGGAGGATCTGACGCAGAAGTGAAAGCCCCGCGTCACGCGGTCGTACTTATGCGCGCCGAAATTGAACCCGCAGACCGGCTGAAAACCCTGTCCGAAGCCGATCATCGCGGAGCCTGCGAACTGGCTGACGCGCGAGACGATGCTCATCGCCGCGATCGCCGCATCGCCATAGGGCCGCGCCGCTGTGTTCAGGCAGGTCACGGCAACCGATGCAAGGCCCTGCCGGCACAGGCTCGGAATTCCGCCGCGCGACAGATCAGCATAGCGCGCCGCTGACGGCGAGAACAGACGCAGCCGGATACGGATGCCGCCCGACAGGCGAACTCCGCACAGGAGCAGGCAGAAGCCGACGAGCTGGCTGAGAATGGTCGCGAGTGCCGCACCGCGGATCCCCATATGAAGTCCGAAGATGAACAGCGGATCGAGAGCCATGTTCAGCACGCCGCCGGAGACCAGCCCGATCATCGCATATACCGCATTGCCCTGCAGGCGAAGCTGATTGTTGAGCACGAGCGACGCGGTCATATACGGTGCGCCGATCAGAATAATGCACATATAGTCGAGCGCATAGGGCAGAATAGTGTCCGTTGCGCCGAGGAGATGTGCGAGCGGATGCCGCAGCAGCAGTCCCAGAGCCATAATGATGCAGCCGGCACCGAGTGCGGAGAAAAAGCCGGTCGACGCCATGCGTTCGGCCTCCTCGCGGTGCTGCGCGCCGAGCTGACGGGAAATATAGTTGCCCGAGCCCTGTCCGAAGAAAAAGCCGACCGCCTGGATAAGCGCCATGAGCGGAAACACGACACCGACCGCGCCGGTCGCGCTCGTACCGAGCCGCCCGACAAAAAAAGTGTCGGCCATGTTGTAAATAGATGTGATCAGCATGCTGATGATGGTCGGGACGGCCATTTTACAGATCAGCGGCTCGACCGGAGACTCGGTCATCTGAATATATTTGCGTCTTTGTGCATCTGTCTGCAACAGAGATACGCCTCCTTCTCTCTTTCTAAAGGCGCTCTCCCCTGTCGGTTCCGGGAGAGTTCTATGTAAATAATAATCCTCTGCATTTTGATTTGTCAAGCTGTATTCACCCGAAATTATTCATATGCAATCGTTTTCGCAATCTCATTCTGTTCGAAATGCAGGGAAATGCGAATATTCTGCCGTCGGGCGGCTCCCCGCCCCGTTCCCTCCTCGACCTCTATGCGCCGCACAAAAGCGCGGACAAGCTCTCGTGTAAGCCGCTCCGGACAGCAGCATTCATCGATCACGCTCTCCAGACGCGCTGCATCGGGCAGCTCCGTTTCTCTCATATCCAGACGCCGGCGCAGCGCAGCCGCCTGTTCTTCCAGACGATGCAGCGCGGCATAAAAGCTGTCCTCCGCAAGTCTGCCTGTCGCACGGTCCAGGTAGAGCGCCGCAATTGTATCCTCCGTGCGTGAAAGACTGCGCCGCAGGCCGTGCGCGTCCTCCCGTTCCGGAGAGCAAAGGCTGTGCATCAGTCGCTTGCGGAGCTCGGATTTCTCGCGTTCCGTCAACGCAAGATGCCTGTGCAGCACATCCAGAACCGCCGCTTCGAGCGCTTCATAATTTGTTCCGTGCCGAGTGCAGGTGCGGCGTCCGTGCTGCTTGTAGCCGCCGCAGGCAAGATCGGCGCGGCTTCCCTTCCGCCTCGTGCCGACCGTGCTCATTGCCCGTCCGCAGTCCGCGCAGAACGCGATGCCTGTAAACACATTGACGAAGCCAGCGGAGCGCGAAATGCGCCGTGAGCGGCTCTGCTGCTGCACCTGCTCAAAAACCGCCTGCGAAACGAGCGCCTCGTGGCAATGCGGTACGACAAACTGCTCCTCCGGTGCTGTCCGACGGACTTTTCCCGATTTGAAGGACGGTTTTCGTGTTTTTCCCTGAATGAGCGTGCCGAGGTACACCTCGTTTTGCAGGATACGCCGCACCGTCCCGGCCGTCCATTCGCCGCGCGGCGCACTGCCGCGATAGACCGAGGGCGGCGCTTCTCCCTGAGCATTCAGCCGCGCCGCAAGCACCGACGGAGCAGCGCCTCCGGCCGCCCCTGCAAACAGCTGACGCACCACTGCTGCTGCCGCTTGGTCCGGCACAAGCCTGCCGCGCTCCTGCGGGTCGCGGCGGTAGCCGTAAGGTGCATAATGACCGATGAAGCGGCCGTCCTTCATTTTCGTCTGTAAGGCTGCTCGGATTTTCCCGCTCGTGTCCCGGGCATACAGCTCATTGATGTAGTTGCGCATCGGAAGGAAAATATCCTCGTGCGCCGTGTCGACCGCGTCTCCCACCGCAACGACGCGCACACCGTGCTCCGGGAAATAGCGTTCCAGATAGCGTCCGGTTTCCAGATAATCCCGCCCCAGACGGGACAGATCCTTGATGAGAATGAGATTGATGCCGCGCTGCGGGATTTCGCACAGCATTTTCTGGAACTGCGGCCTGTCGAAGGTCGTCCCGGAAACACCGTCATCTGCATATTCCGCCACGACCGGCCAGCCCTGCCTCAGGGCGTAGTCGTGCAGCAGCCTGCGCTGATTGGCGATGCTCTCGCTCTCTCCGGCACGGCCGGTATCATCGCGGCTGAGACGAAGATACAGCGCCGCGCGGCAGCCTGCCTCCGCCGTCATATTTCCTCCCTGTACCGCTCAAGGATAATGCACTCGAGCGCTTCAAGCAGCAGCTTTCGTTCCCTCTGCGTCACAGTCATCCCTCCCTCACCACATCATAGCGGAAATCCCGGCAAATATGACATGAAACACGCCGCGAGTGTACCCCCTCAGCTGTCGAAATCCCCATGTTTTCTGTAAACTGGACACAGGAGCAGAAAAAAATGACACTACTCTGTCAAAAATATGCTATACTATAAATAGAGACTCTCTGAGCCGGAAACAGCACAAGTAAGGAAGTATGATAAGTATGACCAGTCTGCAAATTGCCCTGTGTGATGATAACAGCCTATCCCTTCAACTCGCACAGCTCGCTATTCAGGAATACGAACGGCAGCACCCCGACCGTCTCTGCCGCCTGCATTGCTTCAGCAGCGGTACTGCTCTGCTCTCTTTTCTGGACAAACACAAGGATTTTTGCTTCGATCTGTTCATCCTAGACGTCGTGATGCCGGAGCCCGACGGCATTCAGACCGGCCTCGAGCTGCGCGCACGCGGCGACCAGGGACGCATCGTATATCTCTCGGCAAGTCCGGATTTTGCGCTGTCCGCCTACGATGTGCATGCCTATTCCTATCTTCTGAAGCCGATCGACCGCAAAAAGCTGTTCGAAATTCTGGATAATACTCATCTTTCTCCGCGCAGGCCGCAGGCGCGTATGTTCGCCATTCATGTCGGCTCGTCTGTCCGCATGGTATCGTTTGATGAACTCATCTCGGCCGAGCTGAACAGCCGTACCATTCTCTACACGCTTGCAGACGGCAGCGTGCTCCAGACACCGACGATCCGCAGTTCCTTCAAAACCGAGGTCGCCACCCTGCTCGCGCACGAACAGTTCGTGCAGTGCAGCGTTTCCTCGGTCGTCAATCTGCGATATGTGCGCTGTCTTGAAAAAAACTGCCTGTATCTGCTCGACGGACGGCAGATTTCCATTTCCCGTCAGGCCGGCGCCGGCGTCAGGAGCAAATGGCAGAAATACTGGAGCAGCCCGTCTGAAACACATGTAGAGTTCTGATCTTCTGCCGCAGACTGAAAACACCGCAGCAACAGCATTCAGGCTGTATTATGCGGTGTTTTGTTTTACGCTCCCGGTATCTCTCGTTTAATTTGTTCCCAAAAACATGTTTTTCGATACTTATCCCGTGCTGTTCGAGTTTTCTCGACAAAATCAAATTGCGAGACCGGTCTCTATCTCTATTTTGGCGCACAAAACACACGTAAGCATGTGCATGGGGTTCGGCTGCAACGCCTGCGGCGTAACCGGCTGCCGCATCATCGACTCACCCCGTGAGCGTCTGATCGCCATCCTCACCAACAGCTTTGCACCGTGCAACGGGCGCTTTCCCCTGCTGATTTTCCTGTGCGCAGTATTCTTCGATGCCGGATCAGCCGGCGGCGCACTGCTGCTGACCGGCGTGATCGCCGGGAGCGTCCTGCTTACGCTTGCAGCCTCCCGGCTGCTCTCAGCCTTCTTTCTGCGCGGTCTGCCCTCCTCGTTCGTGCTGGAGCTTCCGCCCTACCGCGCGCCGCAGCCGGGCAGGGTGATCGTGCGCAGCGTGCTCGACCGCACGGTGTTCGTGCTCGGCCGCGCGATGATTGTTGCGGCGCCTGCCGGTGCGCTCATCTGGCTGCTCGCAAACATCACGGTCAGCGGCAGCTCCCTGTACGGCAGCATGACCGCCTTTCTCGATCCGTTTGGGCGCTTCTTCGGTCTGGACGGAGTCATTCTGGCGGCCTTTCTGCTCGGCTTCCCGGCAAACGAGCTCGTCATGCCGCTCATCGTCCTCGGTTATCTCTCCGGGGGCACACTTGCCGATGTCTCCGACCTGCTCTCTTTTCGCGCCCTTCTGCTTGCAAACGGCTGGACCGCCTGCACCGCACTTTGCACACTCCTGTTCACCATCTGCCACTGGCCGTGCTCGACGACCTGCCTTACAGTTTTCAGGGAGACCCGCTCGGTGCGATATACGCTTGCCGCCATCGCGCTCCCGACCTGCTTCGGACTTGCGCTCTGCGCACTCGTGCGGCTGCTCTGTGTGCCGCTGTAAAAAGACACCCTCCGTCATCTAAAAAGATGTTCGGAGGGTGTTTTACGTTATTCCAGTTCAAACGCACCGGTATAAAGCTGATAGTATTTGCCGTGCTCTTCGATAAGCTGCTCGTGATTGCCGCGCTCGATGATATGGCCGAGCTCGAGCACCATGATAACATCTGCGTTCTGCACGGTGGACAGGCGATGCGCGATAACGAACACCGTTCTGCCGTGCATCAGACCATCCATGCCGGCCTGAACAATCGCCTCGGTACGGGTGTCGATCGAGCTGGTCGCCTCATCGAGGATCATGACCGGAGGATCTGCGACCGCAGCACGGGCGATCGAGAGCAGCTGACGCTGACCCTGGGACAGGCTGCCGCCGTCACCGCCGATGAGTGTATCATAGCCGTCCGGCAGGCGGCGGATGAAATCGTCCGCACCGGCAAGCTGCGCCGCTGCGACGATCTCCTCATCCGTCGCATCAAGATTGCCGTAGCGGATATTATCCCGGATCGTGCCGGTAAACAGATTGGTGTCCTGAAGCACGATGCCCAGCGAACGACGGAGATCGGACTTTTTGATCTTGTTGATATTGATGCCGTCATAGCGGATTTTACCGTCTGCTATGTCATAGAAGCGGTTGATGAGGTTGGTGATTGTGGTCTTGCCCGCGCCGGTCGCGCCGACAAAGGCTACCTTCTGCCCCGGCTCGGCGTACAGCGTCACATCGTGCAGAACGATCTTATCCGGATTATAGCCGAAGTCCACATCGTAAAAGCGCACATCGCCGCGCAGCTGCGTGTAGGTCGTCGTACCATCCTCATGCGGATGCTTCCACGCCCAGATACCGGTTTTATCCGTCGTCTCGACGAGGCTGCCTTCGTGGTCGTAGCGTGCATTGACGAGCGTTACATAGCCGTTGTCGACCTCCGGTTCCTCGTCCATCAGCTCAAAGATACGCTCCGCGCCTGCGAGCGCCATGATGATCGAATTGAACTGCTGCGAAATCTGTGTCACCGGCATGGTAAACGATTTGGTCAGCTGGAGGAAGGATGCGATCACGCCGATGGTGATGCTGTCGCCGACAACACCGGACAGTGCGAGTGCGCCGCCGACTACCGCGACCAGAACATACAGCAGATTACCGATGTTGCCCATGATCGGCATCAGGATGTTCGCAAAGGTGTTTGCATTGCAGGCCGCCTGACGCAGCTCATCATTCAGCGTGTCGAACTGCTCCCTGCACTTGTCCTCGTGGCAGAACACCTTGATGACCTTCTGACCGTTTATCATCTCCTCGATATAGCCGTTGACCTTGCCGAGAGAGGTCTGCTGTGCAAGGAAGAAGCGCGCGGACCTGCCGCCGATGCTCCTGACCACGACGAGCATGACCGCGATGCCGAGCAGCACGAACAGAGTCAGCCAGACGTTCGTGACGAGCATGCCGATAAATACGGAAATAATGGTCATGGCGGACGAGAACATCTGCGGCACCGACTGACTGAGCATCTGCTGGAGCGTATCGGTATCGTTCGTGAAGTGGCTCATGAGGTCGCCATGCGTATGCGTATCAAAATAACGGATCGGCAGCGTCTGCATGTGCTCGAACATATCGTCGCGCACGCGCTTGAGTACGCCCTGCGAAATACCGACCATCAGCCAGTTATAAAGGAAGGTCGTACCGATGCCAATGAAATAGATGACCGCCATGCCCATCAGCGCATGGATAAGCTGCGTGAACACGGGAGACGCCTGCAGGAGCAGCGGCGCGACATAATCGTCGATCAGGCTCTTGAGGAACATCGAACCGGCAACATTCGCGACTGCCGACAGCGCAATGCAGATCAGAACCACGCCGAACTGAATGCTGTAGCCCTTGCCGATATATTTCATCAGACGGTTCAGCGTTTTTTTCGGATTTTTGCTGCGTTTTCCGCCCATTGGCCTGCGGCCGCCGGGACCGCGCATCTGAGGTCCTGCCATTATTCCTCACCGCCCTTTCTGTTCTGCTGGTTGTAGATTTCCTGATAAATTTGATTTTCTGCGAGCAGCTCGTCGTGCGTGCCGATCGCCTGCACCGCGCCGCCGTCAAGGATAACGATCTGGTCGGCCTCCTGCACGGAGGAAACGCGCTGCGCGATGATGATCTTGGTGGTGTTCGGGATCTCCTCTGCGAATGCCCTTCGGATGAGCGCATCGGTCTTGGTATCGACCGCGCTCGTCGAGTCATCGAGGATGAGGATCTTCGGCTTTTTCAGCAGTGCGCGCGCGATGCACAGACGCTGCTTCTGGCCGCCCGAAACGTTGCTGCCGCCCTGCTCGATGTGTGTGTCGTATTGATCCGGCATCTGCTGGATGAATTCGTCCGCCTGAGCAAGTCTGCATACACGCACAAGCTCGTCATCCGAGGCGTTTTCATTGCCCCAGCGCAGATTTTCCTTGATCGTGCCCGAGAAGAGGACGTTCTTCTGGAGGACCATTGCGACCTCGTCGCGCAGTGTCTCGATGTCGTAGTCGCGGACATCCACACCGCCGACCTTGACCGAGCCGCGCGTTACATCGTACAGGCGCGGAATGAGCTGCACCAGCGTAGACTTTGCCGAGCCGGTGCCGCCAAGGATACCGATGGTCTGGCCGGAACGGATATGCAGATTTACATCTCGCAGCGCGAGCTTGTGCTCGTCGCCCTTGTAGCTGAAATCGACCGCATCAAAGTCGATCGAGCCGTCCTTGACCTCACAGACCGGTTGCGCCGGGTTGTGCAGATCAGGCTTTTCGCTCAAGAGCTCCGCAACTCGTTCTGCGCTCGCCTTCGCCATCGTGATCATGACGAAAACCATCGCGACCATCATCAGACTCATCAGGATCTGCATGATATAGGAGAACATGCTGGTCAGCTCGCCGGTCGTCATCGAACCGCTCACGATCAGACGCGCGCCGAACCACGAGATGAGCAGCATGCACGCATACATACAGAACTGCATGAGCGGCATATTGCACGCGAGGGTCTTCTGCGCCTTGGAAAACGTGCGGTACAGCAGCTCGGAGACGTTCTCAAACTTCTCGGCCTCGTGATCCTCGCGGACATATGCCTTGACCACGCGGATACCGTGCACGTTTTCCTGTACGACCGTGTTCAGACGGTCATAAATCTTGAACACACGCTCGAATACCGGGCCGACCATCTTCATAAGAATGCCCAGACCGATCGCAAGAAC
The DNA here is from genome assembly GCF_014288055.1 of Agathobaculum hominis. Lineage (NCBI taxonomy): Bacteria > Bacillati > Bacillota > Clostridia > Eubacteriales > Butyricicoccaceae > Agathobaculum > Agathobaculum hominis. The sequence continues at coordinate 113,793 of NZ_JACOPK010000007.1, forward strand.
CGGCAGCACGGCAACAAAGATGAGCGCCATGTTTCTGTTGATCTTTGCGGCCATGACGAAAGCAAAGATCAGCATGACCGGGCATCGCACTGCGATGCGCGTGCACATCTGAAATGCGTTCTGCACGTTCGTGACATCCGTCGTCAGACGGGTAACGATAGAGCCGGTGGAGAACTTATCGATGTTGGAGAACGAAAAGTCCTGCACCGCATAGTACATATCGTGTCTGAGATTGCGCGCAAAACCGGTCGAAGCGCGCGCAGCATAGGTGCCGGCCGCCGCGCCGAATACGAGCGCGAGCATCGCACACGCCACGAGGATAAAGCCGTATTTCCCGATGGCGCTCATGTTCTGTGCGTCGATGCCCTTGTCGATGAGCTCCGCCATGACAAATGGAATGAGCACCTCCATGACGACCTCGAGCACAACGAAAAACGGCGTGAGAAGCGCATCCTTTTTGAACTCACGCACGCTTTTCAGCAGCTGTTTTACCATTTTTTCTGTCCCTCCCTGCACAAATTTCCTTGGTACTGCTCCAGATTGGAGCGGATTTTCTCGCTGACGGCAAACCAGTTGTTCAGCTCCTCCTCTGTGATGCCCCGGCGCAGTATCTGCTCCATCTGCACCATGCGCTCGGTGATCCGTTCGTCCATCGCGCGCGCACGGTCGGTCAGCACCAGACGCTTGAGCCGTCCGTCATGCGCGACCGGCTCGCGGCGCAGGATACCGTGCTGCTCCATGAGCTGCAAAATTCCCGTGGCGGTCGAGCGGCGCATCTGGAACGCGCTCTCGATATCCTTCTGAAACAGATCGCCTTCCTTCTCGCGCAGGATCAGATGATGCACGATCATCGCCTGCATGCCGGTCACATTGGCCGAATTGGCACTTTTTTCTGTCATGCACGCCATCTGACGCCGAAGCAGGTTGTGCAGCATACCGATTTCCGCCCCGACGCGGTCATTCGAGTGGCCGCAGCATTCGTTATGGTCACAGCGATACATTGTTAGCCTCCTTACTGTTAGTCTGCTAACATATTATACATCACTCATTCTCAATGTCAACCGACTTCACAGAATATTCACAAAATCGGCTGTAATGCAAAAACGGAGCGCAGCGACATTCAATGGAACGACAAAGGCGCGACCAAAAAGTCAGGACATCCGCCTGACTTTTTACAAGCACAGAGACCCCCCGAGAACCGGAAAGTTCTCGGAGGGTCTCTGTGCAATAGCCCTTGATCCGAAGGGCCTTGACCCTTCAAATCGAAGACGAAAGTCTTAGCAAACGCCCTGTGCGAGCATAGCGTCAGCGATCTTCTCGAAGCCGCCGATGTTAGCGCCCATAACCAGGTTGTCCTTGTGGCCGTACTTCTCAGCTGCGGTGATGCAGGTGTGGAAGATGTTGACCATGATGTCGTGCAGACGCTGGTCAACCTCCTCGAAGGTCCAGCTCAGACGCAGGGAGTTCTGGCTCATTTCCAGACCAGAGGTAGCTACGCCGCCTGCGTTAGCAGCCTTTGCCGGGCCGAAGAATACGCCGGCTGCCTGGAATGCTGCAACAGCCTCCGGAGTAGACGGCATGTTGGCGCCCTCAGCTACAAACTTGCAGCCGTTGGCGATCAGAGCCTTCGCGTTCTCCTCGTTCAGCTCGTTCTGGGTTGCACACGGCAGAGCGATGTCGCACTTGGTGCCCCACGGACGCTGGCCCTCGGTGTAAACGCTGCCCGGTACGCGCTCAGCGTACTCCTTGATGCGGCCGCGCTTTACTTCCTTGATGTCCTTGACAACATCGAGGTTGATGCCGTTCGGATCGTAGATGAAGCCGTTGGAGTCGGACATGGTAACGACCTTGGCGCCCAGCTGGGTAGCCTTCTGGCAGGCATAGATCGCAACGTTGCCGGAACCGGAGATTGCAACGGTCTTGCCCTCGAAGGAAGTACCCTTGTATGCGAGCATTTCCTTCATGTAGTAGCACAGGCCGTAGCCGGTAGCCTCGGTACGAGCCAGAGAACCGCCGTAGGACAGGCCCTTGCCGGTCAGAACGCCGGTGTACTCGTTGCGCAGGCGCTTATACTGGCCGAACATAAAGCCGATCTCACGGCCGCCTACACCGATGTCACCAGCCGGAACGTCGGTGAACTGACCGATGTGCTTGCACAGCTCGGTCATGAAGGACTGGCAGAAACGCATGATCTCAGCATCGGACTTGCCCTTCGGGTCGAAGTCGGAGCCGCCCTTGCCGCCGCCCATCGGGAGGGTGGTCAGGCTGTTCTTGAAGCACTGCTCGAAGCCGAGGAACTTGATAACAGAAGCGTTAACAGAGGGATGCAGACGCAGGCCGCCCTTGTAGGGGCCGATCGCGGAGTTGAACTGAACGCGGAAGCCGCGGTTTACGCGAACCTTGCCCTCATCGTCAACCCACGGAACACGGAACATGAACATGCGCTCCGGCTCTACGATGCGCTCCATGATGCCGTTCTTCTCCAGCTCGGGGCGAGCTTCTACGACCGGCTCCAGGCTCTCGAGGACTTCATAAACTGCCTGCTGAAACTCAGGCTCGTTCGGGTTGCGTTTTTCGACAGTCTCGTAAACGCTCTTCAGATAGGAATTGGTAAGTGCCATTTTGGTTTTCCTCCTTGCATTTCTGCCGCAGTGCCTTTTCATATTATAGGAAAAGTGTTGGATAACTTACATACATGCGGTAGTATGTTTATAGTATATAATATTCCTCGGAAAAGTGCAATAATTTAGCAGGTTAAAATTATACATTTTTTTCATGGAAAAACAGGTCCGGAATTGGTGGTTTTCCTCATAAAATGAAGTCTGGCTTTTCTCGACTTGCAAAATGGCGGTATTTCAGTGAATATCTGGCAGCCGCTCCTGTCCGCAGCGCCAATATATAAAGGTATGCTGCTTGCTGTTTTCCCTGCTATGGTGATATAATCTTTTCAAAAAAGGAGGCTCTTTTTATGATAAATATTTCCGCGCTTGCCGCCGCAGCCGCCCACTACGATGCCGGAGACCCGCGCCGTGTACAGCATTTCATCAAGGTCTACGGCTACTGCCGCCTTCTCGGGCTGAGTGAGGGGCTGGATACACACACGCAGAATATGCTCGAGGCCGCGGCGCTGCTGCACGACATCGGTATCCATGAAGCCGAGCGCCGCCACGGCTCGTCCGCCGGTCCGTATCAGGAGCAGGAGGGGCCTGCGGTCGCCTGTCCGCTGCTCTCTGCGGCAGGCGCAGACGAAAGCGAGATCGAACGCATCTGCTGGCTGATCGCCCATCATCACAGCTGTCAGGCCGGCGAGAACACCGATTTCCGCATTCTGCTCGAGGCGGATTTTCTCGTCAACGCGGACGAGGACAGTCTGCCGCGCGAAAGCATTGCCTCCGCGCGCGAGCGTCTGTTCCGGACGGACAGCGGCAAAAAGCTGCTCGATGATATTTTTCTCTCAGAGCCATACATTATATAAAGACAGAAAGAGCGCGGACACAATGTTCGCGCTCTTTGCGTATCTCTCTGGAATTATCGCTTGTTGGAGCGTCTCCACAGACGCATCTTCTCTGCGTCCTTGATCAGCTGTTCGCGGAAATCCGGGTGCGCAACCGAAATCAGCGCTTCCGCACGCTGCCATGCAGTCAGGCCCTTGAGGTTGACCTTGCCGTACTCGGTTACGAACCAGTGTGCGCACGGACGGGCGTCGGTGACAACCGAACCGGTCTCAAGCGTCGGGCGAATGCGGCTTTCGAGCGTGCCGTCCTTCTTCTTGAAGGTGGACGAGCAGCAGATGAAGCTCTTGCCGCCCTTGGACAGGTATGCGCCGAGCACGAAGTCGAGCTGGCCGCCTGCACCGGAGATCTGCTTGATGCCTGCGGACTCCGCATTCATCTGACCGAACAGGTCAACGTCAACGATGTTGTTGATCGAAATGAAGTTGTCGATCTGCGCGATGGTGCGCGCATCGTTGGTGTAGGAAACCGGAGCGGACATGCACTCGGGGTTGTTGTTCACATAATCATACAGCTTCTGGGTGCCTGCGCCGAACGCGAACACCTGCTTGCCGGTGTCGATGGCCTTTTTCGAGCCGTTGATCTTGCCCGCCTTTGCGATGTCAACAAAAGCGTCAACGTACATCTCGGTGTGGACGCCGAGATCCTTGAGGTCGGACTCTGCGATCATCGCGCCGACGGTGTTCGGCATGCCGCCGATACCCAGCTGGAGGCACGCACCGTTCGGGATCTCCTCAACGATCAGCTTTGCGACCGCTTCATCGACTGCGGTCGGTGCAGCGCCGCCGCCCATCTGCGGCATGGGCTCATCATTCTCGACGATCATATCGACCTCGGAAACATGGATCGCTTCCTCATACAGGCCGAGGCAGCGCGGCATATACTTGTTGACCTCGACGATAACAACATCGGAAGCCTCGCAGACTGCCTTGAGGTGGGACGCCTGCGGACCGAAGCTGAACCAGCCCTGCGCATCCATCGGAGCGACCTGGATCATGGTAACGTTGATGCGGCCGACGTTCTCACGGTACCAGCGCGGCAGCTCGGAGTAGCGCAGCGCGGAGTAGAAGCCGAAGCCCTCCATGCAGGCCTTGCGCTCGATGCCCGACATATGCCAGGAGTTCCAGGTCAGCTTGTCTGCAACATCCGGCACATCGAAAATCGCCGGCCGACGCATGAGCACGCCGCCGCGGAAGTTTACGTTCTCCAGCTCGTCCATGCGTGCGGCGAGCGCCTTGTCGAGCGCGTTCGGCGTGCCGGTGCACCAGCCGTAATCGACCCAGTCTCCGCTCTTGACGACCTTGACGGCCTCCTCGGGCGTCGTCAGCTTGCTTTTATAAAGTGCTGCGAAATCCATTGATATGACCTCCTGATGCGGAGCGTGTTTTCGTTTCGCGCTCCTTGTTTATTCTTTAACAATCGCATACATTATACTATATTCCTCTGTTTCGGTCAAGCAATCCCGGACAATATACCCATCATTTCACCAGAACAGTCCTGTTTTGCCACCGTATCGGTTAAAATATGCACATCACTCCTCCCCTGACGTTTTTTCTGCGCCGTAAAAAAATTTTTTCATTTCCCCTCTTGATTTATCACAGTAAAGTGTTATAATAGTAAACAAGCTAACCACTGAATTTTAGGAGGATATCCCTATGAAAACCAAGAGACTGCTCGCGCTGCTCTCCGCAGGCGCACTGAGTGTATCCATGCTCGCCGGCTGCGGCTCCACCGCGAAGACCGACGACACCGCTTCTGGCAGCGCTGCCGCTGATACGTCCGCTTCCGCAGACAGCGATCTGGAATACGTCAAGAGCCAGGGCAAGCTGGTCGTCGGCATCACCGATTTCGCGCCGATGGATTATAAGGAAGACGGCTCGGACGAGTGGATCGGCTTTGACGCCGACATGGCAAAGGCTTTTGCCGAGAGCATCGGCGTTGAGGCTGAGTTTCTTGAGATCAACTGGAACAACAAGGTCATGGAGCTTGACGGCAAGGGCGTTGACGCTGTATGGAACGGCATGACGCTGACCGACGAGGTCAAGACCTCGATGAACTGCTCCAGCCCGTATGCGACCAACGCACAGGTCGTTGTCGTTCCGTCCGATAAGGCGGACGCTGCCAAGGATCTGGACGGCGTTAAGGGGCTGTCCTTCGCAGTTGAGGCTGGTTCCGCAGGCGCTGCTGCCGCTGATGCGCTCGGTCTGACCGCTACCGAGGTACAGTCTCAGGCAGATGCCCTGATGGAAGTTGCTGCCGGCACCTCTGATGCCTGCGTTATCGACCTGCTGATGGCCGGCGCGATGATCGGCGAGGGCACCAGCTACCCGAACCTCGTTTACACGCTCGACCTCAACGAAGCAAACGGCGACGAGCCGGAAAACTACGTTGTCGGCTTCCGCAAGGACTCCGATCTGACCGCTGCATTCAACGATTTCTACAAGTCCGCTTACGAGGACGGCACGGTTGAAAAGCTCGCAGAGAAGTACGGCGTACAGGAAGCTATCGTCGCTCCGTAATCCTGCAACTAAATAAAAAATCAGCGCAAGGCAGAGGGCATCAATTCGTCTTCTGCCTTTGCATTCAGAGAGGATAAAGAGAAGAACCAACCATGTTTGCTAACGTAACCCTAAGCCTGATGGGCGGCTTCGTTACCACGATACAGCTTTTCTGTCTGACGCTCGTGTTCGCGCTGCCGCTCGGACTCATCATCAGCTTCGGCTCGATGAGCCGCTTCACGCCGCTGCGCGCCCTCGTCAAGACCGTCGTCTGGGCGGTACGCGGCACGCCGCTCATGCTCCAGATCATCGTCATCTTTTACGGCCCCGCGCTGCTGTGGGGCATGCAGGCGCCGCGCTTCGGCGCCGCTCTGCTGTCGTTCGTCATCAACTACGCCTGCTATTTCTCCGAGATTTTCCGCGGCGGCATTCAGGCCATCCCGAACGGTCAGTATGAGGCCGGTCAGGTGCTCGGCATGACCAAGACACAGATCTTCTTCAAGATCACACTGCTTCAGGTCATCAAGCGCATCATCCCGCCGATGGGCAACGAGTTTATCAACCTCGTCAAGGATACCGCGCTCGCGCGCACCATCGCGGTCTATGAGGTGCTGTGGATGGGCGAAAAGTTCATCAAGAGCAAGGGCATCATCTGGCCTCTGTTCTACACCGCGGTCTTTTACCTCGTATTCAACGGCCTTCTCACCCTGCTGTTCGGCTGGATTGAGAAGAAAATGGACTATTTTAAGTAAGGAGGCGCCGAAATGCCTATTCTTGAGGTCAAGAACCTGTATAAAAACTTTGGCTCGACCAAGGTTCTGAAGGATATCAGTTTTTCGCTCGAGCGCGGCAAGGCGCTCGCCATCATCGGCTCGTCCGGTTCGGGCAAAACGACACTCCTGCGCTGTCTGAACTTTCTCGAAACGCCGAACGAGGGCCAGATCATCGTAAACGGCGAGCCGCTGTTCGACGCGGCAGATCATGCCGCCAAGAGCGACGCTGAAATCCGCCGCAGCCGTCTGCACTTCGGCATGGTTTTTCAGTCCTTCAACCTGTTCCCGCAGTACACCGCACTCGAAAACGTCATGCTCGCTCCCCTGCTGCTCGCAAAGGAGCAGCCCGACTATAAGAAGAACAAGCGCGAGATTCACGAGCAGATCGAGCACCGTGCGATTGACTTGCTTACCCGGATGAGCCTCGAGGGCCGCATGAGCCATTATCCGCACCAGCTCTCCGGCGGCCAGCAGCAGCGCGTCGCCATCGCGCGTGCGCTCGCCATGACGCCCGACATCCTGTGCTTTGACGAGCCGACCTCGGCGCTCGACCCCGAGCTGACCGGCGAGGTCCTGCGCGTCATCCGCTCGCTCGCCGACCAGCACACCACCATGATCATCGTTACTCATGAAATGGAGTTCGCGCGCGACGTCGCCGATCACGTTATCTTCATGGACGGCGGCACGATCGCGGAGGAAGGCAGCCCTCAGGATGTGTTCGGAAACCCGAAAAACGAACGAACCCGCGCCTTTCTCTCGCGTTATTCCGCCAATTCATAAAAATTTTTACATTTTTTCGCTCCGCTCTTTTCCTGAAAAACATTCCCATGTGAACGCGCACGCACAGTAAAATGCAGCGAATTCACCAAAGAAACGGAAATACTTGCAAAAACTTTTCGGTAATATTCACTATTACCCCATTTACAAATGCGAAAAAATACGATAAAATAGTCCCGTACTAATAATACGGGACTTTGTCTTGCTTTTTTGTACAAGTTGGCGTGGTTAAATTTTGATGATTTTTTTGTGTGTTTGTGTTGAAGTTCTGGCGCAAATTTGCTACAATAATACTGTACAGGAGCAGGGCTCCCGATACGGCGAGGCACAGAGCAGTATATGCCCCGCATTGACTTATGATAAAAAGCCCGCATGGCCTTTTATAAAATTTTTGATTGGAGATGTTCAACTATGGCTATGGATGCTTTCAGCGCGTCCCTGATGAAGGACAAGAGAGAGATCGTCATCGCCCCGACTATTTACAAGTTTGATACTTTCGATGCATTTGCAGAGGAGTTCCAGCTTGGCGAGCGCGACGTCGTTCTGACCAACGAGTTCATTTACAAGCCGTTCATGGAGAAGCTCGGTCTGAAGAGCAACTTCGTATTCCAGGAGAAGTTCGGCGCAGGCGAGCCGTCTGAGGCTATGATCGAGACCATGTACGAAGCAATTCCGTACGACTCCTACGACCGCGTAATCGCAGTAGGCGGCGGCGCAATCATGGACCTTTGCAAGCTGCTCGGCTGCAAGCGCCCGTCCTCCGTACATGAGCTGTACTTCAAGCGCGAGCCTGTTGTACACGAGAAGGAAGTTATCGCTATCCCGACCACCTGCGGCACCGGTTCCGAGGTCACCAACATTTCCGTTGCTATCGTCAAGGACGAGAAGGACGGCAAGCTGACCGGCGGCGACACCAAGCTGGGTCTGGTTTCCGACGACATCATCCCGAACAAGGTCTGCCTGGTTCCGGATCTGCTCAAGACTCTGCCGTACAAGCCGTTCGCAGCATCCGCTATCGATGCTCTGATCCACGCTACCGAGTCCTTCCTCTCTCCGCATCGCAAGACCGTTACCTCTGAGATGTTCTCCGTAAAGGCTATGGAGATGATCCTCGAGGGCTTCCGCCGCATCGCTCTGGAAGGCCCGGACGCTCGCATCGATTACCTCGGCGAGTTCGTTCACGCTTCCCTGTTCGCAGGCATTGCCTTCCTGAAGGCTGGCTGCGCTACCGTACACGGCATGTCCTTCCCGCTCGGCGGCACCTATCACGTTCCGCACGGCGAGTCCAACTACGCTCTGTTCGGCAAGATCCTCGAGATGTACGACGAGTACGAGCCGGCTGGCGAGCTGGGCAAGTTCAAGGAGATCGTTGCTCGCTGCCTGGGCTGCTCCAAGGACGACGCTCTGCGCACCCTGAACGTAACCCTCGAGAAGGTTCTGCCGCTCAAGCCGCTGCATGAGTACGGCTTCAAGGAAGAGGATGTCAAGGCATTCGCTCTGTCCGTTGATGCTAACCAGCAGCGTCTGATCACCAACTCCTACCGTCCGTGGAGCATCGAGCTCAGCGAGCGCGTTTACAAGGAGTGCTTCTAAGCGAAAGCTTAAAGGCGTAATAAGCGAACTAAACGTCTGATAGGGCGGGGAGCCCCGCCTCCCTGCCCTATTTTCGTTTTTTCGGCCTGTTTTCACAGGCTGCGTTCCTGTCCGGTGCGTCCATAGCGGCTGCACCGAAAACCAAAAAAGAAAGGATACCAAACGCTATGATGACCAAAGAGCAGTATATTGAGTCTCTTCGCAAGCTGCATCTGAACCTTTACATGTTCGGCAAGAAGATCGAGAACCCGGTTGATGACCCGGTTATCCGTCCGTCGCTGAACTCCTTCGCCGCTACCTATGAGCTGGCTGAGGATCCGCAGTATGAAGATCTGATGACCGCTACCTCCCACATCTCCGGCAAGAAGATCAACCGCTTCACCCACATGCATCAGTCTACCGATGACCTGATCAAGAAGGTCAAGATGCAGCGTCTGCTCGGCCAGAAGACCGCAGCATGCTTCCAGCGCTGCGTAGGCATGGACGCTATGAACGCTGTTTTCTCCTCCACCTACGAGATCGACGAGGCATGCGGCACCAAGTACCACGAGAACTTCCTCAAGTTCCTCACCCGCGTACAGGACGAGGACCTTGCTGTTGACGGCGCTATGACCGACGTCAAGGGCGACCGCTCTCTGGCTCCGTCCAAGCAGGCTGATCCGGATCTGTTCCTGCACGTTGTTGAGCGCACTCCGGACGGCGTTTACGTCACCGGCGCTAAGGCTCATCAGACCGGCTTTGTAAACTCTCACGAGGTTCTGGTCATGCCGACCATCTCCATGCGCGAGGGCGACGAGGACTACGCGATCTCCTTCGCAGTACCGACCGATTCTGAGGGCATCACCCTGATCTACGGCCGTCAGTCCTGCGACACCCGCAAGCTCGAGGAGTACAACGACATCGACGTCGGCAACAAAGTATACGGCGGCCACGAGGTCCTCGTAATCTTCGACCGCGTATTCGTTCCGAACGACCGCATCTTCCTCAACGGCGAAGTCAAGTTTGCCGGCATGATCGTAGAGCGCTTCGCAGGCTATCACCGTCAGTCTTACGGCGGCTGCAAGGTCGGCGTAGGCGACGTTCTGATCGGCGCTACCGCACTGGCTGGCGAAATGGCAGGCTCTGCAAAGGCTTCCCACGTCAAGGACAAGCTCATCGAGATGACTCACCTCAACGAGACCCTGTACTGCTGCGGCATTGCATGTTCTTCTCAGGGCACCAAGACCAAGGCAGGCAACTACCTGATCGATCTGCTGCTCGCAAACGTCTGCAAGCAGAACGTTACCCGCTTCCCGTACGAGATCGCTCGTCTGGCACAGGATCTGGCAGGCGGCCTGATGGTTACCCAGCCGTCCGAGGCTGACTACCGCAACCCGGCTCTCAAGCCCTACATCGAGAAGTACCTCAAGGGCGTTGCTTCCGTTCCGACCGAGGACCGTATGCGTCTGCTGCGTCTGATCGAGAACATGACCATGGGTACCGCAGCTGTCGGCTATCTGCCCGAGTCCATGCACGGCGCAGGCTCTCCGCAGGCTCAGCGTATCATGATTGCCCGTCAGTCCAACCTCGAAATGAAGAAGGAACTGGCTAAGAAGATCGCTCGCATCCAGTAATCCAGAGCAATTCACAGGCACTCATGGACCATAAACCGTGAGTGCCTGTATTTGCGATACAGTATGAAAGGGGATAACATACGCATGCTGCACTGCACCGTGAAGTTCTGCGGCGGCTGCAATCCGCGCCACGATCGCGGCGAATGCTACAGCACTGTGCGTTCCGCCCTTTCGGATGCCGCCTCATTCTCCCTCCCGGAGGAGGGCGCGCATTACGACGTGCTGCTTATCATCCGCGGGTGCACCGGCTGCCCCTACCTCTATGAGGAGATCGAAGCCGACCACCGCATTGTTATCACATCGAGAGACGATATGCAGAGCGCGATCGACGAGATCCGCGCTGCCGCGTCGCATTCCGCCGGATAAACGACGGAAACATTGGCCGCAGGAGGTTTTCCTTCCCCCTGCCCCGGCCAGGATTGCATTAACATTTAGGAGGAGATCAACATGAAGAAAGTAAGCATTATCTCCGCAGAGGAGGCCGCTCTCAAGGTTCAGGACGGCGACACCATCGCTACCGGCGGTTTCGTATCCTGCGCATGCCCGGAGACCCTGTCCAAGGCTCTTGAGAAGCGTTTTCTTGAGACCGGTCATCCGAAGGATCTGACCCTGTTCTTCGCAGCAGGTCAGGGCCACCGCGACGGTACCGGCGGCGACCACTACGGTCACGAAGGCATGGTCAAGCGCGTTATCGGCGGTCACTGGGACCGTGCTCCCCGTCTGGGCGAGCTCGCTCTGAACAACAAGATCGAGGCTTACAACCTGCCGCAGGGCGTCATTTCTCATATGTACCGTGATATTGCCGCTCACAACATCGGCACCATCACCCACGTCGGCCTGAAGACCTTTGCTGACCCGCGCAACGGCGGCGGCAAGCTCAACGACGTTACCAAGGAAGACCTCGTAAAGGTTGTCAACATCGAAGGCCAGGAGCGCCTGCTCTACAAGGGCTTCCCGATCAACGTTGTATTCCTGCGCGCTTCCTACTGCGACGAGTACGGCAACTGCACCGTACATCGCGAGATCGGTCCTCTGGACGTAACTGCAATGGCTCAGGCCTGCAAGAACTCCGGCGGCAAGGTAATCGTTCAGGTCGAGAAGATCGTTCAGGGCGGCTCTCTGGATCCGAAGCTCGTTGCTATCCCGGGCATCTACGTTGACTCTGTCGTCGTAGGTACCGAAGAGGAGAACATGCAGTGCCTCGGCATGCCGTATGACGGCGCTCTGACCGGCGAGTTCCGCATTCCGGTCGACGCTATCCCGCCGATCCCGATGGACGCTAAGAAGATCATCGCCCGCCGTGCTGCTATGGAGCTGCCGAAGGACGCTATCGTCAACCTCGGCACCGGCGCACCGGAGAAGATCGCTAACGTTGCAGCTGAGGAAGGCATTTCCGACAACATGACCCTGACCGTTGAGGCAGGTTCTATCGCAGGCGTTCCCTACGGCGGCACTCAGTTCGGCGCTGCTGCAAACGCAATGTGCATCATCCCGCACAACGTACAGTTCGACTTCTATCAGGGCGGCGGCCTTGACGTTGCATTCCTCGGCCTGGCTGAGACTGCTCCGAACGGCGACCTGAACGTTTCCAAGTTCGGCACCCGTCTGGCTGGTGCAGGCGGCTTCATCGACATCACCCAGAACGCAAAGAAGGTCGTATACTGCGGCACCTTTACTGCAAAGGGCCTCAAGACCGAGTGCAAGGACGGCAAGCTGGTCATCACGCAGGAGGGCGCGAAGAAGAAGTTCGTAAAGCAGGTTGAGCATATCACCTTCTCCGGCGACTACGCGAACGAGGTTCATCAGCCGGTTCTGTACATCACCGAGCGCTGCGTATTCGAGCTGCGTCCGGAAGGCATCACCCTGATCGAGATCGCTCCGGGCATCGACCTCCAGACCCAGATCCTCGACCAGATGGAGTTCGAGCCGAAGATCGCTTATCAGGCAGACGGCACCATCAAGCTGATGGACGAGCGCATTTTCCACGAAGAGCTGATGGGTCTGACCATCGAATAACGTCTGTATTTTGTGCATGATATGCAAGCGGCATATATTATTTTCATGCGAATTATATGAATTTAATATTTGCCCTTGCATTCTGCTCAAGAGTTTGATAAAATATTAACGAACTCAGAAATCAATCGAGTTTTCATCACCGTGCGGCGGCATAGTTTTTTCGCCGCATCAGTAGAAAAGGAGAAACAGCTAAATGAACGTTTACATCTGTTCCGCTGCCCGTACTGCAATCGGCACTTACGGCGGCACCCTCCGCGATGTACACTCCTCCGAGCTTGGCACCGCTGCTGCAAAGGCAGCTATCGAGCGTGCAGGCGTTGACAAGGAAGCAATCGACGAGGTTCTGTTCGGTCAGGTACTGCAGGGCGGCGTAGGCCAGAACGTAGCACGTCAGGTTTGCCTGAAGTCCGGTCTGCCGATCACCACCCCGGCTATGACCCTGAACAAGGTTTGCGCTTCCTCCATGCGTGCCATCTCCCTCGGCACCCAGATCATCCGTTCCGGCGAGAACAAGATGATGCTGGTAGGCGGCTGCGAGTCTATGTCCGGTGCTCCGTACATCTCCCGCGATACCCGCTGGGGTGCTCGCATGGGCGACAAGAAGCTGGTCGATATGATGGTATACGACGGCGTATTTGATGTATTCAACCAGTATCACATGGGCATCACCGCTGAAAACGTAGCTGAAAAGTACGGCATCACCCGTCAGATGCAGGACGAGATCGCTCTCGCTTCCCAGCAGAAGGCTGCTGCCGCTATCGCTAGCGGCCGCTTCAAGGACGAGATCGTTCCGATCGAAGTCAAGAAGAAGAAGGAAACCGTTATCTTCGATACCGATGAGCACGTAAAGCCGAACACCACTCTGGAGATCCTCGGCAAGCTGCGCCCGGCATTCAAGAAGGACGGCGGCACCGTAACCGCAGGCAACGCTTCCGGCATCAACGATGCAGGCGCTGCAATGATCATCGCTTCCGAGGAGTTCGTCAAGGCAAACGGTCTCAAGCCGCTGGCTAAGGTTCGTGCCTGGGGCTCTGTAGGCTGCGATCCGTCCATCATGGGCGTAGGCCCGATCGAGTCCACCCGTCAGGCTCTGTCCCGCGCAGGTCTGACCGTTGCTGACCTCGACCTGATCGAGTCCAACGAGGCATTTGCTGCACAGGCTGCTGCTGTTAACCGTGAGCTTGGCTTTGATATGGACAAGGTTAACGTAAACGGCGGCGCAATCGCTCTGGGCCACCCGATCGGCGCAGCAGGCTGCCGCATCACCACCACCCTGATCTACGAAATGATCAAGCGCGACCTGACCATCGGTCTGGCTACCATGTGCATCGGCGGCGGTATGGGCGAAGCTATCATCGTCGAGCGCGACGAGCTCTGCAAGTAAATCTTGCTATAGGGGGCTTCAAAAGCCCCCTATATACCAAAATCAGTTCCGTGGAAACTGATTTTGGATACCCGAACGACGCCGCCCACGGCGGCTGGGTCGGGGTGTGCTCTCATCTTATCGCCGCACTGCGGCGGAATAAGGTTTAGAGGGCTACGGCCAAAACGCAGGTACACGCCCCGCGTTTTTACGAACAGGAACTCGTTCCTGCTCTCATTTGACTCAAACATCCTCCGGATGTTTGTCCGTCTCCGCATGGGGACGATCTCCGAGGGTCAGCCTTGGAGAACATATACTGAAAGGAAGTCTTAAAAATGACTGACGTAGTAATCGAAAAAAAGGGCCATGTTGCCATCGTTAAGATCGAGCATATGAAGGCCATGAACGCTCTGTCCACCGACATGTACGCTCAGCTCGAGGAAGCTTTCGACGAGCTGGCTAAGGATCTGGACAACGTTTACGCTGTCGTTCTGACCGGTTCTTCCACCGTCAACAAGAAGGGCAAGACCGTCAACTCCTTCGTTGCAGGCGCAGACATCTCCGAGATGGCTACCAAGACCTGTGAGGAAGGCAAGCTGTTCGGCAACGAGTCCAACCGCGTCTGCTGGAAGATCGAGAACTTCAAGCGCCCGGTCATCGCTGCAATCAACGGCTTCTGCCTCGGCGGCGGCTGCGAGCTGGCTATGTCCTGCGACATCCGTCTCGCTTCCGAGAACGCAACCTTCGGTCAGCCGGAAGTTGGTCTGGGCATCACCCCGGGCTGCGGCGGCACCCAGCGTCTGGCTCGCCTCGTAGGCGCAGGCAAGGCTAAGGAAATGCTCTACACTGCACGCGGCAACTACTCCGCTCAGGACGCTCTGGACATGGGTCTGGTTAACTACGTATATCCGCTCGAGAACCTGCTCGACGAGGCTGTAAAGCTCGCTGAGGAGATCGCTGCTCAGGCTCCGATCGCTGTTTCTCTGGTCAAGGAAGCTGTCAACGTTGGTCAGCAGACCGACCTGAACTCTGCTCTGAAGTTCGAGGGCAATGTCTTTGCACAGTGCTTCGCTACCGAGGACCAGAAGTACGGCATGGCTTACTTCCTCGACAAGAACCGCGACAAGCCGGCCAAGGAATTCAAGAACAAGTAATTTCCCTTGTGTACATCCGCATGAGGGGAGCTTCACCGCTCCCCTTCTGCATTGATTTCCGAGAAATCACAATCAAAGAACCGATGAGTGAGTAAGAGAGAGGTTTTATAACATGAAAGTATGTGTATTCGGCGCAGGCAATATGGGCGCACGCATTACGGAAGTTTTCCTGAACGCTGGCCATGACGTCACCATGATCGACATTAAGCCGGAGTTCACCGAGCGCGGCAAGACCGTCATCGCTCATGACTACGACTTTCTCGTAAAGAAGGGCAAGATGACCGAGGAGCGCAAGGATGAGCTTCTTGCTGCCCTCAAGACCACGGTAGACCGCAACGCCGCTGCCGACGCTGACTTCGTCATGGAAGTTATTCTGGAGCGCATGGATCTGAAGAAGGATCTGCTCGAGGATCTGGACAAGATCTGCCCGGAGCACACCATCTTCGCTTCCAACACCTCCGCCCTGTCCGTAACCGAAATGGCTGCATGCATTCCGCACCGTTCGGACAAGTTCATCGGCTGCCACTTCTTCAACCCGGCTCAGATCATGAAGCTGGTTGAGGTTACCCGCGCACTTCAGACCTCGGATGAGACCTTCCAGACCGCGTTCGATCTGATGGCTTCTCTGGGCAAGACTCCGATTGCCGTTCACGAGGGTCCGGGTTTCGTTGTTAACCGCATTCTGATCCCGATGATGAACGAGGCTATGGGTATCGTTGCTGACGGTATCGCTTCCCCGGCTGACGTTGATGTTGCTATGCAGCTCGGCGCCGGCATGAAGTCCGGTCCGCTTCACACTGCTGACCTGGTTGGCCACGACGTTAACCTCGCTATCATGGAGACCCTGTACCACGAGACCGGCGACCCGAAGTATCGTCCGCATCCGCTGATGCGCCAGATGGTTCGCGCAGGCTGGCTCGGCGTTAAGACTGGCAAGGGCTTCTTCGAGTACGACGGCCCGTTCGGCAAGGAGATCGTCAAGTAAATACAGTATTTTACTGAATTTTACGTAACAAAAAAGACTGCTTTGCACAATGCACAGCAGTCTTTTTCTTTTGTGATAATATTTTCTCGTGCGTTTTTATCTATTTTGCACAATCAGCCTCATATATCTTTGTTGCAAACGACAAAGTTGCTGAAATCATATGGTTTTTCGACATTAAATGCGTTATAATATTAACAAATTGGGAATAATTTATCAGCGAGCGCTGCGGACATCATAAAAGCTGCCAAATCCGCGCATAATGCTGCCGGAATTGCGTAACGGGTCCTCTTGAGTCCGAGATGTCCGGCATATAGACCGATGGTATAAATGCTTGTTTCCGACGATCCGAGCATGACTGCCGCGACGCGGCCGACATAGCTGTCCGGACCCGCGGTACGGATGAGTTCGCTCCCGAGCGCAAGTCCTCCTCCGCCGCTGATCGGTTTGAGCAGTGCGAGAGGAACGCACTCCTGCGGGATGCCGAGCAGATGGAACAGCGGCGCCAGCCACGCTGACGCAAGATCGATCGCGCCGGAAGCGCGCAGCATATATACCGCCGTCAGCATGCCGATCATCGTCGGCAGAATGCCGACAGCTGTCTGCATTCCTTTTTTTGCCCCTTCTATGAAAACTGGAAATACCGCCGTTCCTCTGTATACAGCGTACATTGCTGTAAAGGCAAGCAGGAACGGTACGACCGCCGCCTGTAGGGTTTGCAAGGCATAACCTTCTTTCTTTAAACCGCAGGCAGCGCTATTTCTGATAATCAGCCTTCTCAGACGGAAAAACTGCACGGCCTGCCCTGCACAGCAGGAGCGCTGTCGCAACCGATACGACGGAGGCACCCCATACCGGCAGCATAATGTCAAACGGTTCCTGCGCCCCGCAGGCTGCCCGCACTGCGGCAACTGTGGACGGCACGAGCTGAATGGAAGCCGAATTGAGCACAATCAGTGTCAATACCGCGTCCGAAGCCGTATCGCTGCCGGACAATTTATGCAGTCGCGACGCGGCACGCAGACCGAGCGGAGTGGCGGCGTTCGACAGGCCCAGCAGATTTGCCGTGACATTCGCGCTCACCGCCTGCATCGCTTCGCTGTCCTCGGAGGCTTTTCCGAACAGCGGACGCAGCACCGGCATCAGGAACCGCGCGATAATATGGGTCAATCCGCTCTGCTGCATCAGTTCCATAATGCCGCTCCAGAAGCACATTAGTCCGGCGATGCCGATCGCAAGCGTTACTGCACCTGCGGCTCCTTCTGTGAGTGCGGCGGATACCTCAGACAGCCGCCCCGTCACTGCTCCGCAGACAAACGCGAGAGCAAGAAATGCGGCCCACAGCACGTTCAGCATACCATGCTGTCCCCCCTTTTCGACGCGAAATCCTTTGACGGATCGTGTATAGATGAAATGGAAAATGAAATGAAATTGAAGGAGTGTTTTAACATGAAATCCACCGGTATTGTCCGTAAGGTTGATGAACTCGGCCGTATCGTTCTTCCGATCGAGCTGCGCCGCACCATGGGAATCGACGTCAAGGACGCACTCGAAATCTACGTCGAGGGCGACACCATCATGCTCAGAAAATATGAGCCGTCCTGCGTATTCTGCGGCAACGCAAAGGATATTATCCACTTTAAGGGTAAGAATGTTTGCAGCACCTGCGCGCGCGAGCTTGGAATGCTCTGATACACATACTTATTCTGTTTATATGGGGTCGTTTCGCTGCGCGGAGCTGCCCCTTTTCAAATCTGCGGAACCGGCTTCCCTTCTGGGCGGCCGGTTTTGTTTTGCGTGTGCGATGCACACGAAGCAGCTGTCTCCCTTTTACGCGCTTCCTCGCGGTATTTATCCCTCGTTGCATTGCCGCCGCGAATATGCCGCTCGCTTTTGTTCCGCAGCAGCACCGCCTGCACCTCGGCGTACAGGACGGCATTCTGCCGCTTGAGGCGCGTGGTAATATCCTTATGTACCGTCGATTTCGATACGCCGAATCGCGCAGCGGCCTGACGCACCGTCGCGCCGCTGTCGACCATATAATGTGCGAGTGCTATCGTTCTTTCCTCGGGTAAGCCTTTCACCATCGTCCCCCCTCATCACTGCCACTTTATGAGGCGGTGACGCCGGTTAGAACTCCCCTGTGCACAGAAAAAACCCGGAGTACAGGCCATTTTCGTGCCCGTACTCCGGGTTTCTGTTACTCGACGCGAAGTGCGTGTATCCCCTTTGTGTGATAATCGAGCAGGCGGTTCATGCACACGCGCACCTCACGCGGTCTTACGCGGTTTTTAAGGATCTGGATGATGCCTCCCACGAGATTATCCGCCATGATCTGCGCGAGCAGCAGCGCGTTCTCCTCGTCCGCAAGCAGCGGTTCGATCTGTTCCGCGATGAGCGCGACCATCGTCGGACGCAGATGCTCGTAGCGCGTGCCCTTGCCCTGCTCCATGATGAGCAGCAGGCCGTATTTTTCGGCGAGCAGGAGACTGAGGATTTCCTCCTGCAGCAGGAGCTGGAACTCGCGCGAGTCCGCGATATTGGAAAAGCGGCCGCTGCGCGAGCGCAGAATCAGATTTTTCAGTCCTTCCGCTGCGCTATCTGTCAGTTCGTAGAACAGCTCCTCCTTGTTTTTGAAGTAGTGGTACAGGTTTCCCTTGCTGATATTCACCTTGTCCGCGATCATCTGCATCGAGGTGCGGTCATAGCCGCGCTGCAAAAACAGATGCTCGGACTCTAGGAGAATCCTGTGCCGCAGCTCATCCTTCAGTACCTGCATGTTCTTCACCCGTTCATTCTGAAAATTCAGCCGAAAAAGGAACGGTCTCTCATGCTGAAACCGTTCCTTCGCTCGTTTTACGGCTTATTTTGCGCTCTCAAGCGCCTGTCGAACGCCCTGCGCGAGCTGATCCGAGCAGCTCGTACCGCGTCCGTTGCAGGAAATACCGCGGAAATAGCCCTCGATCTGATCGACCGTCATGCCCTCGACAACGCGGCTGATGGCCTGAAGATTGCCGTTGCAGCCGCCCGTAAAGCTGACGTTGTGCACGGTATCACCCTCCAGATCGAACGAAATACGCATCGGGCAAACCCCATGCGGCTTGTAATCAAAATGCTGCATCCTGTTCCTGTCCTCCTAAGTTAAAAAAGCGTGCGGATGTGGTCCGCGGCCTCGAGGAAATCGTGCGCCTCGAAGCAGCTTACCTCGCTCTCGGGGCGTTCTTTGTGCGTCCAGTTGAGCCAGATACCGGAAATACCGGCCTCATGCGCGCCGCAGACATCGTGTGTGAAGTTGTCGCCCACCATGAGCGCTTCGTCCGGCTGCACGCCGCATTTGCGCATGGCGAGATCAAAGATCGTGCGGTGCGGCTTGTCAATGCCGGCCTCCTCGCTCGTTACAAGATAGTCAATGCGCTCGGAAAGGCCGAGACGCATGAGCTTTTCCATCTGAATATCCGCAAGCATATTGGTGACGACGGCAATCCTGATGCCATGCGCGTGAAGCTCGTCCATAAACTCAGGAGCACCCGGACGCACAGTCATTTTCGCGAACACAGCATCCCAGTAGACGGCAGCTGCTTTTCGGGCATGCGGAACGGCATTCAGACCCATGTTTTCCAGCGCACGCTGCGCAAACAGCACGCGGTCGTGAATTGGCGGCATATCCGGCTGCTCGGCAGCGAGCTGCTTTCTTGCGGTCAGAAACGCGGCGTCGAAGCCGTGTCCGGCCTCGCCAAAGGTCTCCTGCGCCCACTTTTCCATGCACTCATAGGCGTAGCGGTCACCGGCCTGGAAGCTCGTATAGAGCGTATCGTCCAGATCAAAAAATACTGCTTTCAGCTTGCTCACACACGCACCTCACTTGAGCTCGTCGTTATAGACGGCACGGCTGCCGCCGACGAACTTGGGTCTGCGGCGTGCGCAGACGAGCGGCGCTTCCCCGATCTTCTTCGTCTCGATGCGCAGCGGTACGACGACCGGCTTGATGTGCATGCCGATCAGCGTATTGCCGACATCCATGCCTGCGGACGCGGACTGCTTGACGCTCTCGACGGCCACCGGTTCCTCAAAGCGCTTGTATGCGGTCGTGCCGAACGAGCCGCCCGCCTTGGGCTGCGGGATGACATTGACCTCATCAAGGCCAAACTTCTCTGCCGCTGCGCGCTCAACGATGAGCGCACGGTTCAGGTGCTCGCAGCACTGCGCCGCGAGGAACAGACCGTGCTTCTCGATCACGCTGTAAATGCCCTCGAACACAGCCTCAGCGACCTCAACGCTCGAATGCGTACCGATCTTTTCGCCGCAGACCTCGCTCGACGAGCAGCCGACAACGAACAGATCACCTACGCGCAGCTTTGCCGCCGCGCAAACCTCCTCAGCTGCTCTGGCAGCCTGTTCTCTGATCTCAGAAAGTTCCATAGTTATTCTCCTTTACCGGCGGAATACCGCCGTGAGTTCTATTTGCGGCCGGGAGCACGCTTTCTGTGACCGGTCGCCGCCTGTTTATCCTATTATACTACATTTTCCGCGTCTTGTTAAGCACCCTGCGTTTTTTTCATAAATTCTCTCCGTTCTCCCTTGCAAAACCGCGCGGCGCGGCCTATAATCTTTTGTAAGAGAACAGTTCTGCGGCAGCGAGCCGCATGGAAAGGAAGAAAACGTTATGCATGACGATCTGACGGCGCAGGATATTGCGATGATGCAGAAAGAGCTTGACCACCGCAAGCTGGAGCTGATGCCCGAGCTGATCGAGGAGGTCAAGCGAACCCGCGCGTTCGGTGATCTGAGCGAAAATTTTGAATACAAGGCCGCAAAACAGGCACAGAACCGCAACCGCAGCCGTATCCGCTATCTGGAACGCATGATCAAGTCGGCGCATGTGATCGAGGATAAGGCCGGTGCGGACGAGGTCGGTCTGTTCGACAAGGTCGAGCTGCTGTTCGAGGACGACGAGGACACCGAGACCGTGCAGGTCGTTACAACTGTGCGGTGCGATCCGCTGAGCGGCCGCATCAGCTGCAAGGCGCCGCTCGGCAAGGCGCTGCTCGGCCGCAAGGCCGGCGATGAGGTGAGCGTCACCACCGAGGAGGGCGGCAGCTACACAGTCAGGATCAAATCGATCACCAAGGAAGAGGACAACGGCGACGGTCCGATTTTGTAAGCAGTCTGCCGATTTTTCCGCGAAAAAGAGGGGATAAGATGCCAGTGGCGTGTCTTATCCCCTCTTCCCTTTTCTTTCGCCTATCGAATGCTGACCGCCTTCAGATGCCGCGGCAGCGAGCCGACCACGACAAGCCTGTTCTCTTCGTCGAGAACGAAGTAAATGCGCAGCAGATTTTCCGGATCGTTTCCTACCTTCAAATGCTGATCGAGCGCCGTTTCGCGCTTTTTACCCTGCGCATTGGTAAAATACTTGATCTTGTACTGCGCCGGCGTGAACTGAATGGTCATATCGCCGATCGAAGAGACCTCGAACGGACGGCCGTACTTGCGCGAACAGCTGTCGAGCACCGCGTGCCACGGCAGACGCTCAAACCGGCTCGACCAGTAGTCCGTCGCGAGAAAATCCAGTGCGTCGCAGATAAGCGGCAGACTGATCTCCCGTGCGCTCTTCTCCTCGAGCATCGCGGCCGCTTTGGGCACAAGAACCACACGGCCGGCAAACTGCCGCTGCACCCAGTCGGCAATCTTCGCGTGCTCGCTCGGGCGATCCATACAGCGCCGCAGATAGGCGACCTCCTCCCGGTCCTGAATGGTCTTATGGCGCAGTTTTTCGTCTGCCTCCGCGACCCTGCGCATCAGCTCATCCTTTTCATTTTCCAGCCGCAGACGGTACTGTTTTGCGCGGTCAAGCTGCTCTGTCAGGCGTATTTTCTCGTCCTCCAGTGCAGAAATTCTGCTCTTATATGCAGCTGCATCCTGTTCGAGCCTGTGTCTGAATCTCTCTTCCGCCGCTTCGCTGAGCCGCAGCGCATTCTGTGCCGCTGCCCGCTCGCGTGCCTTTGCCTGCACGACAAACAGGCAGGGAGACAGCGTAATATCACGGCCGCGGGCGTGATTTTTTCCACGTTCCATGAGCGCGGCAAGCAGCTTTTCGCGCGAAGCCGTGCTCGGCGGATATGGGAAACGCTCGCTCGAGCCGCCAAGGCTCTCGCTCTCCCAGTAAAGCGTTTCGCCTGCCTCAAGCGTCTTGTCCGTGACAGACGGAAGGCGTCTGCGTATCTCGTCCGTCAGCAGAAACGTCCGGTAATACGCCAGTCCGCTTTTCGCAAACGAGGCAAGATCAAACGCCGGGTCGACCGGCTGCTTCAACTCGGAGAGCGTCATGCGTTTCGGCAGGTCAGGCAGCTTGACCGGGAAAGGACTGATGCCGATGCGCAGGTCGGGCGGAACGTCGTGCGGCGCGATGTCGAGCGGCGTGATCTCCCGTTCCTCGAGCGTCTGCGTGAACAGGATGAGCGGCATATGGCTTGCCGGATTTTTCTGCAGCGATGCAAGCTGACGCAGCTGCTCCATGGTCTCGACGCGCGTAACCGATGGAGTGAGCGGCGCGATCTGGCGCAGACCAAAGCGCGGATTGTCCGCGAGCAGGCGGATAAACGCCGGACGATAGACCTCGCACAGCTCTTCTGTGTCCTCGGGATCGGAGATCATCGTGCGGAAGCCGCAGTGCAGCTCTCCGTTTGAAATGGTAAACGCAATATTGCTTTCAATAACGCGACCGGGCACAGCCTGACGGCGCTGCTCCGGGTTGCCGGGATCCGAGCCGAGGTCAGGCTCGACGATCTGCATCGTCCATGCTCCCTGCTCCGGCAGCGAAACAATGTCGATGACATAGCCTTGATTTATGTATAATGAGCGCAGATTTTCCCATGAAAAGTCTGCATACCGCTCGGGCTGCGGCGCTGTGAGCGTCTCGGGAGCATCCGGACCAAGTCGGTGCCGCAGCCAGTCGAGTATGGTCAGCACACCGATTTTGAGGCCGTCCTCCGGCGTCGTTTTGCGCGCCGCCATAACGGCATGCAGCTGATAGGTCGGGTACAGCCGGTTTTTCATCAAGCGCACCGTGCGGTAGTCGGCTGGCATAGGCTCGTCCTCCTTCATTCCTGCATGGAATTTGTGATGGTTACAGTATACATCAAAAACGCGCACAACGCAAACGATGTTTTGCCGTTTTGAGTGCTTTCATTGAGCTTTTTCGACAAAATTCAGCAGTTTTATTTGTGACAAATACTCATCTCAGTTCATCGAGCAGCGCACGGCAGCCCTCCTCGATATCGCGCCATGTGGTTTCAAATTCTCCGGTGTACCACGGGTCGGCTACATCTCCCGGGCGGCATGTGTGGTCAAGCAGACGCGACATTTTGCCGTCGGGATCGCCGCCGCAGATGCGACGCATTCGCGTAATGTTAGAGCTATCCATGCCGATCAGCAGATCGTATTTTTCGTAATCCTGCGCGGACATCTGCCGTGCCGCGTGTCCCTCGCATCGGATGCCGTGTGCAGCCAGAATCCGGCGCGCTGGCGGATAGACCGGATTGCCAAGCTCCTCCCGGCTCACCGCCGCCGATGAAACGGCAATCTCCCTTTCTCTGCCCGTCCGCTCGAGCATGTCCCGCAGAATAAACTCCGCCATAGGACTGCGACATATGTTGCCGTGGCAGATAAACAATATTTTTATCATAGTGTTCCCCTTCCAGCATTTCATTTTCTTCTATTATAGCATACTTTCCCGCGGATGGTGTTATGACGACACACCATCCGCGGCCCTCGGCATAGAATGCACTGGGAGCAAAGAGCGGCGGTACCGTCGTTTTTTCTTCCAAATCAATCGAAACGAGGAGAAATCATGGACCAGAACCAACCGCAGGCGGTACTCGAAATACCGATCCGTCTGCTTGCCCCGGCGATGGCGTTCGTTCCTGAGCAGCCGTTTGGAACGCCTTATGAACCGGCGCTTGCCTTCAGCCGGGGAACGATTTTCCCCGCTCTCGACCTCCCCTTCGTCGGAGAGGAGGCCGTACAGTGAGTGAACGAGAAAAACTGCTCGGCCGTGTACGGATGTACGACTTTGCTCTTGTCGAAGTCATCGAATATCTCGACTGTCATCCGCACAATGAAGCCGCTCTGAAATACTACCGTGAAATGCGCGCTGCCTTCGACAAGGCATCCAGTGAATACGAGGATGCCTTCGGTCCGCTGACCGCGCGCGAGGTCGATGTGCGCGGCGGTCATTGGAACTGGATCGATGATCCGTGGCCGTGGGAAGGAGCGGATAACTGATGTGGTCTTACGATAAACGCCTGCAATTCCCGGTAAAAATCAAAAACCCTGATCCTCAGCTCGCAAAAATCGTCATTTCGCAGCTTGGCGGGCCGGACGGTGAGCTCGGCGCCTCGATGCGCTACCTCAACCAGCGCTACGCCATGCCATATAAGGAATGCAAGGGAATCCTTACCGATATTGGTACCGAAGAACTTGCACACATGGAGATGATCTCCAGCATTCTTTATCAGCTCACCCGTAATCTTACGCCGGAACAAATCCGCGAGGGCGGCTTCGATGCCTACTTTGTCGATCATACAACCGGTATTTATCCTCAGTCTGCCGCCGGTATCCCGTGGTCGGCCGCAACCTTCCAGTCCAAGGGCGACCCCATCACCGATTTGTTCGAAGATATGGCCGCGGAACAGAAGGCGCGCTCGACCTACGACAATCTGCTTCGTCTGATCGACGACCCGGATGTGCGCGAACCGCTCAAGTTCCTGCGCGAACGCGAAGTCGTGCATTTTCAGCGCTTCGGCGACGCACTTTCCGTCGTCCAGTCCAACCTTGACGCAAAAAATTACTACGCCTGGAATCCGGCGTTCGATGTGCGGCCGCGCGAACGAAGCGCTCCCGCTCCCTCCCGTCCGTACCCCATGCAGAACCGCAACGGCATAACTGCGCCGCGCGAATAAGCCGCTTCTCCCCGAACCGGTGCAGCTTTGCCTGCTGCCGGCCCGGGGAGTTTTTCTTCTGCCGGTTTCCGGGGAAATTTTCCATCTGATGCCGTTTATACTTCGTAAATTTTATATACTTTTCTGTCTCTCCTGTTTGTTTTTGCACATTTTTTGCACAATTTGACGAGCAATGTCTCTTTTCTTTTCAAGCGTTTTCTGGTATAATTATTTCATATGAGCATGGGCATATTTCTCGTGTGCACATATTCCGCCGCCGAAGAATACGGTGCGCGGCCACAGTATATATTCCGCCGTGCGTGGAGAAACTTAGAGAATACGGCGGCGCATTACGATAATAAATGGGGAACAGTCATGAAAGAGAACAATTTGGTCATCACCGGCATGGGCGCCGTGACGCCGGTCGGCATCGGCGTCAGCGAATACTGGAACGCGCTCAAGGAAGGAACGTGCGGTGTGGGCAAAATCACGCGCTTTGATGCAGGTGAAATGCCCGTGCAGATCGCGGCGGAGCTCAAGGATTTCGATCCGACCGCCTATATGCCTAAGACGCTCGCGCGCACGATGGACCCGTTCATGCAGTTCGCCTTTATCGCCGCCGAGCAGGCAATCGCGGACAGCGGTCTGTGCATCGAGAGCGAGTCCGACCGCGTCGGCATCGTCATGGGTACCGCGATGGACGGCGTTACCACCGTTGCACAGACGCAGGCTGCCTTCGATGAGGGCAAGCGCGTCGGTCCGCGCTTCGTTCCGATGACCATCGGCAACATTGCTGCCGCGCAGATCGCTATCGCGCACGGCATTCACGGTCCCAGCCTGACGCTCAACACGGCCTGCTCCGCAGGCGGTGACGCGATCATGACCGCGACCATGCTGCTGAACTCCGGCGAGGCGGATGCTGTGCTCGCCGTTGGCGGCGAGAGCATCCTCTGCCCTATCGTTGTGTCCGGTCTCGCGCAGGCCAAGGCGCTTTCGCGCCGCAACGATGATCCCGAGCACGCCTGCCGTCCGTTTGATGCGGACCGCGACGGCTTTGTCATCGGTGAGGGCGGCGGCGCGCTCCTGATTGAAACCGAGGAGCACGCGGTAAAGCGCGGCGCGACCATCTACGCCCGCCTTGCAGGCTGGGCGAACACCTCGGACGCACACCATGTCACTGCTCCCTGCCCGGACGGTGAGGGCGCAGCGCGCTGCATGAAGCTCGCGCTTGCGCGCGCCGGAATGCAGCCGTCCGACATCGGCTACATCAATGCGCACGGCACCTCGACGCCGCTCGGCGACAAGGCGGAAACGCTTGCTGTCAAGTCTGTGTTCGGCGGCCGCGAATGTGCGCCTCCGATGTCCTCGACCAAGTCCGCAACCGGTCATCTTATGGGTGCGGGCGGTCTGACCGAGGTCATCGCGTGCATCATGGCACTCCGCGAGGGCGTTCTTCCGCCGACGCTTCACCTCAACACCCCCGACCCGGACTGTGATCTTGACTATGTGCCGAATACTGCTCGAAAGGCCGATATTTCCGCGGCAATGAGCAATTCTCTCGGCTTTGGCGGCCAGAATTCCAGTATCATCGTAGCAAAATACGAATTATAACCGAACGGGCGGCCGATTTTTTTTCGCGCCGCCTGTTGCATTTTGCCGAAAATGTGTTATTATATTTACACGATATAGTTTTACACTCTACATCATGTATTCAAATTTACGATTTATCTTTATGAAATGAGGCGACCCCATTTGAGTTATACCTATGACGTTACCATGTTCCGCGATACATTCGAAAGCCGTTTTACCTATCTGAACGGTTTTCTGCGCAATGTTTCGCGTTTCGGAGACCGTCCCGCCGTATTTGATCCGCATTCTGACCGCCGCTGGACCTACCGCGAGCTGAACTGCGAGGTCAACCGTCTTGCTCACGCGCTCCGCGCGGACGGCGTTGGCAAAAACGATGTGGTCATGTTTGCTCTGCTCAACTCTCCCGAGTTTGTCTTTTTCTACCTTGCCGCGCACAAAATCGGCGCGATCGCCTGCCCGGTGAATTACCGTCAGGGCTCCGGCGAAATTGCGCTCGTCATCGACGACAGCACGCCGAAGGTGTTCGTATACGACGCAGAATTTGGCGAGCTTTCGAGCCGGGCGCTCGAGATGTGTGAGAACAGGCCGGCCGTTGAGCTGGTTGTCGGCGCAGATGAGGATGCTGTCCTCCCCGCCGGACGCAGGCGCTACGAGGATTATGTTTTCGAGCGTCCGGAGACCGATCCCCCGATCGATTTCGCGCCGCACATCTACGATGAAACGACCCGTCTGTATACCTCCGGCACGACCAACCGCCCCAAGGGCGTGCCGATCAACAACATCAACGAGGTGCTGTCCGCACACGATGTCATGATGCACTTCCCTCTCAGCCCGGTCGACCGCACGATGAACATGACCCCGTGGTTCCACCGCGGCGGTATTCACTCCGGCGGCCCCTGCCCGACGCTGTACGCCGGCGGCGAGGTCGTTATCCTGCGTGATTTTGCGCCGCGCACCTGTCTGGAATATGCAGAAAAATACGCGATTTCTTTCCTGATCGGTGTGCCGACCATTATTGCGATGCTCGCGCGCACGCAGGAGCGCTCCCCGGCCGATCTGTCTGCTCTGCGCGGCATCGTCACCATGGGTGCGCCGTTCGAGAAAAGCGCGTGCGAGAAATACATGAAGCTGCTGACGCCCAACATTTTCAACGGCTACGGCACGACCGAGACGTTCTGGAATACATTCCTGCGTCCCTTTGACCTGCCCGACAACGCAGGCTCTGCCGGACGCTCGTGCACGGACGATGAGGTTCGTCTTGTTGCCCTGCGGCCGAACGGCGAGCGCTCCGAGCCGGATGAGACCGTGCCGCGCGACAGCGAGACCCCGGGCGAGATCATCATCTCCTCCCCTGCCAAGAGCGCTTTCTGCTACTTCAACAACGAGGAAATGACCGAAAAGAAGTTCTACAAGGGCTGGCTCTATACCGGCGACGTCGGCACATGGGACGAGAACGAGTTTGTGACCGTTTCCGGCCGCCGCGACGACATGATCGTTTCGGCCGGCGAAAATATTTATCCGGCGCAGATCGAGGCCGTGCTCAATGAGCATCCCAAGGTTGCGGAAAGCGCCGTCATCGGCATACCGGACAAGCTGCGCGGCGAGGTCGTCGCGGCGTATGTCGTGGCAAAGGATCCGTCGCTCACAGTCGAGGAGCTCAAGGATTACTGCACGCACAGTCCGATGCTCTCCTCGTACAAGTGGCCGCGCGCCTATCATATCGTGGACGAGCTGCCGCATACGGCAACCGGCAAGCTGATGCACTACAAGCTGAGAAGCTACGCGAAAAATTAAAAATGCCCCTCTCGAGGGCGCGTCAACCCTGAAATGAGGGCAAAAAGAGGCAGGATCACCGAAGTGATCCCGCCTCTTTCGTTTTGCCTTAGACTGCATTTTACGCGCCGAACACCTTGAGCATAAAGCCTGCGGCTACCGCAGAGCCGATAACGCCTGCGACATTCGGGCCCATAGCGTGCATGAGCAGGAAGTTTACCGGATTGGCCTTCTGACCCTCGACCTGCGAAACGCGCGCCGCCATCGGGACAGCGGAGACGCCTGCCGAGCCGATCAGCGGATTGACCTTGCCGCCGGTGAGCTTGCACATGATCTTTCCGAAAACCAGACCGCCCACCGTCGAGAAAATAAACGCGAGAAGGCCGAGAATGATGATCTTAATGGTATCCCAGGTCAGGAAGGTCGAGGCGATCGCCTTGCAGCCGACCGACAGACCGAGGAAAATAGTAACGATGTTGCACAGCGCGTTCTGCGCGGTGTCGGACAGGCGGTCGGTCAGACCGCATTCGCGCAGCAGATTGCCGAGCATGAGCATGCCGATCAGCGGCGCAGTGTCCGGAATGAGCAGGATGACGACAGTCGCGACCGCGATCGGGAAGATGATCTTCTCGGTCTTGGAGACCGGACGAAGCTGCTCCATCTTGATCTCGCGCTCCTTCCGAGTCGTCAGCAGACGCATGATCGGCGGCTGGATGAGCGGAATGAGCGCCATGTAGGAATATGCCGCAATAGCGATCGCCGGAAGATAATCCGCTGCAAGACGGGATGCGACAAGGATGGAGGTCGGGCCGTCTGCGCCGCCGATGATGGCGATGGCTGCGGCTACTGCGGACGGGAAGCCGAGTGCCAGCGCGAGCAGGAACGCCGAGAAAATGCCGAGCTGTGCCGCTGCACCGAGCAGCAGCGAGGACGGACGGGCGATCAGCGGACCGAAATCAGTCATCGCGCCGATGCCGAGAAAGATGATGGACGGATAGATCGCGTGCTGTACGCCCTGATAGAAGACCCAGAGCATGCCAGGGCTCGAGCCGTCGACCGGCGCGTTCAGCAGACCGGTGAGCGGAAAGTTGGCGAGCAGCATGCCGAATGCGATCGGAATGAGCAGCAGCGGCTCAAATCTTTTGCCGATGCCGAGATACAGCAGCACGAACGAAATCAGGATCATGATCAGGCTGCGCGGATCTTCGAGAAACGCCGCGAAGCCGGAATCTGCCAGAATGCTGCCGAGCGCACTGAAAAACGAAAATTGCATATCGAGCGCCTCCCGTTACATCGTGCAGAGCGGTGCGCCGGTAGCGACGCTTGCGCCCTTCTGCACGCAGATCGAGCCGATCGTGCCGGCGCGGGGCGCACAGATCTCATTCTCCATTTTCATCGCCTCGAGGATGAACAGGACGTCGCCTGCATTTACCTGCTGGCCGGCGGTGCAGCGGATGTCGAGGATAGTACCCGGCATCGGAGCCGCAACCGTCTCACCGCCTGCCGGAGCTGCGGCCGGGGCCGGAGCCGGTGCGGCAGCCGGAGCCGGCGCCGGTGCTGCCTTGGGTGCGGAAGCGGGCGCTGCGCCGACCGGCGTGCCCGTGACCGTGCCGCGTTCTACGATGACTTCATATTGCTTGCCGTTGAGCGATACCATATATTTCATTGTCGTTTTCCCCCTTAAACTGCCTTGATGGACTTAAATACAAGCTCGTCGAGCGGAATGCCGGTCTCGTGGCTGACGATAGCCATGACGCAGGCGGTCTGCGTCTCGTCGATGCCCTCGAGGACAACGACTGCCGGTGCCGCCGGAACAGGCGCCGGTGCCGGTGCAGCCGCCGGAGCCGAGGCCGCTTCACTGCCCTTCCCCGCGATCGCGCCGACCGCACGGGAAACAATGACGATGATGCCCCAGAGCACCGCGAGCATGAGAAAAACGATAAAGAAGCCGGAAACCGCGATCATGAGCGCGTCTAAAATTCCGAGAGGATCGTGTACCATGGATCAGTTTACCTCCTTAAAGGAATAGCTTGCCGTAAAGGTCTGCTCGCGACGCGCAAGGAACTGCTCGCTCTGCTGCGGGAAAGCGATGTACGAGAGCACATCCTCCTCGCTGCGGGCATGCTGACCGAGATGTTCGCGCGCCGCCGGAAATTCGGGCTCGAGCGTATCTGCATAGCGGCCGGTCATCGGCTTATCGTCACCGAGCACCTTTTTCGCAAGCTCCTCATCGATCTTTCCGGGTGCGCGGCCGTACTCGCCATGGATATAGCTCTTGATCTCCTTGCCGATCGACTTGTATCGTCCGCCCAGCAGAACATTCACGGTTGCCTGTACGCCGACCATCTGCGACAGCGGCGTAACGAGCGGCGGGTAGCCGAGGTCTGCACGCACGCGCGGCGTTTCCTCGAGCACCTGATCGAGCTTGTCGATGGCGTTCTGTGCCTTGAGCTGAGCGACAAGGTTGGAGAGCATGCCGCCCGGGATCTGATAAACGAGCGCATCGGTCTTGGTCGAGAGCACATAGGGGTCGAACAGGCCGTTTTCGGTGAATTTATTTTTGATCGGAACGAAATAATCGTTGATCTCCTTGAGCTCCTTCGTATCCACGCCGCAGTCGTAACCCATCTGCGTGAGCGCGTACACGAGCGACTCGGTCGCAGGCTGACTCGTACCGCCCGAAAAGGCCGAGGTCGCGCAGTCAATGCCTGCGGCGCCGGCCTCCGCCGCCTTGAGATAGGTCATATAGCCGAGTCCGGTCGTCGCGTGTGTATGAACGTAGATCGGAATGCTGATATTCTCCTTGAGAGCGGAGACAAGGTCGAAGCACTCCTTCGGACTCATAATACCGGCCATATCCTTGATGCAGAGCGAGTGACAGCCCATCTGCTCGATCTGTTTGCCAAGGGAGACAAACATCTCGAGGTTATGGATCGGACTGAGCGTATAGCAGATACAGCCCTGTGCATGACCGCCGGCCTTGATGCACTCGTCCACCGCAGTCTCGATGTTGCGCAGGTCGTTGAGCGCGTCGAAGATACGGATGATATCCATGCCGTTCTCGATACTCTTGCGCACGAAGCGGCGCACAGTATCATCCGAATAATGATGGTAGCCGAGCAGATTCTGACCGCGCAGCAGCATTTGCAGCTTGGTATTTTTCATGTGTGATTTGATGTTGCGGAGCCGCTCCCACGGATCCTCGTTCAGATATCGCAGACAACTGTCAAATGTCGCGCCGCCCCAGCATTCAATGGAGTGGTAGCCTGCCTTATCCATGTCATCAAGAATACCCTGAAAGTCGGAAAACGGCATACGGGTCGCGATCAGCGACTGCTGCGCATCGCGCAGCACGGTCTCGGTGATGTGTATTTGTTTCACATTTTGCCCCTCCTTCGGCAGCAGAGCAGGCCGGGCGCAATAAATGCGCTCCCTGTTCCCACTTTTCTGCATAAATGTATCATATCACGTTCGGAGAGTGCGTGCAATGCTTTTTCACACTGAAGTGCGTTCTGTTTTTCAAAATCATGCGAAATCTTCAAAATTACATTTCTTTGTTTAAAACTGTGGTTTTTTTGATTGACTTTCTGTTTTATATATTGTATATTATATATGTTGTCTGAATTTTTAAGATTCCAGATTCGTATATAGCTTTGCCGCCGCACCCCCGGGCTGAGGGAACATCGTGTCTCCTAAGCATGTGTTTTATCACAGAGAATTTTCTCTTGTCGCGGGCCGTTGTTAGATAAAGATACGAATAGATTTTGGAGTTTACTCATTCCGGACCGCGAAAAAACGTGAAATATGACGCGCAACAAAATCGCCCTTTAAGCACTGTATTTCACGCAAATCACACCATTTTTAATACCTGTCTCAGTAGCTCAGTTGGATAGAGCACATGCCTCCTAAGCGGCAGATGGTTCGATTCCTTCGAGCCTTGAAAATTGCATAAAACTTATAAATGTCTCAGTAGCTCAGCTGGATAGAGCACACGCCTCCTAAGCGGCAGATTGTTCGATTCCTTCGAGCAGTGAAAATTGCATAAATCTTAAAAATGTCTCAGTAGCTCAGCTGGATAGAGCACACGCCTCCTAAGCGTGGGGTCGGAGGTTCAAATCCTCTCTGGGACGCCAGAAAGCACCGCTGCAAGCCTTTTTTCGGGGTTTGCAGCGTTTTTTTGTTCCTCCTTCTCCCGGTAATTTCACTTCCGTTACCGGGAGATTTTTATACGCCGCATGATGTATATTTGCTAATTGGACTCGAACGCTTTTCAGAAATTTGCTAAGAAAATTCTGCGGTTTGCTAATTCGATTTTTCGGATCACTTTGCCGGGGCTTGCGCTGCTATCAGGGCTGCGAGCGCACTTGCCAGCTCCGGCGACTTCTGAAGCTGCTCCACAAGGCTTTCAAGGTCCAGGGTCGCAGGTTCCGATTTTGCCGGTTCTTCCGGCGGACGGACGTTGCGAAGATCAGGCTTGGCATAGAAGGCTGTCTCGAATTTCTGAGCATTGACCTTTCTATCCTCGTCCAGAATGTGAGCATAGATACTGGTTATCATGTCGATCTCGGCATGGCCTGTATCGCCCTGGGTGGCTTTCAGATCGCCGTGGTTCAGTTTCAGCTTGTAGGTGGTACTGGAATGACGGAGAGAATGAAAGACCACCTTCGGCAGCCCTGCGTCCTCACGGAGCTTTGCAAACTCTTTGAGGATGATCCGATCCTCGCAGGGGCGGCCATTGGGAAGTGCTACAACCAGATTGAAGTCCTGATACTCGTCACCCAGGAAGCCTTTCAGCTCGTCCTGGGACTTCTTCCATTCCCGCAGGATGTAAGCCAGCGTTTTCGGCAGCCACACCTTACGGATGCTGGAATCGGTTTTCGGCTTTTTCAGAATAATTCTTGTGCTGGTGTTCGGCATGAGCGGAGTGAAGATGTAATAGATATCCTTCTCACCCAGCGTTTCAATCGCCCGTTTGGAAGCCCTCGTCAGCTCCTTGTCGATGTAGACATAGGCATTATCCGCCGCAATATCTTCATCGGAAATATGGACGTTCTCCCAGGTCAGCCCCAGGATTTCACCCATACGCAGAGAGCAGGCAAAGGAAAGGTTCATTGCCACATAGAGCTTGCTGTCTGTGCATTTGTCCAGGGCAAGGCGGATCATATCCGCTGTCCAGATATCCCGTTTCGCATACTCCGTTTTCGGGAGGATCACATTGTCAAAGGGATTTCTTGCAATGATTTCCCATCGTACCGCCTGCTTAAAAGCACACCGCAGGAGCTTGATGATCTTTTCAATGGTCTTGTCGCTGACATAGGTGGTAACGGCCTTTCGGGTCTTGGTAGACACCGACTTGGTTTTCTGCAAGGTCTGGATATAACCGTCAACCGCACGGGGAGTAACCGCCTGTACCTCCATATCTCCAATAATCGGATTGATATAGTTCGCAATCAGCGCCGTTTGGCTGTCATACATAGACACGCCCCATTTCTTTTCTCCGTAAAGAGATACGAAGTCATAAAGGAACTCGGTAATCGTCTGATTGCTTGGCGGTAGAAAAGTTCCCGTGTGCTGCTGATTTTCGATTTCCGCCTTGCGCTTTAAGGCCTCTTTGTGGGTATGCCAAGTTTCCCACTTCTGTTTGGTTTCTCCGTTTTCGTCCACATAGTTGTAAACAACGGAATAGTTTTTCTTTCGCTTGATTATAGATGCCATATCGTTCTTCCTTTCTTGGATCACAGGTCGAGGGAGTCAAGCCACTCGTCAAATGACCGCTTGGAAATGCGTATGGCGTTACCAATTCGCACGATTTTGAAGTGCCCTTCTTTTACAAGGATATATGCGGAAGTTCTTCCGATGCCCAGAATTTGAGCAATATCGTCAACCGTATATGTCCTTCTTTCAGGGGTTTCTTTCTTCGTGCCGTTCCATGTTTGAGACATGAGAACCCCCTTTCAGTTATGAAAAGGAACAGCACGAATATGTGTGGGTAATATAACTTCCACCATTATTTTACCGTGCTGCTCCGTGTTTGTCTGCTGCTAATTGAAAAGTTTACGATCTATCCATAAACTTTCAAAAAAGAAAAGTAGGCTTACGGACGGCTGCTGGCACAGCTCCACGGGAGTCTAACCCCGGCCCATGCTGATGGGTGCGGCGCACAATGCTTTGTGGGCGTTCAATGCGCGAGTATCTTTGACCCTGCCCGTGTGTCATCGCCCGCAAGCAGCCACGCTTGCTTTGCGGTCTGGTGCTGTTCGCTCGCCCGTTACAGTGGTCCCGTCCTGCGGACTTGAAACGAGGTCATGGCGCACCGGCCGTATGGCTCGGCACAAACAGGAATGTATCCGTTTGCCTTATACTGCGGCGCTGGCCTCCCAGCGGGCTTTCTTTGTCAAGGTGCTGCCTCCGGTCACGAAAGAGAGAAACAGGGAAAGGGTAAGCTGTTTCCGCTTTCAGACCGGGCTTGTCAGCTCATGCTGACAATGGAATGAATGAGCTTGATCTCCAATCGGCGCTTCATGTACTCGTCCACCCGAACATGGGGCTGGCCGTCAGGCTCGTAAAGCGTCCGGGTGCAGAGCTTATTGATATAGCCCTCATAATACCGGAGTACCTGATCCACAGCCTGAGAGTCCCCGTCACGGGCGGCGTCAATCACCGAAAGAGGAAGAAGCTCCTTGCCCTTGTAAGTGGGTTTCTTCATACCTTCAACCTCCCTTCGGCATGAGTGCGGCCAACTTGATCCGCAGCTCGGTCAATGATTTTGCCCTTCGCCGTTGAACGGCACTGCGAGACATTCCAACAAGGCGGCCAACCTCCTGATCCGGCAGGTCCAGAACAAAATGCAGGATCAAAATACTCTGCTCCTGAACAGACAAACCGGCGAAGGCATCAGCCACAAGCTCGTTTTCAATATGCAGGTCATACCCATGGGACGAGAATGTAAATCTGTCACTGGGGTAATGATCTACAACGCAGAGCTTGTCCATCTCCATCTGCGGAAGGTCGCTGAATGACAGTTCCCTGTCACGGCGCCTCTGCATTTCCCGAAGGTAGTCGATTGCCTCATGGTACAGTACCAGCTTGCAGTAAGCATCGAACTGGCACCGCTCGCCATAGTCATTGCGGGGGATCATATCCATCTTTTCACCCCCTTTCCTGGGGGAATGAGGTGGGTTTCTCCCTTTCCGCTAACAAGGCGAACGCAAAGCCGCTCGCTACCCGCTAAAAGCCTCCTTTTTGAAAATTTATCAAAAAATTTTTTCGAGGCGGGCTTGTCCTCGGAAAACAGCAAAAAGCGCCCAGCAAGTCGCAACGGACCTGCAGGGCGCGGAAATGTTTTATAAAGAAGATTGCTTACATGGTATAATTCATATCCAAAGCCGGACGACTCCGATGGAGGGGCTACGCTTTTTTTAACTGGTGCAGATCATGGATACTGCGAAAAAGAGAAAAGGACACGGCAAAATAACCTCCAATCGGCTACCGTGTCCCTGCAAGTCGTCATTGGTTTGTGT
This sequence comes from Agathobaculum hominis, assembly GCF_014288055.1. Taxonomy (NCBI): domain Bacteria; kingdom Bacillati; phylum Bacillota; class Clostridia; order Eubacteriales; family Butyricicoccaceae; genus Agathobaculum; species Agathobaculum hominis. The sequence goes on from NZ_JACOPK010000007.1 coordinate 149,896, forward strand.
AGACGCAAAGAAACGGCGGCTCTGAAAATCAAAGCCGCCGTTTCATAGGCGCGTGAAAATGTGTCTGCTGTACGACGGCTTTTTTTCTTTTGCCGTCGTCCGGCAGATTAACATATGAAACTATAATTCATTTATGGTTGCAGTAATCGACATATTGCGAATTCGTTTTGCCGGAGCATATACAGCTGCGATTGCCGCAATCGAGACAAACAGAAGAATAACGCCCAAAGAGGTAATTGGGAACTGCCACACAGCAGATGGAAAATGCCCTGCAATAAGGAAATCATACAGCGATTTGCTAAGCGGCAAGCCAATAGCGCAACCAACAACGCACCCCAAAACAGCATAGGTGAATGCTTCACAAGCAATCATTTTCGTCATTTGCCGTTCATCCATTCCTACTGCCCGCATAGCTCCATATTGCTTCATTCTGGCAGACACACTCATGGAAATGCTATTGACAATGTTCATTACCGTTACCAGTGCAATAATTGCCAAAAACGCATAAACACAGAAAACAAAAGCCATATAAGTTCCCGTAGTGCGCTCGTCGCGTTTATCTCGAAAGCTATATGTTTGATCTACGGAATTCTGGATTGCCTGAACATTTTCGTCCGTAACATCTCCCGTTGTTTGTATCAGCACAAGAGAATAACCTTCCTCTCCTGTCAAACGGACAAATGTTTCATCAGAGGTAATCAATGTGAGCTTTCCATTTGTCAATCCATTCTCACTAAATGGGTCGTTTTTTAACAGTCCGGCTATGGTAAGGGTTTCATCCCCAATCTGAACAGTGTCACCGATTTTCCATGTGCTGTCCTGATCGGATGTTGCCAAAACAAAATTGCTGTCCCCAAAAACTTTGGACAGATCACTCCCCCTTTTCAAAGCACTGTCTTTTTTCAGACATTGTAAATCAAAATCGTCATAAGAAATCAAATCGACTGTGCCAGAAAAGTTGGTATCGTCGTTTAGTTTGGCAGAAACATCAAATACACTACGACGCCCGTAAACTTCCTTCACTCCATCCATTTCGCGGATGGTTGTAAGCAGTTCCCAAGGAATCGCATTACCGTCAGCACTTGCAATATCTATATCTGATGTGGCAGCCGACTGAGGAATCAGGTAATCCACAAAATCGACCATAATAGAAAAGCTCAAAAACAGGATGATGCTAAGTGCAAAAGAACCTGTCATCAGGAATAAATTTTTCTTCCCGGAGATTGCATGGCTGACACCAAGAAGGGATTCAATTTTTCCGAAGCCTACATACGGCGAATGGCGCATTGTTTTTTCGTGGCCTGCATTTCCAGACACCGCTGTGATAGGAGATACCTTTGCAGCATGTTTTGCCGGAGCATTTGCGGCAATCAGTACAGTAATCAGTCCCACAAAGATACCGCAAGCAATGCCAAAAATACTAATGCCAAAGAGAGGAATATCAGAAAATTCTTCTTTGACTACAAAACGCAGTACCGCGCAAAGTCCCCATGTAGTAACAACCCCTAAAACAAGACCGATAGGGATAGCTGTTTTGCACCAGTTCAATGCCTCTAAACGGACAAAGCGGATGGTCTGCTGCTTACTCATACCAATGCAGCGCATCATTCCGAAAAATTGGATTCTCTGTGCAACGCTGCTGTTCATGCTGCTGGAAATCATCAAAACGCCTGCAATCAAAATCAGCAGGAACAGAACAACCGCAACAGAAAGAAGGGTTTGCCCCATGGAACTGCCGAGCAAGTCTCCAATAGAGAAACTTCCATGCTTACCAACCAATCGGGCCTGTTCCATCCGAAAACCCATTTCTGTCATACTGAATACTGCTGTTACCATAAACACAGCAAATACAATGCAAAGCAGCGTCATACGATTTTGTCGGCGGTGAACTTTAGCGGAGATGGGAATAAGACTAAGATAGCTTTTCATTCACGGCACCTCCCAAAATCAGTCAAAGTACCATCCGATACCTGTAATACCCTGTCTGCCGTTTGCGCAATACTGCGGTTGTGGGTAATCATAATGATGGTCTGCTCGTATTTTTTTGATGTTTCTTTGAGCAATGCTATGACCTCACTGCTGTTTTGTGAGTCCAAATTTCCTGTTGGCTCGTCTGCCAGAATCAGAGAAGGACGGGTAATCAATGCGCGGCCAATCGCCACTCTCTGCTGTTGACCGCCGGAAAGCTGACTGGGTAAATGATTACGACGATCTTTCAAATTCAAAACCGTCAGCAGTTCCTCCAAATATCTCTTATCCGGCTTTTGATAATCCAACAACAGCGGAAAAATAATATTTTGTTCCACCGTCAACTCCGGGATAAGGTTAAACGCCTGAAAGATAAAGCCGATATTCCTCCGGCGGAAAACGGTCAGCTTTCGATCGTTCATGGCAAAAATGTCCTTGCCGTCAATAAGAACCTTGCCAGATGTTGGCGTGTCCAAAGCACCGATCATATTCAGCAGTGTACTTTTACCAGAACCGGATTCCCCGACGATTGCCACATACTCGCCCTTTGGAACAGAAAAGCTGACATCCTTTAATGCCTTGACAGCGGTTTCTCCGTTGCCATAGGTCTTACTGATATTTTTGACTTCTAATAAGTTCATAGTGTAAACACCTCTTTCTGAATGATTTTGCGATATAGGCAGGCTGTCTTTGTTTGTCCTGCCTATGTGTGAGAGAATAGCACCTGAATCTTACTGTAAGCCTACAGCCAGCCTACAATTTTGTAGGAATCAGAAAATTCATTGTGAAAGTTGTCCCGATACCTAATTCGCTGTCAACCTCAATGGTGCCGTTATGTGCTTCAATGATTGCCTTTGCCAAAGGTAATCCCAGTCCAATCCCTTGCTTGTCCTTAGAAAAACGACTGCGATAAAACCGCTTGAAGATGTGATGTATATCCTCTGGGTGGATGCCGCATCCATTATCCGTTATCACAATTTGGACACCAGACGGCAACTCCTTCCACGCAACACGAATTGTTGCACCACTTTCTGTATGGTCAAACGCATTTTTCACAATATTGTCGATTGCCTCATTCAACCAATCACGATCACAAAAAAGAGAAAGATGATCCGAGCCAGACAGAATGATTTCTTTCTTTTCCTGTCTGGCTCTATATGCAAAATGCAGTTCAATATCCCGCATCATATCTGCAACATTTTCTGCGTTCTTTTCCAAGACAATGGCTCCGGCATCCAATCTTGTAATCTTGAGCAGACTTTGCACCAGTGTTTCGATACGGTCAAGTTCCTGCTCAGACAAACCCGCAAATTCTTTCACGGAGGACACTTCTATATCCTCGTCTTGAAGGAGTCCGTTATAAATATTGAGTGCTGCCAGCGGTGTTTTCAGTTGGTGTGAAATGTCGGAGATTGTATTTTTCAAAAACTCTTTCTCTCGTAACTCGTTATCTGCATGGGCATTTAACACTGCCGCCAAAGAATTGATGGAATGAAACAGTCGGTACAATTCGCCCTCATTGTCACATTCAATACGGGCATTGCGATCACCATCAAGGTACGCATTGATTTGTAATATCGCCTGCTCCATGATCTGATTTTGCCGATTAAAATATACAAAGCAGACTGCCCATACAGCACCGCCAGCCAATAGAAAAAGGATTAGCAATAACAGAGAAAGCCGGCGATATGACAGCCATAGAAAAACCTCGGCTAAGAGAAATGTAACCCCCCAAACCAGTGAAAGTGAAAGAAATAGATTTTTGATTTCTTTATTTGCCAGTATCTTCATGCTGCACCTCACCCGATAATATTCCATTTATATCCCATACCTCGAACAGTCAGGAGCATTTGTGGTTCACTTGGATTATCCTCGATCTTCATACGAAGCCGACGCATATAGACCGTAAGGGTACTACTGTCGATATAATTCCCGTCGCAATCCCATAGCTTATCTAAAATTTGTCCCTTTGTCAGCACCATGCTTGGGTTTCTCATAAACAAGCACAGTAGCTTGTATTCCGCGGCAGTCAAATCCAACAGCTCCCCATTTTTGAAAACCTGTCCTTGCAGCAAAAGAACTTTGATGCCATTCGACTGCAATTCTGTGTCTGCTGCTTGAAAAGAATTTGCACGTCGAAGTAAGGCGTTAATCCTTGAAACGAGAACTCCCAGTTTGAACGGTTTTGTGATATAGTCATCACCTCCAATATCCAGCCCCATAATAATACTTGTTTCCTCATCCGAAGCCGTCAGAAAAATAATTGGCACCTTTGATGTAAGTCGAACTCTTTTGCAAAATTCAAAGCCAGACCCATCTGGCAGAGATACGTCCAACACCAACAAATCATATTTTCCGTCTGTCCACAATTCCTCCGCTTCTTTGAGCGTTCTGGCGATATTTAATTCAAATCCCTGCTTTTTGAAAGCAAAAGAAAGCCCGTTAATCAGGCTTAGATCATCTTCAAGAAGTAATATATTACTCATACTTTTCTGCCTTTCCTTGTTTTGTTCGACCATCAATCGGCTTTTCCGCCGCTTTAGGGATCAGCCAAACCCCAGCCATCTTCACAGCGCCGGGGATACGCCCTCCGGAACATAAATAATTTACCTGGCGAGGCGTAACATTCCACTTCTTGCTTGCCTCTTTTAATGTCATGTAGTCCATTTTGCACCTCCCCAAATATTATATTTCGTCTGCACGAAGAATACAAGGATGTAAATGTGAATTATAAAATGTAGATAGAACGGATATCACATCATTCCATGTACAAACTATGAAATATAGAATGTATATGGGTGATGTTGAATGGCAAAAGTGAAAGACTGCCCTGGCTTTGAAACCTTCGGTGCAGATGTAAAAGAAGCACGGAAGGCGAAGAACCTTGCACGAAAAGATTTAGCCGAAAAGGTGAATATTGATACCAGGTATCTTGCCAACATTGAAAACGAGGGCACGATCCCCAGCCTGCCGGTCATCATACAGCTTGTAAAAATCTGCGGCCTGCCGATGGAGAGATATTTCAATCCAGAGGTCATGCGAGAGGAAAGCGAGCTGCGCCAGCGGGTCGGACAGAAGTTAAAGCTCTGCCCGGAACAGTATTTGCCTATCGTGGAGGGTGCCATTGACGGGGCCTTAAAAATTGAAAAGCCGAATGAAGAAACGGAGGGTGTCTGAACATCCTCTGTTTTTCTTATTTTGCGGGCATTTTGAGGTTTCCGAAACGCTTTATAAGTAGGGATAAGATACGGTAGCAAGCACAGCAAGCGAGTACCCGCTTACGAATTTTGAGATTTTCAGGTCCCTTGCCCGAAAATCCAAAATTGCTTGTTGGGATAATCCCAAACCCTTATGAAGAACGGAGGCGGCGCATGGCAAACCGAAAGCGGAATATCCAAATGAAATTCTATGTCACGGAGGACGAAAAACGGCTCATAGATGAGAAAATGAGCCAGCTACCCACACGCAGATATGGCGCATACCTCCGAAAGATGGCGATTGACGGATATATCATCTATACGGACACCGCAGATATCAAGGCATTTACCAAAGAGCTTTCTGCCATCGGCCGGAACATCAACCAGATCGCCAAGCGGATCAACGCCGGAGGTCCTGCGTATCAGGCCGACATGGACGAGATACGGGAAAGGCTGGACGAGATATGGCAGTTACAAAGACACATCCTATCAAATCAACGCTGAAAGCAGCCATTGACTATATCTGCAACCCGGAAAAGACGGACGGAAAGCTGCTTGTTTCTTCCTATGGCTGTGCCGCCGAAACTGCGGATATCGAATTTTCCTGGACCCGCTGCCATGCCATCGACAAGGGCACGAACCTGGGCCGTCACCTGATCCAAGCCTTTCAGCCTGGAGAGGTCACGCCGGAACAGGCACATGAAATCGGCATGGAGCTTGCAAAAGAAATCCTGGGCGGCAAGTATGAGTTTGTACTTACCACTCATATAGACAAAGATCATGTTCATAATCACCTGATTTTCAATGCGGTCAGCTTTGCGGATCACAAGCACTATCATTCCAACAAGCGAAGCTATCACGATATCCGCCGTACCTCCGACCGGCTTTGCAAGGAACACGGTCTGTCTGTCATCATCCCAGGGCAAGACAAGGGCAAGAGCTATATTGAACATCAGGCCGCGCAGAACGGCACCAGCTATAAGGAAAAGTTGAAAGCTGCCATTGACCGACTCCTGCCAGCCTGTTCCAACCTGGAAGAACTGCTTCGTCGCCTGCAGAGAGAAGGCTATGAGATCAAGCGGGGCAAATATATCTCCGCCAGAGCGCCGGATCAGGAACGATTCACCCGTCTGAAAACCCTGGGTGTGGACTACACCGAAGAAGCCCTTGCCGCCCGGATTGCCGGACGTTCCAGACCTTCCCGCCAGCCGAAACCGCAGAACGGAAAGATCAGCCTGCTCATTGATATCCAGAATAACATCAAGGCACAGCAGAGCGCAGGCTTCACCCATTGGGCGAAGCTGAACAATCTGAAACAGGCCGCCAAGACCATGAATTTCCTGACGGAACACGGGATAAGCAGTTATGGAGAACTGGAAAGCAAATTGACCGCAGTATCCGCACGCAGGGATACCGCTCATGCAGAGATCAAGCGGATAGAAAGCAGAAGTGCCGAACTTGCCCTTGTGATGAAGCATGCCGGAACTTACCGTCAGCTAAAGCCGCTTTATGAAAGATACCGTAAATCGAATGATAAAGAAAAGTTTCTGCGGGGGCATGAGAGCGAGATCATCCTTTTTGAAGCGGCCGCCAGAGAATTGAAACGGCTGGGGGCTGTACCGCTGCCGACAACAGAAAGCATGAAAACGGAGCTTGCCAATCTCAGCGCAGAAAAGGAACGGCTCCTTGCTGAATACAAAGCCGCAAGAACCGAAGCCCAGGAATACGATACTGTTAAACAAAATGTAGATGCACTGCTGACCGTTCCAAAGGAACAGGAACAACAGCGGCGGCATGAACTTGAATAATTTTCTCTGAAAGACGCTGGGCACAGCTCCCGGCATCCTGTATAATGGAACTGCGGAAGGAGGTTTTACCGATGACAAGAAGCGAAGCAATCAAAGCATTTTTCTTCAAAAGTGTACTGCCCGTGACCGTGGCGCTGATTCTGTATTGTATCTTCAAATCCGCCTGCATGAAGAGCGGAGAGCTTGACTATGTATGGCTCTGGATACTCTGCGGGCTACCGTTTGGACTCCATCGGATGTGCCTCTGGATCGTGCCTGGCGGCGGCTCCCTGGGGGGAGGAATCGCCCTGTTTGCGTTGAACTTTATTATCGGCGGCGTGATCGGTGGTTTCATTCTGGCATGGCGGCTGATCGTGGCAGTGTGGTATGTGCCGCTGACGGTGTGGAGGTTGATAGGCAAGAGTAAATAACATATCTTCCGATTCAATTTGATTTGTATAAAACGGTGATTTTCCCTTGAGTAGTAGTTGTGCAAATGGTATAATTAACAAAAATACTCCTGCGAATCTATCTACGAGGGAAGGGTTGCATATGTCATTGGGTGATCTTATTTCTAGTTGCCACAAGGAAATTGCTGGATCACGCACAAAAAATCGCTTAACTATCCAAATAAGCTATGCAATCCAGTTAATCATGGATTTTTACTCCACAGATTTTCTTGTAATGATGGATTACATAGAGGATGTCTCTGTCATTAGTGACCCTGATAATCCTTCGGCCATTCATTTGTATCAGATTAAGACTAAATCTACGGACAGACAGTATCTTTTGTCTGCTGTAATTAAAGATGAATGGTTTCAAAAACTGTATCGCAATGCACTAAAGTATAGCGGCTATGTTGATAGCGCATCATTAGTGTGCAATACAGATATAGTCGTATCCGGCACCGAGGTATTCCCTAATGAAAGAACAGGATTAGACGATAAAGCGATTGAAGAAAACATCAAGAAAATTCGTAAAGCTATTGCTAAAGACCAGAATGTAAACGAAGCAGACATTGATTTGTCAAAGTTTTTCTTTGTTCGTTCTTTACTCTCAACGAAAAACCACAAAGCAGAAGTTGAACACGAATTTCAGGATTTCTTACTTGGGCAGGATGCTAATTTACAAGTTGCGACAGCAAAATCAATTTTTACAGTTTTATACGACGAACTCGATAAACGATTTAACGAGGAAATAAATGAGGATTGTACAGATGTACAAGAAATTATGAGCAAGAAAGGGCTTGACGGCAGAACTATTAAAGAAATCATATCCTGCGGATTGGCAATTCAAATTCCGGCCCCAGAGAAGCTATTCTCTGACTTCAATGTTGCATCCATATCAGCGCGTCGCCGATATAGCTCAAAGTATCAACAGATTAAGATGGATATGTATTCCAACATTTCCGCATTCGTGGCCCTTAAAAAAACATTGTTAGAATTTATAGAATCCGAAAATCAAAATGGTATAGATGATATGGTTGGATTATTTAATGCTGTCTATGCTAAAGCCAGTGATTGTGATTTTGTTCCAACCTGCTACCAAGATGAGTACTACCTAAAAACGCTCATAATGATCTTGATATATAAGTATTGCTATGGAGGTGTGGGTACATGAATTTGGTGGTATCTTCCATCACAATGGTTGACCTTACAAATAAGGAAGCTAAGCGAATTTCCTTTTCGCCTAAAAAGAACTTACTTACCAGTACACGCAACCACTTAGGCAAATCCGTAATAATGAAATCCATATATTATACACTCGGCGCAGAAGTGTATTATCCAAACCCAATTAAGAGGCTAAATTTACTTACCTATATTGATTTTTCACTTAATGCACATCTATATCGAGTTGCACGGCTCAAGAACACTTTTGTATTATACTGTGATGGAGTGTTTGACGGGTGCTACCAATCAGTCGGAGACTTTGAAGAAAGGCTTTGCGAGATATTTGACCTAGAGATAGATCTTGTATCTAAGGACCGTGATGGAACAATAATAAAGTGTCCTCCGGCATTTTATTATATGCCCTATTATGTGGATCAAGAGAATGGCTGGGCAGTGAACTCTTCTTCGTTTGACAAAATGGCTCAGTTTGATTTACCACAAAGAAAGAACAGCTATTTTTTCCACTTGGGTGTCCTTGATAATAGCTACGTTGAAATATCAAAGCGCTGCAAGGCGAACAAAAAACGGATTGATGAACTTGCAAAGGAAATCGATAAGTATCGAATGGTAATAGAAACACTGCAAGCTGGGCTCAATGCGATTCAAATGTCCTTTGATACAGCCTCCTTGGAGCGGGCCATATCTTCCAGGCAACAAGAGATAAAGAGAATACTTGAAGAGTTAACTCAAACTCGATCAGCCTTACTAAAGGCTGAAGATGACTTGATTCAGCTAACGCATGAAAAGGAGCTACTCTCCAAATATATTAAGAAAAAAGTCCCGAACGAGGATTTTGTAAGTGGAGAAACGATTGAATGCCCTCGCTGCGGCATGGTGTTTGAACAGGTTCTGACGCAAAGGCTTGAAAAAATTTATTTACGTGAATCGCTGCTGGAGGACTATACGGTAGCTGCCGAGGGGCAGAAACGCTTAGAAAAGCAGATTGTAAAATTAAAGAGAAAATTTGAGGCTAAACAGCAGGGACTAAAAGATTTTGAAAAAGAACTGACAGCCGATAGAGAAGCTTATAATACTTATGTTAAATCAAAGGCTACAAACCAGCTTCTAAAAGAATACGGGGATCAAATTAGTTACAATTCCTCGGAAATTGACCGACTACGTAAAGATAGTGCAGAAATCAATCAGCGACTATCAGTTTATACGCAGGAGAGAGAGCAAGTCAACACAGTATATCAAGGAAATCTAACGCGCCTTCTTGCTGGACTTGATATTCCTTCGGATCAAGTCGAGACAGAAAGTGAACCTGGTACACATCTTAGTGCAAGTGGAGCATATGGTCCTCGGTGCAAAATTGCACAAATGCTCGCATTTGTCGAAACACAACATTCGACAGCTCCTGATTTGATAACATTCCCGATGGTCATTGATTCCCCGAATGTTTTGGAGCAGGATGATGAGCATTTGGAATCTATTATCCGTACTTTGCTCACATGGGACAAAACCAGTAACCAGATTATAGTTGCGTCTATCCAGGGAAGAAATATGGCTTCGACTATTGATGATGTAAAAATTATTACATTAGATAACCCTCAAAATCATTTGTTTGATTCAGCTGAATATGCAGAGTATGAAGCAGAGATAGCCGAGATTTTTACGCAGTTCTAAGCAAAAAGAAAAGCGGGAGTACAGCCGATCGGACGAACCGAAAAGCTGTACTCCCGTTTTGCGTAACAGAAAGTGTTTGAAATCAAGCCTTTTTCTTCATGTGCCAGCAAGCAGCCCGACATATGAAAAATCATAAAGGCTCCCTTTGAAAATACGGGTACAGGGAATTATTCTGCGGTTTTTCCACCCTTATCTTCACAGATTTTAGACCGTTTGGAACTGTAATGCGGACAAGCGACCAGACACGCCCGGAAACTCTGCTTGCAGCCGTGAACACATTTTTTGCAGATATGGTTATACTGCCGCCTGCCGTTCTCGCCCAGGAAGAACGCCAATTCCAGCCGCCATTTCTTGCTTCGGCTCATAGGCAATCATGCTCCGGCACATCACGGCCGGGCTTCTTGCCCTCCGGGGGCTTGTGCTCGGCACACTCCCGTTTTGCGTCCTCCAACCGCTCACGGATGGAAGGCTTCTCCGTCGTTGTCCGTTCTGCGTACTCCTGGGCTTTTTCCAATTCCTCACCGCGTCTGCCGTTGTTGATAACGCCGTCGATCATGCCGTAGTCATCCTCCATCGTCATTTCAGCGGTGCGGAGAGGATTGTCCTTTTCCGGCTGCTCCGCTGCCACGGCAAAGGCCCGTGTGCCGTTTCCCATGATAAGATACTTTCCATCATCGGAAATATGGTGGACACCGTAACCGGCCGCCTCCATCTGTTCCCGGCTCATAGCCGTCACCTGAAAGCTGCCCCTGGGCGTCCGGATGCGCTCGCCGGTTTCAAAACGGTCTGGCAGATAAGCGAGGTCTTGTTTCTCTGCGGGAACAGGGAGAACAACGATATTGCCATTGATCTGCATAAATCGTTCCGGTGTTTTGAACTGTTCCGTGTATTTCTGGATCAGTTCCGGGGACAGGGACGCAAAATCTTCCTCACCAAGTCCAACCACCAGGAAAGTTCCTGCTACAATATCATAAATTTCTCCGTTTTCATCCCGCAGTCCACGATTCAGTTCAAGCCCTATGAGCTTTCCTTCATCATTGCAAACCAGCGCCACCGGGTCAGAATAGGGATAAGTTGCGCCAATGTCTCCGTCGACCTCCGCCTGCAGGGAATGAAGATCGGGGTCGATCTCCTTCACATAGGGTTCCTTCATAGGCTCCACTACAAGCACAGTCATCTTTTCCGAGGCAGCCCTCTCCGCAGCGGACAGCATTTCATCCGCATGGGACTTCTCCGGGTCCTCCAAAGCGGCCTTGACCTCCGCCGGATCAAAATCAAGAAATTCTTCATAGCCCGTGGCATCCTTGAACTTTTCAATCTCTGAAGGAAGATAGTCCTCCTGCGTCTGCCCCAGCGCCGCCAGCTTTTCATCCAGCGCAGAAATGCGTCCCGCCATCAGGTTTTCGTAAAGTTCTTCCTTTGCGGCGTGTGCCTCCGGGTGCTCCGCCGCATACTGCGGATCGTTCTGACGGAAAAACTCGTCCATGTCAAAGGCGATATCCATGGCCCACTCGGATTTTTCTTCTTCGGAAAGATCGTCCTGGAAGGTCATCACCCGGTATTCATCGGGGATGCTGCCGCGCTCGCCGTCGTAATACTCATGGAAACTGTCACCCGTATCACGCACATAGCCCTGATCGGTGAAAGTGCCGTTTTCCTCCAACGCCACATCCCGTCCATAGGCTTCATAGTCGATATAGTTCTGCAGGTGGGCGGGAACTTTTGAAACCTCCAGTTCTTCGAGATAATAACGCCCCAGATCGTCATAATCCTCGATATTGGGGTAAATCTCATAACAATCCAGATTCTCGGTGAGGTTGATGATCTCCTGCAGGCTGCTGGTATAGTCTCCGATCTCCATAGCGGCCTGGAACTTCGCATAGTCGCTCTGATCCATTTCATCCAGCTTCGACGCCAGATAATTCAGCTCGTCCAGATTCTCATATTCACCCAGCTTACTGTAAAGACCGTCCACATAGCAGTCATAGTCCGTGATGAACCATTCCTCATAGGGCTGGCCGAAGTCATCCTTCTGGCCGATCCCGATCCGCTTAAACACTTCCTTCAATTCCTCGGCGGTGGTGGGAAACTTCACCCACTCGCCCACAAGCTCGCCCTCATTGTACTTCCCAAGATTGGTGATAAAGACGGCAAAGGGATAATCCTTGTCGTGATCGTAATATGGCATATCAGCACCTCCTCGTATAATAAGTTAAAAGTAAATAGTTTCAGGTATCAGCAGGCTTTGAGGTGCCCGTGATACAATAGCTGTAGGACAGCAGGGTCAAGTTCTTGGACCTCCAGTTGAGCCGCAAGGC
>NZ_JACOPK010000008.1:0-148909 GCF_014288055.1 Agathobaculum hominis
GTTATGACCGAACACCGCGCGACGACCCAGCGCATTCGTCCGCTCCGCATCGCCATTCTCAATCTGATGCCGCTCAAGATCGTGACCGAGACGCAGATCCTGCGCTGTCTGTCCAACACGCCCATTCAGATCGAGGTCGACCTCATCCAGACCAAGACCTATCACTCCAAAAACACGCCCGAGGATCATCTTCTGACGTTCTACAAGACCTTTGACGACATTCGCGACCAGAAATACGACGGCTTTATCATCACCGGCGCACCGATCGAGCTGATGCCGTTTGAGGAGGTCGAGTACTGGGACGAGCTGGTTGAAATCATGGAATGGACGAAAACGCACGTTCATTCCACCCTGCACATCTGCTGGGGCGCGCAGGCCGGTCTTTATTACCATTATGGTATCCCAAAGTATGAGCTTTCGCATAAAATGAGTGGTATTTTCAAGCATCATGTGCTGTTCCCGCACGAACCGCTGATGCGCGGCTTTGATGATCTGTTCTGTGCGCCGCACTCGCGCCACACCGAAGTCCACGCCGACGACATCCGCAAGCATTCCGAGCTGCGCCTGCTCGCAGAGTCCCACGAGGCTGGCGTTTATATCGTAGAGGCCGTCAACGGCCGGCAGATTTTTGTGCTCGGTCACGGCGAATACGACTCGGACACGCTGAAAAAAGAGTACGAGCGCGACCTCGCGAAGGGCCTGAATCCTGATGTGCCTAAGCACTATTTCCGCAACGATGACCCGTCTGCGGACGTTCTCGTCACCTGGAAAGCGCATGCCCACCTTTTCTATACCAACTGGATCAACTACTACGTCTACCAGACCACTCCCTTCCAACTGGAAAAACTGTAATAAAAAGCTCCGTTTCCCGGCGCACTGCTGCGGAAACGGAGCTTTTTCGACTTTATTCGGTGATTTTTTCGCCGGTCACGATCGCACGGGGCGAACCGGTCAGCTTTTCGCCTGTATACGGCGTGTTAATTCCTTTTGATTTATACTCGTTGTATATCTTCTCGCTGTCCCAGTCGAGCAGCACCAGACGGGCATAATTTCCCTCTCGGACGGCGCGGCCGGTCAGGCCATACACCTCTGCCGGATTTTTGCTCATTTTTTCGAGCAACTGCATCCGAGTCAGGCGGCCGGTCTTGACCAGATACGTGTTGCACACGGAAAACGCGGTCTCCAGACCCGTGATGCCCGAGGGCGCCTTGGCGAAGTCGCGCGCCTTTTCCTCTGCGGTGTGCGGCGCGTGGTCGGTCGCGATCATATCAATCGTTCCGTCCGCGAGCGCTTCAATGAGCGCCTGACGGTCCGCCTCTCTGCGCAGCGGCGGATTCATACGCGCGCAGGTGCCGTGCGCCGGAACATCATCCTCGGTCAGACTGAGGTGATGCGGCGTGACTTCGGCATAGATTTTCGCGCCGAGCGCCTTGCCCGCTCGAATGAGCGCGGCGGACTGACCGCTCGAAACATGCTGAAACAGCACGCGCGCGCCGGTATCGAGAGCCAGCGCAATATCGCGCGCGATCATGGAGGTCTCCGCCGCCGCCATCGCACCCGGCACGCCGAATTTTTTCGCGGCTTCCGAGCCATAGTTTACACCCGGAGAGGGCACGAGCGAGGGCTCTTCCTCATGGAACGACAGGATAACGTCGCGCTTCGCTGCCTCGACCATCGCGCGGCGGCACAGTCCCGCGCTCGTCAGATTGATGCCGTCATCGGTCAGACAGGGCGCTCCGGCCGCGAGCAGCGCGTCAAAATCGGTCATTTCCTCGCCCTTCAGGCCCTTCGTGACCGCGCCAGCCTGCAAAACCTGAACCGGACAGTCCTTCGCCTTGTCCGTGACATAATGGATGATCTCGGGCGTGTCGCAGGTCGGAACGGTGTTCGCCATGCAGATCACCGTCGCGTAGCCGCCTGCCGCAGCCGCAGCCGCGCCGGTTAGCACATCCTCCTTCTGCGTCTGGCCGGGGTCGCGGAAATGAACATGTCCGTCCACAAAACCGGGCGAAACGGTCAGTCCTGCCGCATCAAAGATCTTGCAGTCCGCCGGGGCGTCGATTTTTTCCGCGATCTTCGCGATCACGCCGTCGTTCCCGATCAGCACATCAAGCTGCGCGTCCGTTCCCGTCCATGGATCGAGCACGCGGCCATTCTGGATAAGTAACATAGAAAAGCCCTCCGTTTTTCCTGCGGCAGCTCATCTGCCCGGATTTTTCTAATTATAGTCTATCATAGATCCGCAAAAACCGCAACGAAAACGCCGCCCTTCTCCCCTTCTGAAAATTGAAAAACAGGCTTGACATCCCTATTCTACTATTGTAGAATATAATCAATAAAAGGTATTTTACATTTGTAGAACAAGGAGGGTTGACTATGGCACAGACAAAACGGCTTCCCGATGCGGAGCTTGAGGTCATGCAGACCATCTGGACGCTCACGCCGCCCGTCACGGCAGCAGAGGTACAGCAGCACGCGAGCAGCGACTGGAAAATGACGAGCGTGCTCACGTTCCTGTCGCGTCTCACCGACAAGGGCTTTCTGTCCTGTACCAAGGAGGGACGGCAGAACCTATATACACCACTCGTCTCGGAGGAGGACTACCGCCAGCGCGAAAGCGTCGGCTTTATCCGGCGTCTGTGCGGCGGCTCGGTGAAAAATCTCGTGGCGAGCCTGTCGGACGCCGGTGCGCTGAGCGAACAGGACATCGACGAGCTGCGTGCCTTTCTGGACGCGCAGGAGCAGTGAGGAGGGGATCTTATGCGGATTTCGTATATGCAGATTATGAACAATCTGATGCAGACCGGACTGACCGTTTCGCTTGCGGCGCTCGTGCCGCTGCTGCTGCGCCGCGTGCTCAAAAAGCGCTATCCGGCGCGCGCGGTCTGTCTGGTCTGGGCGCTGCTCGCGCTGCGGCTGCTCGTTCCGGTGCAGCTGACGCTGCCGGAAGCGCCGGTGCAGGTCACGCCGCGCACGAATTATGTGATGCAGGACGACCGGATGCTGTTCGAGCAGGCCGGTCTGCCGGTCGAGCAGACGCCGGCCCGATGGGTAACGGACGAACAGGCGGCCGCTCTCAGCCATGCAGGCACAAGTCGGACGACAACCTTCAACCTGACCGCAGTCCTGCTCGGTCTGTGGCTCGCCGGCGTCGTCATTTCCGCCATCCGGCAGGCTGTCAGCTACGGAATACTGAAAAGGCGGCTGGACCGCACGGCAGTATCGGCGAAACGCGCCGACCTGCTCGATGTTCTGGCCTCTCAGCGCAGCGGTCTCGGTATTTCCCGGAAAATTCCGCTTCTGATCTCCCCTGCCGCAGACTGCCCGATGCTCGCGGGCTTTATCCGCCCGGCGCTCTATCTGCCGGACGAGAACATTTCGGCCGCAGATGCCGCCTTCATCTTCCGCCACGAGCTGACGCACTGCCGTCACGGCGACCTGTGGCTCAAGCTGCTGCTGACAGCGGCGCAGTGCGTACACTGGTTCAACCCGCTCGTATATCTGATCGTGCGCTTCGCGCAGGAGGATATTGAGCTTGCGTGCGACGATGCGGTCGTTCGCGGACAGAACGCAGCCTACCGCCGCGCCTACGGCGAGACCATCCTCCGCTCCGCTGTCGCGCAGTCCAGACGGCGGCAGTCGCTCGTTTCCTGCTTCGGAGACGACAAAAAGACGCTCATGCGGCGGTTTGAGGGTCTGTTCGACAAGTCGGTCAAAAAGCGCGGCGCAGCGCTCATCGTGCTCGTCGCCCTGCTCACCGCCACCCTCGGCGGCACGATCGCCGTCGGCACGAAAAAAGACCCTGCGGCAGCTGAGGCGCGCGCGCTCCTCATGGCGAACACCTTCGCGCAGGCCTATGTGGACGAGGATGCGGCGGCATATATGAAATACCTCGCCCCGGACAGCGACCTTGCGAAATACGATGATTATTTCTCGACCGGCGCCGCGGTCTACAGGCGCTATGTGACCCGGTATGACCCCGAAACCGGGACCGCGCTCATCGTTTTCGAGTACGTGTGGGACGCGGACCGCGTGGCCGCAATGGACGTCCATGCGCCGTCGCCCGGCGTTCCGTTCCGCGAAGCGATACGGCTGCACTTCACCGGCGAGGGAAGCGATATGCTGATCTCCAGCATGACCTTTGAGGTCAGCTCGGATACGTTCACCTCCGACCCGGACAACAACTATCTTGTCTCCTCGCTCGACGACTTCAAGCTGCTGTACGCAAATGACCTCGGTCTGCCGGATTTCGTCGCGGCTTCCGACGGACTGACCATCGGCAGCGGCGACCCGACGCAGGCGGCGGAAACCCTGCTCGGCCTCTCTCCGGCGGCCAGCCAGCTGAGCGGCACCGACAGCGCCGCCCCCGACATCACCAAGGTAACGTTCACCTTCCGCGACAACAGCAAGGTCATCCTGACCATGGTGGACCAGTTCGGTCAGGGCTGGCTGCCGCAGGACTGGACGGACGGCAATGGCAAGGCCAGCCGCACCGCGGCCGACCTCGCGCAGCAGTACGCGCGCGGCCTGCTCCACAAGAGCGGACAGTATATCTACCCCATCCTCACCCCCGAAAAGCAGCAGGAATTCATCTCGCAGCAGTACGATATGACCGGCGGCACGCAGTGGACCTGGAAATTCGGCTCCTCCTCCCCCTCTGTGCGCGACTATGTGCTCGTCCCGACTGACGACGACAGCGCATACCGCATCATCTGCCGCATGGACGGCGGCGGCATCAGTGATGTGCGCACCGGCTATCTCGTGCAGACCACCTGTGAGGACGGCGGCCGCCGCATGATCTCCGACGTCACCGAGCTGTCCGACGCGGACATGACGCAGAGTGAGCTGTTCCGTCTGTATTACAGCACCGGTCTGGCTCTGCCCAGCCTGCCCGACGAGGTCGGCAACTTCAGCGGTCTGCCGCGCACCGACTCCCTGACCGCCGCGCAGGATGCCTTCTACTACTTCGGCAATCCGGTCGACGGCTCGAAAGCCAGCTGGATCGCGGATGTGACCCAGATTCAGAGCATCGTGCGCTCCGACATCCGCGGCGGCGCGTATATTGATATCGTTCAGCTGACCTTCACCGACGGCAGCGACCCGATCAATGTCCAGATGGAGAAAACCGGTTCGGGTTACTGGAAGCCGACCGGCATTCAGGAGGATGTTTCCGCCATGAGCGGCGCAAATGTGCTCCCGGTCAGCGCGGACGCCTTCGGTGCCATTTCCTTCGCCAATCTGCCGACGCTGAATACGGGCGACATTATCATCTTCAACTTCGGCAGCAAGCCTGTCGGCGGCGTACACCTTGTTAACCATCTGGTAGATGCGGCCGGTCGCATCCGTTATCAGAACATGACCGACGACGAGACCACGCTCACGCGAACGAACAGCGGCTACGTCTACACCATACCGCAGAGCGTGAGCGAGCTGCTGGCCTCCGACCTCAGCGTACCGTTCTACCATGCGCTGACGCTCGAATACACAGATGCGCAGCACATCCGCCACACGGCGGTCGCGGCCTACATGACAAACGCCATGACGCAGCTCGAGAACCCGCCGCTCCCTTCCGGCGGCTATTACAGCGACGCACTCGGCTGCACCCTCAAGCTGCCGCAGGAGTTCCGGAACGCGGTTTCCGCCAATATCAATACGGACGGGACCATGACCTTCTTCGTAAAGGATACGGACAGTGTACTCATGACGCTGACCGCGCAGCTGCTCTCTGTTCTCAAGCGTGATTTCGGCGAAAACTGGGCGGAAAACTATCCGGTTCCGGTCCGGCCGCTCGCAGAGCGGGACGGACTGGCGTACTTCCTGATCTACCCGTCCGATGTGCAGTACGACCCGGCGGATGAGCAGGCCGCCGCGCAGTATCAAACGCTGTTCGAGGCCGCGCAGCGCATTTCCCCCGAGGATCTGGCGCTGGATGCCGACCCGCATGACACCTCGGTCTATGAGCGGCGCAATATGGAGGATACCGAACATTACGGCGACCGCACGACGGCGGAGCTGCTGTTCTATCTGCCGATCTCGGACGGCGCCTACACCGAGGGTATCCTGGCGACGCTCGATGCGCGCTATCGCGAGGATAAAACCGCGTTCGAGCAGGCGCTGCGCGTCGCGGACAGCACGGCGCAGTCGCTCTGGGCGCAGCATCTGGCCGCACAGTAAACAAACAGGAACAAAAAGGGCTTGCTACTCCCGTCCGGTTTTGGTATACTATATAGGTAAGCCGGACGGGGTTGTAGCTCAGCTGGTCAGAGCGTTCGCCTCACACGCGAGAGGTCGTGGGTTCGAGCCCCGCCAACCCCACCAGAACAAATAAATCCGAACCGCATTATCCGAGTTGGTAAAGCGTTCGGATTTTTTGTTTCTATCGAAAATATCCTTTAAGGCATGAAAAAAGTGCAGGATTTTGCATCCTGCACTTTTGTTATTTATGTGTCGGTTTTGTGAACGCGGTTTTTCTTCCATTCCGCAAATTCACCCTGCCCCTCGTCGGTTGCCGCAAGCGCCTGAATTTCCTCTAAGATAGCACGCGCCAGAGCATCCCAGACATCGTTGGGGACTTCTGACCAGTCATTGTTCGTCTGCTGCATGGTTAGTCCTCTAAAATGCTTTCGTTAAACCAGTAGCCTTGAAACACCGTACCGTCACCGTTGATGAAGCGCCCCCGCGCATCCGAGGGGATTTGATTGGCCGCATCAGTGTTGTCAAGAATAATCATGGATAAAACATTGTCAGCACGGCCGCACACGCGATACGCGATGTTATTTTTTATCTGACCGCTCAAAATATTTGCATCCGGCCGCTGCGTTGCCAGAAGCAGGTGGATGCCGAACGCGCGTCCTAAACGAGCAATGGTGGACAGACTGCGTTCAATCCGTGCGACCTGTTCCTTTTCTGCTTTATCCAGACCGGTTTTATCAAGAATTTCTGCCACTTCATCGACTGCGAAGAAAATTCGGTCAAGATACAGTGCGCAGCGATTATTGTAGTCATAAATATTACAGCAGCCATCCGTCTGCGCGATAATTTCCTTGCGACGGTTCAGTTCTTCGACCAGCTTGTCCAGATATTCAGCCAACTCTGCGCGGTCGAAAATCATCTTGCAATGCGGATGATTGCGCCAGACCGAAGAAAAATCTGCCCCACCTTTCAAGTCGGCGATTACAACCTCAACGCCAGACTTCCGCAGCAACTGCATGAGGATGCACCGGAGCAGAACAGTTTTGCCTGAGCCTGTTCCTCCGCCCACCAGCATATGCGGAATGACATTGAAATCAACCACAACCGGCTCTAACAGGCTTTCGCCCAAAATCACCTTGCAAACAGGATATTCATGGTTCATCAGATCATCATGCCAGTCTAATCTGTCTGGCAGACCGTTGTCCGCCGGGACCACATAAAGGCGTATACGGCGTTTGCCGTCGCACTCCTCTATCCTTGCGACCTGAACATTCAGCGCAGCGGCAATCTCGACTTGCTTGTTCTCCCAGACTGATTTCGCAAGACCACACGCCAGAAATTCCAGAACTTGTACTGTTCGTCCGCTTTCCGTTCGATGCCAATAGCTTTGCAACAGGATAGGCACTTCACCCGCAGCATTGGTAAAACCAATGCGAGCAAGGTTGTTTTCGATCTTCCGCGCATGATGCGGTGTTCCACGGCTAATGATAAACGCTACCAAACCGAGGATCGCCGCAGCAATGTAGAGAGCCGTCATTGTTGTCACGAGGGGCGTTGCAAATGCGCCCGTATTATTCATGCGCCGCAGCACTACGTGGCCGACAACGGCAATACTGAGCAGGTAGGCGATAATGCCTACCCACTCCGCCGGAGTGCAGATAATCTTGTTTACACCGTTGCCAAAGCGCAGCATAGCACCATGATGCGCGGTTTCGCTATACAGCTCATTTTTCTTACAGGTCAACATAGTTCTTCCGTTCCTCCTTCCATTCATCCATGCTCATTTCCTGCACTTGTTCACCGTCGAAGTAAACAACCCTGTGAATACGACGCAGGAAGGCTTTCCATGTCGCAGGATGAACGATTTGAATATCTTCGTACTGATCTTCGAGTGGGACATTGCTGGTGAGATATACCTTAGTGAAGCAAGCGACGCGGTCACTATAACGTGCCGGTAACATTATCGGATATACATCGAGGTAATTGAGCATTTCCTCGATTGGGATTTGACTGTTGAACTCCTCGAACACGAGGACATTCTGGCCGTGGTAAGCATCAAACGAAACGCCTTTGCCCATGCGGTAATTCGTCACTCGGCAAATGTTTTCTGCACCATGTGCTTCAAAAATGCTGCGTGTCTTGCCTGTGCCGGGAGCACCGTAGATGTAGGCGACCTCGATTTCACGGTTCTCTACCATGAATTTTTCCGACAGTAATGTTTGACGAACTGCGTCGATGTCTTTGATGCGGAACGCATACGCGGGGTTTTGCGTGATGATGCGTGCCGTGCTCTTGCCGTCCTTGACTTCTTCCAGCAGGTCTTCCATCGTTGCTTTGGTCTTTGCGGAAGCCTTTGTTTCCTCCGGCAAGTCGCCAAACTCGGCAAAACTGCCCGGAACAGAGGTTTCAGCCTTTTCGGATGTTTCCCATTTACCGCTTTTGGCGACATAATCGCGGTTTTCCGAACACAGACCATAGGCTTGGTCAATGTGTGCCGTTTCAAACTTTTTCTTCAACGAGCTGAAACGCATGGGAGACCGACGATACAGGAACACATGAATGTGCGGTGTGCCAGACTCGCCAACTTCTTCGCTGATGCAGCAATAGTCCGGCTGGAGCTGCTTGCACAACTCCAATACCCTTTCACGGTCAAGACCATGTTTGTCTGGATTATTGATCGTCAGCAGAAACTTGCGGCTTTGAGGATCTTTTTTTGCCATTGCAGTTTACTCCTTATTCAATTTTTTTGCTACTGCTACATGTCTCGCCCTAAGGTAATACTTACCTTAGGGCGAGACGCAGCAGTCAGCCAACACACCGACAGGGAATGCTCACCTTGTTGGCAAGCATCGCCCTGTCGGATGCTTTAACGGCTACCTGAACCCGGCGGCTGCTGAGCCTCCTTGACGGCGTGGATACCGGTCGCAGATGCAGTCAACTGTGCATGACCACCCGCCTCATAGACGCGAATGTCGAGGCCGTCGAACACAACCGGAATATACTCCTCGCCGTCGGGAATCTCGATCTGCTGGTCGCCAGCAATCTTGATGCCGAGCTTCTCGAAGCCGTGCGCCGGGAGCGTGACTACATAACGGTAGCCGACGATCTTGTCGGTGCGCTCACCGCTCTTAGTGTACTCGACCACCGGCGTCGCATCCACGAGCCACAGGTGCTTGCCGAGCGACTTCGGGTCGATCTTGAGATTACGCAAGAGTGCCATTTTCGTTCTCTCCTTTTGTGATTTGGATAGGTTTTGACGCTGCGCAGCGTCTGAATATTTTTAGGGGAAATCCGGATTTCTTGGAACAAGTTTACCATGCCAGTTATCAAAAGTGGGGACACCATGTGTCCCTACAAATTTCTGCTGGAGGTGTACAATGAAAAATTAGCTTTTGATGCAAAAGTTGTGTGCAAAAAAAGAGAGGGCAGTGCACCCTCTCTTTTGACTAATCTTATTTTTTGCCAAAACTCTCACCGGTTCCGGCGTATAAAACAACATTGGCGTCATCGAAATCCCAACATTCCTCAATAAAGGTGTGATAATAAAAGTGAATCATGGAATTGTCGAATGAATAGCCGCAACCATAAATAATTTCCTGTGCTTTGTCTGACGGAATTTTTAGCGCCAAACTAATCGCAACCAGACTTTTTAAGTCTATCTTTTTTTCTTCTTTGCCCATCAACCTACGATATACGGTTTTCGATAAAGAAGTTTGTTCAATGAAATCTTTTTGACCCCACTCAGCGCGATAGATGTAGCCGCGCAGAATGTCACGCCAACTCTGCTGGTTGGCATCGGCTTTAGCCTTGTTCTCCTTGATTCGATTGACTTGACGTTTAATTTCGGCGTCAGTCAATTTTATTAAAGTCAGTTGCCAGGCTGACTCTGGACGGCGGTTAATTTCGAGGGGTTGATTATCGGGTTGATAACTTGCATTTTTTGTACAACGAGGGTAATTTTCACAATTTCACCTCCTCTGGCAGGGATTTGCAAGTCAAACCATCACTTCCTTTCCGATTTTTGAAACACCGCCTTAGATTTCGTTTCAAAAACTTAAATTTTTTAACTTAAAAACAAAAACGACTGAATAACGTCAGTCATTCAGTCGTTGGTTTACTTATTTAATAAAAGGCATACTTCGCCCCTCGAAAATCCTCTTATAGCTTACCTTAAGTATAGCACTTCTCACACCAAAGTCAACACTTTTTTCTCAACTTCTGCCTCCGCGCGTGCCGCCCACCGCGACCTGAGTCAAGACCAGTAAAATACTCCGTATTTTCCGCGAGTGACCTACGGTCAGCCTTGACACAGCTCCCGTCGCGCAAAAGGTGTGATTATGCCGAACTCGAACGAGTCCGGCGAACGCCGACAAAACAACGATGGAGGGAACGAAGATGAAGCAGACCATAAAAACGAGCCGCACGGCGGGCTACCTTGAAAAGCTGTTCCGCACGCTCAACGAACGCTATTTTGACAACTCGATCGAAGAACCGATCATAACAATTCAGTCCACACCACGCGCATACGGCCATATAACTGTTGCAAAGGCGTGGCGCAAAGGAAACGGCGATCTCCGCCACGAACTCAACATTGCAGCCGGAACGCTCGACAGGCCGATAGAGGAGATCGTTGCCACGGTGCTACATGAAATGGTACATCTCGCAAACTTACAGGCAGGCGTGCGGGATTGCAGCCGAAGCGGCACTTATCACAACAAACGCTTCAAGACCACCGCCGAGGCGTGCGACCTTCGCATCGAGTATGACCCACGCATCGGCTGGTCGGTCACCTCGCCCACCGAAGCCTTAATCGACTTCATTATCTCCAATGGGTGGGAGGACATCCGCATGAGCCGTGAGGACGGCTGCATCTCGCGCACCCCGGGACGCGGTTCGCCTGACCGAACGCCTACCACGCCCACAACACCGAAAAAGTCCAGCACCAGAAAGTATATTTGCCCCGGTTGCAAAATGTCCGTCCGGGCAACCCGCGAGGTAAACATCATCTGCGGCGACTGCGGATTGAAAATGGTTCGTGTATAAAATTGAAAGTGCACTTTCAAACGAAGGTGCACTTTTACATCTACTATTGTAGTCTATTAGCATTTAACTTATAAGTCATGGGTTGTAATGACATTTGATATATTTTAATAGGTTGCAGATGGAAGTGTTGGCATATTTTTTGTATGTGCTCCTCTTTAGCTTTGGCTCCAATATAGATAGCCGTGATAAACCTGCTAAAATCAAATGCGGGTCTGAGGCCGGCTGCATATATAGGAGCATAATTTTGTTTTGGAATGACTATACGCCACTCTTTTTCATAACACCATTCGTTAGATTTATGCAAAGCTGCATCTACGACAGCACTACCAAAAGCTGGAGTATTTCTGTCCAAATAAGTCTGCCCGTATACAGGTGCATTGATTGAATACTGTACTTGGTATAAGTTGTCACACCCCGGCCAATCATTCAGATCATATTCGATACAAAACCCGGTATGGTACTGAGCGTAGTGACTCCACATTAAAACAGAGTTATTCAGCTCGGAAAAACAAGCTATTAGCATTTCTTCCTTGATAGTAGGTAAAAAATCTCGGAAAATATCGAGCATCTTTTCTCTGAACGGCGATAAAGTATCAGATTCTAAGAAGTTTGACTGCCATTCATCAAATCCCATTGCATTATCTCCTATTCGACCGGAAGGATACTTTTCAATCAGACTATCTTGTAGCATATCTTTGAAATAATTGCTTTTAAGAAATGAGTCATCAATCAATAAATCACAGTCGAAAGGATCATTGAAAGTTGTGGGGGGCGCAGGAAAGACCTTGCCTTCAAATAATACAGTTTCCCATCGGGCAGGCTGATTGTCTGATGGTTCGTCGAAATACCGATATTTATATAACTTTGGAATTTGCATAGATACCCCTCTCTTGGTTATCGTGCAAAACCATTATACGAGGGAAAGCCCAACATATAAATTGCCATCGCAATAGACAAATCCTCGTTTGCAAGGCTATTTTTCGCAGCAATCGCTTTCAACTCGCGCATAACAGAGTCTTCGGGGATCAGCGTGCTATCTGCTGTGGCAACCACTTCTTGTATCTTTTGTGGTAGAACCATGCACATCTGATAAAAGGCATCGTTCTGCCCGGTGACTAACGCATAAAACTGATCCATGCTAACGCGCCTAATCAACCTATGTCCTACGCGCTGACCATCAACAGTAGTTTCCCATTTAATGTTCTGTGATTGCTTTGCGATTGCTTCAACTAAGAAACACGCACAATCGTCATCTTTGAGCAGTTGATTTTGCATTTTGATAAATGTTTTTCCTGCCGATGCTGAGTTCATTGTGTTATGCTTATTTTTCATTTCCACATAAACAGTATGTACGATGCTGTTATCGGGTAACACAATGCCGTTAGGGTTTTTATAAATGACATCCCAACCGCCTTCTTCCCCATTCGGCGGGACATGGCAGAAAGGCATATACTGAAAAATTCGTTGATGAAAATAGCCAATATCGTTATTGTTCGATTTATCGCGCTGACGGAAAATTTCATTGCTGATAATCTCGTCCCATGATGCCCGATACACTGACTTATCAAATATCAGTTTAACCGGGTCAACGATATTCTTATTGAAACGCTTCAAGTCAAACGATTTCAGTTTATCACCATATTTCTGAATAGTGGCTCGTACATGATTGGTAAAATCATCCTCACTTATAAACGATAGAGTCCAACTCATAATAAGTCCAATGCCTCCTTGATCTTTTTTGCAATCTCATACGCCAGATTGACCGGCACGGCATTGCCTACTTGTTTGTACTGGGAAGAAATCTTGCCACAGAATTCCCAATCATCCGGGAAAGTCTGGCAGCGTGCATTTTCGCGCACAGTGAATGGCCGCGCCTCTAAGGGATGGCAGCGTTCTGTCTGCTTCTGGGACGGAGATGTTAAAACGGTCAAGGATGGCTCGTCTAAGCTCATGCGTCGCAATATACCGGTTCGTCCACCTTCCATATGCCAGCAGCTCTTCATGTAAGCCTTCGCAATATCTGGGTCAATATCTCGCCAGTAACCGCCGGGAGGCACTAACTCAAAAATCTTGCGTTTGTTTTCACCGTAGGGAACCCCTGGGCCTTTAGGGCAATCTAAGAGAATATCGCGCAAGACAGGCTTATAGTCATGGGGTTTGGGAAACTCGAAAACGGTTTTGCCGAGTAAATCATTTCTAATACCGACTGTAATCAGGCGTTCACGCTTCTGAGGCACACCATAGTTCCATGCGTTCAATACAGCTTTTTGAATAGTATATCCAGCGTCAGCAAAGATTTTCAGCATTGTTTGATATGTTTTTCCCTTATCATGCGTCAACAGTCCACGCACATTTTCAAAGAGGAACATTTTCGGCTGCAATTTTTCAAGGAAAATCGCGTAATGGTAAAACAGAGTGCCACGCGCATCCTCTAATCCCAATCTTTTTCCGGCATAGGAAAATGCCTGACATGGAGCACCACCAGATAACAAATCCAGTTCACCCTTTTTCAGCGAGAACAAATCCTCTAAATTCATACACGATATATGTGAAATATCATCACATATAACATTCCAATATGGTCGGTTCTGTTTTAAGGTGGCGCAAGCATCTTTGTCTAATTCTATTAGGCCGATCGTATCAAAACCTGCTTGTTCGACACCTAATGCCAGACCTCCAGCTCCTGCAAATAACTCTATTGTTTTATACATTCAAACACCTTTGCTATTCTTCATTTCTTGCAAAAATATAATATATCCCATATTACGATGGTTATAACCAATAAATTATATCAGAATTTCTGATATTTTTCAACGATCATATACGATGCTATGTATATGTTTTTGAAAGTGCACTTTCAAAAAATGAATATCTGCAAATATTTATTTGATATATTTACAACGATACCTGTTTGTGATATGATCGTATCAACAAGGAGGTCTTTATATGGAACAAATCGGAAAACGCCTGAGAGAACTGCGCGAGGGTTCGCGCTTGACACAGACCCAAGTAGCCGAAATCGTCGGCGTGCAGCAATCGCGCATCAACCGGTACGAAACAGGAAAATCCACGCCGTCCCCGGAGGTTTTCGTCAAATACGCGGATTTATTTGACGTATCAATGGACTACCTGTATTGCCGAACGGACAAGCCGCAGGGCAAACTGTACGACTTTCAGCCGCGTATCACAGCGGAACAGTCCATCAAGAACAGAGATATGCGTGAGTTTGTAGAAATGTGCTTCGACCCGAAATCACCGGTCAGCAAGCGTATGAAAGAAACCTTGCTCAAACTTTGGAAGGAGCAATCTGAATGAACGCGGTGATCTATGCCCGATATTCGAGCGACAACCAGCGCGAAGAAAGTATCGAGGGACAACTTCGAGAATGCAAAGCGTATTGCGAAAAGAACGATATAGCAATCGTCAGCAGCTACATTGATCGTGCGTTATCTGCCAAGACGGACAACCGACCGGAATTTCAGCGGATGATAAAAGATAGCGCAAAGGGCGCGTTTGAACTGGTTGTCGTCTGGAAACTTGATCGTTTTTCGCGTAATCGCTATGACAGTGCGAGATATAAACATATCTTGTCCAAGAATGGCATTAAGGTTGTTTCAGCGACCGAACAAATATCCAATAGTCCAGAGGGTATTATTCTTGAGTCGCTGCTGGAGGGCATGGCAGAATATTATAGTGCCGAACTGGCGGTAAAAGTACGGAGAGGTTTAACTGAAAATGCGCTGAAATGCAAATATAACGGCGGTACGCTGACATATGGATATACCATAGATGCAGACCGTCATTATCAGATTGAGCCGGTTACTGCTGCTGTCGTGCAGGAGATTTTCGGTCGATATGCTAATGGGGAAACCATGCGGGCCATCCGTGACGATCTTATCCGGCGCGGCTTCACTAACGCACGCGGCAAGCCGATTGACCCGAACTTTATTCCCAATCTGCTGCATAACCGTCGTTATATTGGTGAGTACCGCTATTGTGATGTTGCCATTCCGGGCGGCATACCTGCTATCGTGTCAGAGGAATTGTTCAATCGCGTACAGACTATGCTTGCTAAAAATCGCAAAGCTACCGCGCGTTATAAAGCTACTGAGGAATATCTGCTCTCAACCAAGCTGTTTTGCGGCTCATGCGGCGGCATGATGGTAGGCGAAACCGGAACGGGCGGACATAATAAACAAGCATATCATTATTATCGTTGTTCAAACAGTAAGAAGCGGAAAACCTGCACGAGTACGCGAAAAACTATCCGTAAGCAGCCAATAGAAGATTTCGTCGTTCAAGCCGTAATGGCGCATATCACAAATGACAGCTTTGTGCAGCACGTCACAGATCGTATCATGCTGGTTCAAACCGAGGAAAGTGCGATACTGCCGGTTTTGCGTCAACAGCTTGCTGAAACAGAACGCGGCATTGACAATATGCTGAACGCAATTCAGCAAGGTATTATTACGGAGTCCACGCAACGACGCTTGCAGGAATTAGAAGATGCAAAAAAGCAAACAGAACTGCGTATTTTGCAGGAGCAGCTTCAAAATCCGGTTATTCCGCGCGAAGATATAACGCACTGGATTTACAAATTCCGAGAGTTGAATATGCGGAGTATGAAAGCACGCCGTCTTTTGATTAACAGCTTTGTTAATTCTGTAATCTTATACGAGGATAGAATATTGATCGTATTCAATTACAAAGATGGTGAAAAAACTATTAATTTTTCGGATTTGGCCGGTTCGGATATGGAGTGTGCTACCCCACCAGAAAGCACTCACTTTTGTGAGTGCTTTTCTTTTGCCGTATTGCAATCTGTTCTCGCACAGTTTTATCCCCAGACCTGTGTAAAACTTTCGGGATAACCCGGCGCAGGAGCACAAAAAACCGCCGCACAGTTTTTTCGCTGTGCGGCGGTGATTTTTTTACTTGTACGGGTCATCCGGCTTGAGGTAGCAGCACTTTTTGTACTTCTTGCCGCTGCCGCACGGGCACGGATCGTTCGGGCCGGGCCTGTTGCCGGCACGCTTCGGGGCCGGTGCGACCGAACCGTCGGACGCGCCTGCGGCGCCGGTCTCCTTTGCGACCTGCTCGCGCTTGGGCTCCTCACGGGTGCGCACCTGCGCAAGGAAGATCATGCGGACGGTGTCCTCGCGGATGGAATCGATCATCGCATCGAACATATCGAAGCCCTCACGCTTGTACTCGACGACCGGGTCATGCTGGCCGTAGGCGCGCAGGCCGATGCCGTTTCGCAGCTCGGTCATGGCGTCGATGTGATCCATCCACTTGCTGTCTACGTTCTTGAGCAGAATGACGCGCTCAAGCTCGCGCATGATCGGAGAGGTGAGCGCCTGCTCCTTGGCGTCGTAGACCTTGTGCGCCTGCTCGGCAAGCTCGGCGGTGAGCTGCTCGGCGGTCAGATCGTCGCACTCCTCGGCGGTAAACGTGCAGTCATCCGGGCGCAGGAAGATGCCGATGAACGGACGGCGCGCCTGCTCGACCATTTCGAGCGAGATCAGATGATTTTCGCCGATCGCGGCGTGTACTGCGTGCGCGATGGTGTCATCGATCATCTTCATGATGCTGTCCTTGACGTCCTTGCCCTCGAGAACCTGAAGACGCTGCGCATAGATGATCTTGCGCTGCGTATTGAGAACGTCGTCGTATTCCAGAACGTGCTTGCGCGCCGCAAAGTTGCGGGACTCGATCTTTTTCTGGGCGCTCTCGATCGCGCCGGACAGGATCTTCTGGTCGATCGGCTCATTCTCGTCGATGCCGAGCGTATCCATCATGTTCTGAATGCGCTCCGAGCCGAACAGACGCATCAGATCGTCCTCGAGCGAAATATAGAAGCTGGACTCGCCGGGGTCGCCCTGACGGCCGGCACGGCCGCGCAGCTGGTTGTCGATACGGCGGGATTCATGGCGTTCCGTGCCGAGGATATACAGACCGCCGGCCGCGCGCACCTTTTCCGCGTCTGCGTCGGTCTGCGCCTTGTGCAGCTTGTACAGCTCGTCGAACTTCTTGCGTACCGCAAGAATGCCCGGGTTGTCGGTCTCCGCATGGCCGTTTGCCTCGTAGACCATCTTGTCTACGAACATCTTCGCCGTACGCTCGTCCAGCTCGCCCTCCTGCACCTTGCTCTCGGCCAGCTTGATGAGGCCGCGCTTGAGGTCGTCGAGCGCCAGCGTCTCGGCGTTGCCGCCGAGCATGATATCGGTACCACGGCCTGCCATGTTGGTGGCGATGGTGACGGCGCCGTACTTGCCGGCCTGCGCGACGATATCCGCCTCGCGCTCATGATGCTTCGCGTTCAGCACGGTGTGCTTGATGCCCTTTGCCTTGAGGATCTTGGACAGCTCCTCGGACTTCTCGATCGAGATCGTACCGACCAGGATCGGCTGGCCCTTGGCGTGGCATTCCTCGATGCGCGAAATGATCGCGTTGATCTTGCCGCGCTCGTTCTTGTATACGGCATCCGGGTTGTCCTTGCGGATGACCGGCTTGTTGGTCGGGATCTCGATGACATCGAGCTGATAGGTGTGGCGGAACTCCTCCTCCTCGGTCAGCGCGGTACCGGTCATGCCGGACAGCTTGCCGTACAGGCGGAAGTAGTTCTGGAAGGTGATGGTCGCGAGGGTCTTGCTCTCGTGCTGGACTTTGACGCCCTCCTTCGCCTCGATGGCCTGATGCAGACCCTCGTTGTAGCGGCGGCCGAACATCAGACGGCCGGTGAACTCATCGACAATGATGATCTGGCCGTCACGGACAACATAGTCCACATCGCGCTGCATGACGCCGCGCGCCTTGATGGCCTGATTGATATAGTGCTGGAGCGTGGTGTTCTCCGGGTCGGACAGGTTCTCGACCTTGAAGTACGCCTCGGCGCGCTTCTGACCGTGCGGCGTAAGGGTCGCGGTCTTTGCCTTCTCGTCGACGATGTAATCCGCCTCGATGTCGTCCTGCTCCTCCTTCGCGTCAACCTCCTTGACACGCAGGCACTTGAGGCCGACGGCGAAGCGGTCCGCGATCTCGTACATCTGCGAGGACTTCTCGCCCTGACCGGAAATGATCAGCGGCGTGCGCGCCTCGTCGATCAGAATGGAGTCGACCTCGTCGACGATCGCGAACGCATGGCCGCGCTGCACCATCGCCTGCTTGTAGATCGCCATGTTGTCGCGCAGGTAGTCGAAGCCGAACTCGTTGTTCGTGCCGTAGGTGATGTCCGCAGCGTACATCGCCTTGCGCGCCTGCGGCGGAACCTCATGGATGACCAGACCGACGTTCAGACCGAGGAAGCGGTAGACCTTGCCCATCCACTCGCTGTCGCGCTTTGCGAGGTAGTCGTTGACGGTTACGATATGGACGCCCTTGCCGGTCAGCGCGTTCAGATAGGCCGGCAGCGTCGCCATGAGGGTCTTGCCCTCGCCGGTCTTCATCTCCGCGATACGGCCCTGATGCAGGACGATGCCGCCGATGATCTGGACGCGGTAGTGACGCATGCCGAGCACGCGCCACGAAGCCTCGCGGCAGGTCGCAAAAGCCTCGGGCAGCAGCTGGTCGAGCGTCTCGCCGTCCTGATAGCGTTTCTTAAATTCATCGGTCTTTGCGCGCAGCTCCTCATCGGAGAGCTTCTTGAACTGCTCCTCCAGCGCCTCGACCTTATCCGCAATGGGGTAGATCTTCTTCAGCTCATGCGAGGAATGCGTGCCGAAGATCTTGGTAAAAAAGTTTGCCATTACTTGTATTCAGCCTTTCAAAAGGGCATAGCTGCCCCATTCGTTCATACGGGTTTATTATACCACATTATAAAGGATAAACAAATAAATTTTTTGTGAACGGTTGAAATCTCCTCGAAATCCCCTCTTTTCGACCGAAAAAATCCCCTCGTCATGGACGAAGGGATAACAGTTCGCCGATAGAACTTGTTTTCACGCGGCCGCAGCCGCGCGGCAGCGCGCATAAAACAGCGTTTGCCGTGAAAACGCATAAAAACCGGGGGCGTGTACCTCGGTTTTTATACTTCTGGAGGGAGAAAGTTTCCGTATGGGAACTTTCGGACGACTCGTGTTCTGCGCAGTCAGAACACAGATTGTCGGAAAAACGAAGTTTTTCGACAGTCTAAAATCCCCTCGTCATGGACGAGGGGATAAGATCTTACTTTGCGTAGTCGATGGCGCGGGTCTCGCGGACCATGTTGACCTTGATCTGGCCGGGGTAATCCAGCTCGTTCTCGATCTTCTTGGCGATGTCGCGCGCGAGCAGAACCATTGCATCGTCGGATACCTTGTCCGGGTTGACGATGATGCGGATCTCGCGGCCTGCCTGGATCGCATACGAGCTCGAAACGCCCGGCGTTTCGTTTGCGATGCTTTCCAGCTTTTCCAGACGCTTGATGTAGTTCTCGACGTTCTCGCGGCGTGCGCCCGGACGGGCGGCGGAGATCGCGTCAGCCGCCTGAACCAGGCAGGCAACAACGGTCTTTGCCTCGACGTCGCCGTGATGCGCCTCGATGGCGTGAACGATCGCCGGGGATTCCTTGTACTTCTTGGCAAGGTCTACGCCGATCTGGACATGGCTGCCCTCGACCTCGTGGTCGATCGCCTTGCCGATGTCATGCAGCAGGCCTGCGCGGCGCGCCTGAACCGGGTCGAGACCCAGCTCGCTCGCCATCATGCCGGCGATGTGCGCGACCTCGATGGAGTGCTGAAGGACATTCTGGCCGTAGCTCGTGCGGTAGCGCAGGCGGCCGAGGATCTTGATCAGCTCGGGGTGGATGCCGTGGATGCCGGTCTCGAAGGTAGCGCGTTCGCCCTCGCTCTTGATGATCTGCTCGACCTCGCGGCGGGACTTTTCGACCATTTCCTCGATGCGTGCCGGATGGATGCGTCCGTCCACGATCAGCTTTTCGAGCGCCAGACGCGCAATCTCGCGGCGTACCGGGTCGAACGAGGACAGGGTGATCGCCTCAGGTGTGTCGTCGATGATGAGGTCTACGCCGGTCAGCGTCTCGAGCGTGCGGATATTGCGGCCCTCGCGGCCGATGATGCGGCCCTTCATCTCATCATTGGGCAGCGGAACGACCGAGACGGTCGCCTCGGAAACGTGGTCTGCCGCGCAGCGCTGGATGGCAGTGGAGATGATCTCGCGGGCGGTCTGCTCGCTCTCATCCTTGAGCCGCTGGTTGATCTCGCGGACCTTGACGGCAGCGTCATGCTGCGCCTCGGCCTCGATCGAGTTGACGAGCATTTCGCGTGCTTCATCGCGCGTCATGCTCGCGATCTGTTCGAGCTTTTCTACCTGCTCGTCCTTGATGCGCTGGAGCTCGTTCTCCTTCTTCTGTACGGATTCCAGATGACGGCTCAGCTCTTCGTTCTTGCGGTCGAGGGTGTCGCTCTTCTTGTCGAGCGCTTCCTCGCGCTGAATGAGACGGCGCTCGAGCTGCTGCGTCTCGTTGCGGCGCTCCTTCAGCTCGCGGTC
Organism: Agathobaculum hominis; assembly: GCF_014288055.1. Lineage (NCBI taxonomy): Bacteria > Bacillati > Bacillota > Clostridia > Eubacteriales > Butyricicoccaceae > Agathobaculum > Agathobaculum hominis. The sequence continues at coordinate 20,725 of NZ_JACOPK010000008.1, forward strand.
TGCCTCGACGCGCTGACGATGGATCTCGTCCTTCGCCTCGAGCACGGACTCGCGCTTTTTGGTCTCACCGGCCTTGATCGCCTCGTTGATGATGCGGGTCGCCTCGGTTTCAGCATCGCCGATCGCTTTTTCGGCAACGCTCTTGCGATAAAGAAAACCAATGACAACGCCCACAGCGAGACATACGATACCGGTGATGATCGGTATGATGATTTCGGTCATGTTAAGGTGTGTCCTCCTGTTGATAAGATAGGACAGCTCCTGCCTGTCGCAGCGACGTTTTTGATAAATTTATATAAAATACGCTCTCTTCCACACGGTATCGGCTGTACCGGGGGGAACGGGAAGCGCAAGCTTATATTGTTCAGCAAAAATGCCGACCACAGCGGACCGGTGCTGTCGAGAAAATGCGTGTGGTGTCTCCGGACACCGAAACGAGCGTGCACCGCAGTATCAACCTATGCGGACACGCTGCAATAATGCCCCCTGAAAAAAGCTGCACGCTGGCACTGTGCAGCCCGTAGGCGCCGCACCGGACGCCTCCGGCGCAGTGCCATATCATATGAGTATTATTATACATCTAATTGTAAAGCCTGTTCGTCAAACTGTCAAGAAAAACACGGCCTTCCCCCTGCGGATTTTGTCGTTTTTTGAAAACACGGCTCTTCCTGCCTTGAGAATAGCTGTGAAGTCTGCTATAATAATGGCTCAAAGAGCAGTAAAAGTCATCGGCTCCTGCTCCTGCGGAAAGAAAAACTGGTTTTCGGGGGTGCTCCTGTGGCAAAGACGATCAATGACGTATATCTTCAGCTGTTTCATCGGCTGCGCGACGGCGGCGACCCGCAGCCTTCGATGACCGCGCGCGAGCTGACGGCCGTGGCGTGTCATGCCGACCGCGCCCATACCGCCGCCTGGGCGCATTCCTATCTGGACAACGCGACGGTGGACTACGCGAACATCCTGTGCGACCGTGTGCTCGGCGGCGAGCCGCTCGCCTACATCCTCGGCGAATGGGACTTTTACGGACTGACCTTCCGCGTGGACAAGTCCGTGCTCATCCCGCGCGCGGATACGGAAAAGCTGTGCGAGCTGACCATCCAGCAGGCGAAGCCGCGCATTTCCCCGCGTATCCTCGACCTGTGCTGCGGCTCCGGCTGCATCGGCATCGCGGCGGCGCACGAGGTCGAGGACGCGCGCGTGCTCGCGGTCGACCTGTCGGACGGCGCGCTGCGCCTGACGCGCGAGAACGCACACCGGCTCGGCGTGAGCGGCCGTCTGCTCGCCATGAAGGCGGACGCGACCATGCCGCCCCCGGGCGGCGTCGGCCCGTTCGACATCATCGTTTCCAATCCGCCCTACATCACGCGCAGCGAAATGGCGCAGCTCGACCACAGCGTCGCGGATTTCGAGCCGCACGAAGCGCTGTACGGCGGCGTGGACGGTCTGGACTTCTACCGCGCCATCTGCGAAAACTGGGGCGATACCCTCGCCCACGGCGGCATCCTTCTGTTCGAATGCGGCTGGAAGCAGGCTGATGCGGTCGCTGAGATCCTGCAAAAGTACGGTTTCTCCGACGTCTGCATCGAAAAAGATGACGCCGGCGTGCCGCGTATCGTCATCGGCCGCTCACCGCGCGAGGACGACGATCTGACAAAATAACCTCTTAACACTCCCTCACCAGAGGGAGTGTAATTTTTACCATTTTATTTTATCGGACAAATGTTCGATTTTTTCTTGCGTTCCGTTCGGCATCCTGCTATAATGGTCTTATCGAAAACCGAGAGGGGTGCGCGCCCCTGTTTAACCATAGAGGAGGCTAATTTATGGCTACGAAAAAGCAGCTTGAGCCGGTCGCACCGGCAGCGGACAAAAAGAAGGCGCTCGCCGCAGCGCTCAGCCAGATCGAAAAGCAGTTCGGCAAGGGCTCGGTCATGTGTCTGGGCGAAAACACCGGCATGACGGTCGAGCATATCCCGACCGGCTCGATCGGCCTCGATCTCGCGCTCGGCATCGGCGGCCTGCCGCGCGGCCGTATCATCGAGATCTACGGACCCGAGTCCTCCGGCAAGACCACGGTCGCTCTGCACAGCGTGGCAGAGGCGCAGAAACTCGGCGGCACGGCGGCGTTCATCGACGCAGAGCACGCGCTCGACCCGGTCTACGCCAAGGCGCTCGGCGTTGACATCGACAGCCTTCTGGTTTCGCAGCCGGACACCGGCGAGCAGGGCCTCGACATCGCGGAGGCGCTCGTGCGCTCGGGCGCAGTCGACATCGTCGTTATCGACTCGGTCGCGGCGCTGACCCCCCGTGCCGAGATCGAGGGCGAAATGGGCGACTCCTTCGTCGGCCTGCACGCCCGCATGATGAGCCAGGCGATGCGCAAGCTCGCCGGTTCGATCGCAAAGAGCCAGTGCGTCGCGATCTTCATCAACCAGCTGCGCGAAAAGGTCGGCGTCATCTACGGCAACCCGGAGGTCACGACCGGCGGCCGCGCCCTCAAGTTCTACGCCTCGGTCCGCATGGAGGTCCGCCGCATGGAGCACCTCAAAAACGGCACCGAGCTGATCGGCAGCCATACCCGTGTCAAGGTCGTCAAGAACAAGGTCGCGCCCCCCTTCAAGGAGGCCGAGTTCGACATTATGTACGGCGAGGGCATCTCGCGCACGAGCGAGCTGGTCGATCTCGGCGTCAAGTACGGTCTGGTCAACAAGTCGGGCGCCTGGTTCTCGATGGGCGATACCCGTCTGGGTCAGGGCCGCGACGCCGCCAAGCAGTACTTCAAGGAGCATCCGGACATCGCGGACGAGGTACAGCGCGAGATCATGCTCAAGGTCGAGGAGGAGCGCTCCAAAAATTCCGCAGGCGCGGCTGTCAAGCTGTCCGAGAGCGTCGCGACCGCACCGGCAGAGAAGCCTGCCGCACCCAAGCCGTCGTCCGCCAAGGCGGTTTCGATCGACGCAGACGATTTTGACGACCTCGACGACGAAGAATGAGCGAGGATAAATACCGCGCGGCGCTGGACGCCGCCGCAAAGCAGCTCTCCTGCCGTGCGCTGAGCACGAAAATGCTGCGCGGCAAGCTGCTCGCCAAGGGTCACGACGAGGAGGCCACGGATTACGCGCTCGCGTGGCTGACCGAGCGCAGCCTGCTCTCGGACGGGCAGTTCGCGGAGAGCGTCGTGCGCAGCTACGCCCGGCGCGGCTACGGCGCGGTGCGCATCCGTCAGGAGCTTTCCCGGCGCGGCATTTCACGCGAGGACGCGGACGCCGCGATGGAGCTTTTCTCCCCTGCCCTGCCGCAGATGCTTTCCTTGCTCGAAAAGCGGCTGCACGGCGACCTTTCCGACCGGAAGGAGGTCGACAAGGCGGTCGCCGCCCTGCAGCGGCGCGGCTTTTCGTGGAGCGACATCAAAAACGCTCTCGAGGAATACGGCGCATCTCTCGACATCGACGAATAATCTTCACCCCCTCCGCGCACACTTTTGTGCGGAAGGGGTGATTTTTTGCGCAGAAATGCAAGACTTGCTGTGACAGGAGCGCTCGCCGGAGCGGCGAACGGCTTTTTCGGGGCAGGCGGCGGCCTGTTTCTCGTGCCGCTCTTCACGAAATGGTGCGGCATGGAGGAAAAGCAGGCCTTCGCGACCTCGGTCGCGGTGATTTTTCCGCTGTGCGCCCTGTCGGCGGCGGTGTATTATGTCCGGGGCGGCCTGCCGGTTTCGTCCTCGCTCGGCTATCTTCTGGGCGGCGCGGCAGGCGGCGTGCTCGCCGGACGCATCTTCGGGCGGCTGCGCACGCTGTGGCTGCGCCGTGCCTTCGCTCTGCTCATCCTGTACGGCGGCATCCGGGCTGTGCTGCTGCTGTGAGCGCGTTCGTAATCGGTCTGCTGACCGGCGTGCTGAGCGGCTGCGGCATCGGCGGCGGCTCGCTGCTGCTGCTCTGGCTGACGCTCGTGCAGGATATGCCGCAGTTTACCGCCGGGGGCATCAATCTGCTGTATTTCCTCGCCTGCGCCCCGGCCGCGCTCGTCTCTCACCTGAAAAACCATCTCATCGACCGCGGCGCGGTCAAATTCTGCGTGCCGTTCGGCGCGATGACCTCGCTCCTCGCCTCGTTTGCCGCCGCCGGGACGGACACCTCCCTGCTCCGGCGGCTGTTCGGCGTGCTGCTGCTCTATATCGGCGCAAAAGAATTGTTTACAAAACGGAAAAATCCGGGAACCGACCCGAAGCCTTCCTCGTCTAACCGGGTAACAAGAGAAAACCATGGCGGCTCTCCGCCGCGCAACCCGTGAAACGAGGTGTCTGTTATGAAAAAACGACTGTTTCCCCTGCTTCTCGCTCTGCTGTTCACGCTTTCCGCCTGCGGCGGCGCAGGCTCCGGCGATGCTTCGTCTGCCTCGGCGGCGGCCGGAGATATGTCCATGGATACGAACGGCTGGGCGGAGAGCGCCGATACCGCCGACGGCGGCTCTGCGGATTTTTCCGCCGTGCGGCAGAACGCCAAGCTCATCCTGCGCGCCGATCTGACGCTTGAGACGCAGGATTTCGACGCGGCCTCCGCCGATCTGGAAAAGCTGACCGCCGAGACCGGCGGCTACATCGAGTCGAGCAGCCTTTCCGGCGACAAGGGCAGCCGCTCGGCCTACTACACCCTGCGCATTCCGCAGGAAAAATTCGAGACGTTTTACGCGCAGCTCGGCGACCGCGCACACGTGGTCTACTCCTCCCGTTCGAGCGAGGACATCACCGAGCAGTATACCGACATCGAGACCCGGCTCGCCACGCTCCAGACCAAGCACGAGCGTCTGCTCGCCCTGCTCGATCAGGCGGGCAAAATGGAGGACATCATTTCGCTCGAAAACGCGCTCGCGGACTGCGAATATGAGATCGACTCGCTGACCGGCTCCAAGCGCCATTATGACGATCTGGTCGGCTTCTCGACCTTTTCCGTCACGCTCGATGAGGTGCAGACTCTGACCGCCACCCCCGAGGGCAGCGGCTTCGGCGCGCAGCTGACGCAGGCGGCAAAGACGGGCACGCGCGGTCTGGTCGACTCGGTCCGCGCGCTCATTCTCGGCATCGTCATGTTCTGGCCGGTCGTTCTGCTGCTCGCGGCAGGCGGCGGCGCAGCCGTCGTGATTACGAAAAAGCGCCGGAAAAAGCGCGAGGCCGAGTGGGCGGCGCAGGCCGCACAGCCCCTCGTTCCGCCCGAAAAGGACGAGAAGAAATAAGTGAGAAAAATGAAGGCACCGGTTTTTACCGGTGCCTTCGTTTTATTGTTCTGCGTTTTTCGTCTCGTCGAGCAGCTCCTTCGCGTCGATGCCGAACAGCTTCGCCAGCGCGAGCAGATTGGATGTGCTCGGGTCGGACGCGCCGCTTTCCCACTTGGATACCGCCTGCCGGCTCACGCCGATCGACTCCGCGACGAACTCCTGCGTCATTTTGCACGCCGTGCGGTGCTGCTTCAGCACAGCGCCGAGCGTTTTCGCGGTCTCGGCCTTTTCCGCCCGGACGGGCGCGGTGCGCAGATATTTCCGCAGCGCCCGGATCAGCAGCACGAGCACATAGACGGATACGCCCATGACGGCGAGCACCGGAACGATCGTATACAGCGTCATTACCATGGCAATTCCTCCTTTTCTGCGCTCAGTATAATAGAAAAACCCCGGTTGCGCCACCAACTATCGCGCAACCGGAGTAAGAAATCATGATTTCTTTGTTTTCTTCTCGCTCAGCATCAGCCCGCCGAGGGCGAGCGCCGTGCCGACCCACATCACCGGCGTCATGGTCTCGTGCAGGATGAGCGCGGAGGCGATGATGGTGATGACGGGCGAAGCGTAAATGTACACGCTCGTGCGCACCGGACCGAGCAGAAAGACCGCGCGGTTCCATGTCACAAAGCAGGTCGCGGACGCGAGCAGGCCGAGAAACAGCAGGTTCGCCAGATGCACCGGCGTGCCCCATGCCGCGATGCCGGCCGGGAGACCCTCGAAAGCCGTCGGGATGAGCAGGAACAGAAAGCCGTAGCCGAAAATGCGGCAGGTCAGCGGCACGGTCTGGTAGCCCATGTGACCAAGCACACGGATGAGCACCGAGTAAACGCCCCAGACAAGGGCCGCGCCCACGGTCAGTAGCGCGCCGACCGGACTGAAGTGCAGCTCGCTCACACCGGCGAGCGACACGAGCGTGATGCCGGTCATCGCGCAGACAAAGCCGCAGAAAAACCAGATCGACAGCTTTTCCTTGAGAAAGACGGCTGCGATGAGCGCCGTGAACAGCGGCGCCGCCGCCACGATCACGCCCACGAGCGAGGCGGAGATATAGGTCAGCGCGATATTTTCCATGAGAAAATACAGCGTTACACCGGTCAGTCCGGCCGCCGCGAACAGCGCTTCATGCCATTTTTTCTGCGGACGCATCAGACCGCGTCCGACGATGAGCAGCGCGAGAAAGCCGAGCGCAAACCGCGCGATCATGATCTCGATGGGCGAAAAGGTGCGCAGCAACACCTTGGTCGCGACGAACGTCGTGCCCCAGACGAGCACGCTGAATGCACCGAGCAGGTGTCCCTGCAGGCGATGATTGTTCTGTGTATCCTGCATTTCGAATTTCCTTTTTCTTTCGGGTTACTGCGCGGCCTCGTCCGTCTGCGCATCACTGCCGCTCTCGGCAGCATAGACGCGCGTCCAGTTTTCCTGGCCGAAGAATACGCTGTACGGCACAGGCGAGAAGCCGTTGATGAGATTTTTGCGGATGATGACCTGCTCCCGCTCGAACGCGATCGGGATAAACGGCATCTGCTCCGCAAACTGCTTGCAGAGCGCGCTCCGGTCGCCGCTTTTCCGCGCCGCGGCGAGCGTACTCTCCATGTCCGGGTCATGATAGCCGCCGAAATTCAGGCTGCCGCCCTGCGTCAGCAGCGGCCGCAGATCAAAGTCCGGCGTAAGGCGCGTTTCGCCGTAATACAGGTCGAACGAGCCTTCTCTGATGCGCGCGGTAAAGGTTTCGTAGTCTACCGCGTCCACCGTGACGCTCACGCCCTCGACGGCGTTCCACGAGGCGGCGAGCTGCTCGGCGGCGGCAACTTTGAAGGCGTTGTCCGCGTTGACGAGCAGATGCAGCGACAGCACGATCTGCTCCCCGGCCGCGTCGGTCGCGGGCGTGTCCTCGCCGCTCTGCGCCGGCGCAGACGGGTCTTTCACCGGCTCGCCCTCGGCGTTCAGCACGCGGTCGCCTTCCTCGTCGATGTAATAGCCCTCATCGTCGGTCAGCGGCGTGCCGTCCTCCGCGTAATAGATGGTGACGTCCCCGTCTGCCGCGGTCTGCGCGGCACTGTCCTGAGAGGCCGTATCGTCCGCTTTTTTGTCGTCCGTTTCGCTGTGCAGCAGCTCATACGCGCCTGCGGTGTCCGCCTCGGTCGAGAGCGTCACGCCCGAGACCTGCTGCTGCGGATTGACCGGCAGAACGGCCGGGTCCGCGAACGTTTGAAGCTGCGTTTCGCACAGCGCCCGGCGGCCGATGGCTGCGGAGAGCGCCCGGCGCACCTTCGCGTCCTTCAGCTGTTCGTTTGCGTAGTTGATGCCGATATAGTGCAGCGCCGTGCTCGGTGTTTGCAGCGTGTCGACCGCACCGCCGATGACCGTCGTTTCGTCGTCGGCTGCGATGCGCGAGCTGCGCATGACCGACACGTCGCCCGTCCGGAAGCTGGACTCCGCCGCGTCCGCCCGGGTGATGCCGACCAGCTCGATATGGCGGATGGTGCCGAGAAAGCCGCCGTGCCAGTTTTCATTTTTTTCGAGCGTGTACGCACTGCCGTTCTCGACCGGCACATACGGGCCGGTGCCGTCGGCGAAGCTGCCGCTGTCCGCGCTCCCCCTGCGGTAAACCGGAATGTTCAGCAGGCGCGGAAAGTCCGCATTGGGCGAGGAGAGCACGATGCGCACCTTATAGGTGCCCGCCGATTCCAGCGTCGTCACGTCGGCAAGGCGACTGTGATAGGGCGAGGAGGCGTTGTCCATCGCCGCGCGGTAGCTCGCGACCACATCGTCTGCGGTCAGCGTCTGCCCCGACCAGAACTTCACGCCCTGCCTGAGGGTGAAGGTGAAGGTCGTGCCGTCGCCGCTGTAGCCCTCGCACAGCACATTCTGCGGCGTAAAGTCGTCCGTCAGCTCGAACAGACCCTCGTACAGCGCCTCGCGCAGCATGGCGTTGATGCTGTCCGTATCCGTGACCGGGTTGAGCGTGCCGTTTTTGTACCACGCAAGGCCGAAATAGGCGTCCGATACGTCGACCGTATCCTTCGGCCCCTCGTCCTGCTGTCTGCCGGGCAGCGAACAGCCCGACAGCAGGCACAGCCCGGCGAGCGCCGCCGCGAGCGCACGTTTTTTCCAGCTCATACAGCGTTCCCTCACAGGCATATGATGCCGCCCTGCACGCCGCGATGGCCGTGGGTCGCGCGGTGCGACCAGAATTCATCCGCACAGCATTTCGTGCAGATGCCGCTGTCGATGACGTTTTCCGGCGAAAGTCCGGCGTCGGTCAGCAGTCTGACGCCGATGCCCTGCAGGTCTACATGAAACTTGACGCCCTTTTCCGCGATAAACGGATGCACGCGCTCGCCCATCAGGCGCTCCATCGCCTCGGGAACGTCCGCGTCGGTCTCGAAGCACTCCTGACGGATGGACGGGCCGAGCACGGCGATCAGGCTCTCGCGCTTTGCGCCGAGCTTTTCCGCCATGACCTCCACGGTCTTCGGCAGGATGCCTGCCGCCATGCCGCGCCAGCCGGCGTGCGCCACGCCTGCGGTCCGGGTCGCAGGATCGTAGAACAGCGTCACCACGCAGTCCGCATAAAAGCCGCACAGCGGCGTTTCGGGCAGGGCGGTCACGATCGCGTCCGACTCCCACGCCATCGGCTGATGCAGACCCATGCCGGCCTCGCCCTCGGTCACGACCGAGATCTGCGTGTCGTGGATCTGCTTTGTCATGGTGATGCGGCCCTCGTCCATGCCGAGCTGCTCCGCCAGAATGCGGTAGTTTTCCAGCACGTTCTCCCGCTCGTCGCCCCGGTTGAAGCCGAGGTTGAGGCTCTCGCAGTCGCCGCGGCTCACGCCGCCGAACTTGGTGGTAAAGGCATGGCGGACCGGCAGCCGGTCACAGGTATAGTAAACGAACGAGCCGCGCTCGTTGCGGTGCATAGACGGGTGCATGGTTTTCCTCCTTACCATTCGTCCGAACCGTCGTCCGGAATGACTTCCTTCATGGCCGTGATCGCGACCTCGATCATCGAGTCATCCGGCTCGAATACGGTCAGATGCTGGATCATGAGGCCCGGCCAGCGCAGCGCACGCGAAATGACGCTCTCCGAGCGTCCGGCATAGCGGTTGAACTCGTAGCTGATGCCGACGACGAGCGGCAGCAGGATGAGATGCGCGAGCATGCGCAGGAACGGATTGGTGATGTCGATGATCGAAAAGACGATGGACGAAACGATCGTCGCGATGATGATGAGTACGAACATGAAGCTCGTACCGCAGCGCGGATGGAACCTGCCCTGCTTCCGGACGTTCTCCACGGTCAGCTCCTCCCCTGCCTCATAGCAGAAGATGGTCTTGTGCTCCGCGCCGTGGTATTCGAACGTGCGGCGGATGTCCTTCATATGCGACACCGACCACATGAACATCAGAAAGATCGCGATGCGCACGATGCCCTCGAGCACGTTTCGCGCCAGCACGCCCCAGTCCTTCGGAACAAAGCCGCCGAGAAAGCTCGGCAGCAGCAGGAACAGGCCGACCGGCAGCGCGATGCCGATGACCGTGGACAGGCCGAGGATCATCCTGTTCAGCTTTTCCGAGCCAAACTTTGCCTCGAGCCACTTTTCGAATTTAGACGGCTCCTCATCGATGCTCTCATCGTCGAAAAACTCCGCCGAATAGTTGATGGCCACGATGCCGTCCTTCATGGCGGTGAACAGCGTGTACGCGCCGCGCAGGATGGGCAGGCGCCAGAACGCCGGCTGATGATGCGCGGGCTCGGTCTTGGTGACCAGCTCGCCGCCCGGCTTGCGCACGACGGTGCAGGTCTTTTTCGGCCCCTTCATGACGATGCCCTCGATGATGGCCTGACCGCCGATGGTTGTTTTCTTGGTTGACATATGGTTCTCCTTCTTAAGTGCGGTTACGGCTCTTCCTCGGTCCTGGACGGTGCGCCGGTGATGCCGAGCGCCTCCTCCGCCTTCGCTGACGGCAGCGTGACCGTCACGGTCGTTCCCTCGCCGACAGCGGACGCGATGTCGAGCGTGCCGCCGTGCAGCACGACGATCTCCTCGGTCACGGCAAGGCCGATGCCGCTGCCGCGCTGTTTGGACGAGCCTTTATAGAATTTCTCCTTGACGAACGGCAGCTCGGCTTCGGGAATGCCCTGACCGTAGTCGCGCACGGTCGCGACGAGATTTCCCCCGTCGCGCACCAGACGGATGTCGATGCGCTTGCCGTCGCCGCCGTACTTCGCGGCGTTGTCCAGAATGTTGAGGAATACCTGCTTCATGCGGTGGCGGTCGCCGTTGACGAAGTAGTTCGCCTCGACATCCTCATCGTAGTTCAGCCGGATGCCGCTCTTCTGGAGTAGGTTTTCATACATGTATACCGCCTCATACAGCTCGATCGACAGGTCGAAGTTCTCGACCTCGAGCTTCATGCGGCCCGATTCGATGCGCGCGAAGTCCAAAAGCTCCTCGACCATGCGCGTCAGACGGCCCGCCTCCTTCTGGATGATGGTCAGGCCCTGCATGACCTCCTCGGGGTCCTCGCCGCCGCCCGCGAGCAGCGTTTCGCTCCAGCCGCCGATGGCGGTCAGCGGCGTGCGCAGCTCGTGCGAGACCGAGGAAATGAAGTCGTTCTTCATGCGCTCGGCGCGGTTGATCTCGTCGGACATATAGTTGATCGTGTCGCACAGCTCGCCGATCTCGTCGTCATAGGTCTTTTGCAGGCGCACGCCGTAGCGTCCTGCCGCGATCTCCTTGGCGATGTTGTTGATCTTGAGCACCGGGTCTACGATCGACCGGATAAAGTAGCTGTTGGACGCGACGACGAAGATCAGGAACACCAGACACGCGAGCAGCGACACGCCGATGATGATCCAGATCTGGCGCTCGACCACACGCAGCGAGCTGATGAAGCGCACGCCGCCGACCAAATCGCCGCGCGAGGACAGCAGCGGCGCGGTGACGCTCATCACGCGCTCGTCAGAGAGCGGATCGCGTCCGGTGAACACCGAGGTCTTCTGCGTGGCGAGCGCCTGCGTGGCGTCCTCTGTGGACGCCAGACCGCCGCCGGACAGACCGGATGTCGAGAGCAGAATACGCCCGTTCGCGTCGAGAAACTGCTGCTCGAGCTTGTCCTGCTCGCTGAACGTCGTCACAGTGGACTCCGCCTGCGTGTAGAACTGATCATAGGTATCGGTGAAGTATTTGCGGAAGGTGTCCGAGGCCGTGACCGCGCGCGAGACCAGATTGTCGCGCACGGTGGCGTAGTAATAGCCCGACACGCCGACCGAGATCAAAATCATCACGGCCGCCAGAATGACAAGCACGAATGAGAGCGAGTTCATCATCCAGCGTCCGCGGATACCGCCCGGCGAGTGCAGCACTTTTGGTGTTTCCGACTGCGGCCGCGGTGCGGATTGTTTACTTTTTTTGCGATCTGTCATAAAGAAAATGACCTTTCCTGTTTTCTCCGAAAACAACTGCGGAATAATCGAAAAGGCAGCGTCAGCGCCTTTTCGCGGCGCACCGCAGTGCGCCGATGCAAATCCCCAAAGAAGTCCGGCTCTGCCGGACTTCTTTCCCGCTGCCCGCGCCGTGGCGGCGCGGCCGTCCCTGCCGTGCAGGGGCGAGGGGGTTATCGTTCCCGGTTTCTGCGGAACCGGGAACGTATCTAAGGGGGACAGCGTCCCCCTTAGAAAGCGCCAGCGCTTTATCCTTCCCACATATACCCGTATCCGCGCACGGTAACGATATGGCTCGGCTCGGCCGGGTCATCCTCGATCTTGATGCGCAGGCGGCGGATGTTGACGTCTACGATCTTCAGCTCGCCCACATAGTGATGGCCCCACACCATCTCCAGCAGCTCGTCGCGCGAAAGCGCCTTGCCGATGTTCTGCATGAACGCCTTGAGCAGACCGTACTCGATCTGCGTCAGCTCGATCTTGCGTCCGTTCTTGAGCACCTCGCGCGCGCGCAGGTTGAGCTTGAACGGGCCGGACTTGATGACGTTCTCCTCCGAGAACGGCGAGCCGGATACGCGGCGGTACAGCGCGTCCACGCGCGCGACCAGCTCGATGCTCGAAAACGGCTTGGTCACATAGTCGTCCGCGCCGTTCATCAGACCGTTTACCTTGTCCGCCTCCTGCGTGCGCGCGGTCAGCATGATCACGCCGGCCTGATAGCCCTCTGCACGCATCGTGCGGCAGACCTCGTAGCCGTCGATGCCCGGCAGCATAACGTCGAGTATCGCGACCGCGATATCCGGATTTTCATGATATTTTTCGAGCGCCTGCTCGCCGGTTTCAGCCTCGATGACCTCGTAGCCGCCCCGTTTCATATTCAGCACCAGAAAGGAGCGGATGCTTTCTTCATCCTCCAGAACCAGTACCTTACGTTTCATAGATGCCATCCTCCTTTTATCTTCAGTTGTTCCATGCCTGCTTGACGATCGAGAAGCGCGAGCTGATCTCCTCCGCGCCGATCTTCAGCGTGCCGCTCTGCGCGCCCTCCGGGATCTTCGCGAAATAGACCGCCTGCGATGTCTGGCCAAGCTGGATGAGGTCGGTCCGGCCCGCGTAATACTCGCGCGAGGAACCCGTGACGCAGTAGATATTGAACAGCGGAATCGAGTTCTGCCCCGCTCCGCGGTATTCGTAGAACGAAACCATACTCAGGCCGCCGTCCGTGGACTTGACCGCCGTGATGCGGTCGTGCCAGCTCCGGTCGATGCGCAGACTCCACGCATCCGAGATGCACTGATAAGTCGTGCTGACCTGTACGGGCGTTGTGCCCAGACCGTAGGCGTACCAGTCGAGCATATACAGCGCGTCGTGCGCCGCCGCGTCCTTGTAGCCCGCCATGAGCACCGCGCGCGGCAGCTCGATCACGCCGTCGCTGTTGATGTCGGCCGCATAGACCTGCACGGGACGGTAGGTGCTGCGGCTCGCGATGTCCTCGCCGTCGAGCGCAAGATTGACCAGCATTCCGTCGCTGTAGACGAAGATATCGGTCGTCAGGCCGATGCCGGAGGCCATTTTCTCTTCCGCGAACACCGCCGGCAGGCCGTCGGTGATATGTCCGGCCTCCATGCGCTCGACCGATGCGATGCCGGCGCTCATCGCCGCCTCACCGGCCAGGTTCATGCGGCCGTTCTTATAGCGGTACAGCCGCGCGGCGCGCTTTCCGGAGGCGCCGGTCAGCAGCAGCAGATCCTTCGCGCCGTCGCCGTCCATGTCGGTCAGCTCAAGCGCACTGTAATCGGTCTCGAGCAGCACGCGCGGCGCGCAGCTGTCGTCAAAGTCGCACATCGTCAGCGCGCCCGTTCCGTTGCCGGCCAGCTGCCATGTGACCACGATGCCGCGGCCGCCGTCCGGAGTGATGGTCGGATATTCGACCGACTGGATCGCGGCTCCCTTGGCCTCGATCGAGCCGGTGCACCGATAGTCATCCCCGTTTTTCTTGTAGATATATACCTTGAAGTCGTTGCTCGTCGCCGAGGTCGCGCCGCGGAAGAACACTATGGCCTCCTCCGCGCCGTCACCGTCCAGATCGACGAGCTGTACGGACGAACGGTTCTCCCCTGTGGTCGGGGTGGTATAGGAAACACCCGATGCCAGAAGCTCTTCGAGCTTGGTCTGCAGCGTCTGATAATTGCCGGGCGGCTTGGGCGCCGCCAGCAGCTCGTCGCCGGACGGCATCGTGCAGCCTGCAAGCAGCAGAAGGCTCATCAGCACGGGCAGTATACGAACAGATTTCATTGCTTGCTCCCAGTCCTTGTTCGGAAGTCCAAATTCGCGCGTGGAAACGCGCGCGTTCTGTCGATCGCACAGGCACTCCCCTTGCGGATGCCTATACAGATTAAGTATAGCACAAATTCCACATATCCGGTATTCCTTTTTCCCGATTTTTTGATTACAGTACAGAAAAAGCGCTCTGCAAATTGACAAAAGAGGACGGAGCGGTTATACTGAGACCATGCCGCCGAGCGCCGGAGCGCGTTTTGCGCGGCCTTCGATTTTTTCTGCGGGTATGGCGGAATGGCAGACGCGCCAGATTTAGGTTCTGGTGTCTCAGACGTGCAGGTTCAAGTCCTGTTACCCGCACCATCATCACACACACACGAGGTTTTACTTATGTCTCAGAACAGCATTCTTCTGGAAAAGTCGCTGCATTTTTCCGTCCGCATCGTAAAGCTGCACCGCCTGCTGCACCGGCACGAGGACGACCTGTCCGCCGAGCTGCTGAAGCACGCAGCGGCGATCGGCTCCGCAGTATCATGCGCGGATTGCGCCCTCAGCCGACGGGTCCTTGCTGAGAGCCTGAACGAGGCGCTGCGCGAAACGGCGCAGACCGAATACTGGCTGCGGCTGCTGACGCTGACCGACGATGTTGACGTCCGCACAGGCGCTTCCCTGCTGAGCGACTGCACCGAGCTGCGCCGCCTGCTGACCGCCGCGGCAAGCGCTGCAAACTAAGCTGAAATTCGTCTGAAAAACACGCCAAAGGCGTGTTTTTCTTTTTTTCTGCGCACAGCTTGCAAATATTTCGGGAACGCGATATAATGAGCGCAAATGAGGTGGTTAAATGGCAAAGCGCATCATCTGCATCGGCGACTCCAACACATATGGCTATGACCCTGCCGCCTTTGGCGGCGCGCGCTATCCCGAGGGCGTGCGGTGGACATCACGGCTCGGAAGCGCGTGGGACATCCGGAATCTCGGCGAGAACGGCCGGGAAATCCCGTCGAGCAGCTTCGCCGTGCGCGTCCTGCTCAGCCAGGTCCGCTCCCGGCTGCCGGCAGACGGGCTCTGTCTGATGCTCGGCACGAACGACCTGCTCTGCGGCGCCTCCCCTGCCGAGGCTGCCGAACGGATGCGCATCTTTATCAGCGATCTTCTGGTCTGCGGTCTGCCGTTGCTGCTCGTCGCGCCGCCGCTTATGCAGAGCGGAACATGGGTTGAGAGCGACGCGCTCATCCGCAGTTCCGGACAGCTCGCCCCGCTCTACCGCGATCTCGCCGCGCTCTGCGGCGTGTCGTTCTGTGACGCCTCCGGCTGGGACATTCCGGTCGTGTTCGACGGCGTCCACTTTTCCGAACAGGGCCACCGCCGCTTTGCCGAGCAGCTCGAGCCGGTTTTCGCGCAGATGTTTCTGTGAACTTCACCTGCAAAAAAGCACCGCAGTCATAGACTGCGGTGCTTTCCTTATATCTGCATATTCGCTTTTACTTTGCGAGCTTGCTCTGTGCCTTCTGCTCGAAGCGCTCCTTGGCAACAATAGCGCGCTGATGCGTGCCCTCGCCGATCAGACCTGCCTCGTCGTAGGCTGCGACCTTGAAGGTCAGAATTTTGCCGTTCGGCGCGATCTCGGTCAGCTCGGTCTCGATACGGACCTCCATGCCCTCCGGCGTTGCGGCAACATGGCTTACGTTTACCAGCGTGCCGACCGTGGTCTTGCCCTCCTCGAGCTCACCGGCAACACTGCCTGCGGCGGTGTTCTCGATGGCTGCGATCATCATCGGGGTGGCAAATACGGATACCAGACCGCTGCCGACATTGCACGCCAGCTGCTCCTTGGTTACGGTGAACTTCTTCTCGCCCTTGATACCAGTGTTCATTGTTCTGCTCCTGTCTTTCAAAAAACGGAAATTACTTCTTGTTCTTGCGCAGCTCGGTCATGCCGCCCATGTACGGCTGGAGCGGCTTCGGGATAGCGACCGAGCCGTCCTCACGCAGATTGTTCTCGAGGAACGCGATCAGCATGCGCGGAGGTGCTACGACCGTGTTGTTCAGAGTGTGCGCGAAGTACAGCTCCTTCGGGTTCTCCTTGCTGCGGATACGGATGCCCAGACGGCGCGCCTGTGCGTCGCCGAGGTTAGAGCAGGAGCCGACCTCGAAGTACTTCTTCTGGCGCGGAGACCATGCCTCTACGTCGCAGGACTTGACCTTCAGGTCAGCCAGGTCGCCGGAGCAGCACTCCAGCGTGCGTACCGGAATATCGAGCGAACGGAAGAAATCGACCGTGTTCTGCCACAGCTTCTCGTACCATGCCTTGCTGTCCTCCGGCTTGCAGACGACGACCATTTCCTGCTTCTCGAACTGGTGGATGCGGTAAACGCCGCGCTCCTCGATGCCGTGCGCACCGACTTCCTTGCGGAAGCACGGAGAGTAGCTGGTGAGGGTCTGCGGGAGGGTCTCCTCGTCGTTGATGGTGTCGATGAACTTGCCGATCATGGAGTGCTCGGAGGTGCCGATCAGGTACAGATCCTCGCCCTCGATCTTGTACATCATGTTCTCCATTTCCTTGAAGGACATAACGCCCTTTACTACATCACCGTGGATCATGAACGGCGGAATGTAGTAGGTGAAGCCGCGGTCGATCATGAAGTCGCGCGCGTAGGACAGGATGGAGGAGTGCAGACGGGCAATGTCGCCCTTGAGGTAGTAGAAGCCGTTGCCGGAGGTGCGGCGAGCAGCGTCGAGATCGATGCCGTCGAAGGACTCCATGATGTCAACATGATACGGAACCTCGAAATCCGGAACGACCGGCTCGCCGAAGCGCTCGTTCTCGACGTTCTCGGAGTCGTCCTTGCCGATCGGGACAGACGGGTCGATGATGTTCGGGATGACCATCATGCGGTTCTTGACTTCCTCAGCAAAGACCTTCTCGTCCTCTTCGAGCTTGGTCATCTCGTCGGCCATCGCCTTGACCTCTGCCTTGACCTTCTCGGCCTCGTCCTTCTGGCCCTTGGCCATCAGACCGCCGATCTCCTTGGACTTCTTGTTGCGCTGAGCGCGCAGCTCGTCGCAGCGAGTCTTTGCAGCGCGGTACTTCGCGTCGAACTCGATGACCTCATCGACCATCGGGATTTTCTCGTCCTGGAACTTCTTTTTGATGTTTTCCTTGACTGCGTCCGGGTTTGCTCGGACAAATTTGATATCCAGCATTTTTATTTCTCCTTATTGATTATTGACATTGTTATCTTCGCTCTGCGCGGCGCTGTCTGCGAGCGCGAGCAGCTTCTGATAGACTGCGTAGTCGTTCGCCTCAAGCACGCCGCCGTCCTCGCGGAGCTTGAGCTTATCCTCGGAAAAGGCGTCTCTAATGCCCTCGAGCAGGTAATTCAGCTGCTCCATGTCATCGTCAATGACGGCCTGCTCCGCCGCTACCAGCATTTCGAGCATCTGCTCGCGGTCGCGCAGATTCTGCGTCGCGCCGACCACATCGGTCTTTGCCTGCTCGGTGCCGAGCGTGCTGCGCACGCTCTCGAGCGCGCTGCTCTGCAAATCAAACTGCTGCTGCAGATCTGCGACCTTCTGAGTCGCGCCCTGCGCAACCGTCTGCTGCTCGTTCAGCTGTGAGCTGAGGTTTTCGACCTGTCTGTCCGCACGCGCCTGCGCAACATAGCTGATGAGGATGAGTGCGATCGCCACCGAGAACAGACCGACGATATAAAACGTCAGCGTCGTGCGGCTGAGTTTTTTCTCCGGTTTTGCCTGTTCGGGGGCGTTGTTTTTCTGTTCGTTCATGTGCTGCCTCCTTATACGCGCAGGGCGCGCAGCGCTTCGGTCAGGCGTTCCAGATCGTCCGCGCCGTAATATTCAAGGGTCAGCTGACCGCTGTTTTTGCCCTGCTGAATGCAGATCTTACGGCCGAGGACGCTTTCCAGCTCCTTCTCCAGCGCCGCGATATAATCCACGGAAAAGTCGCTTTCCTGCGGCTTTGGCTCCGCAGGCTTTTTGTTCATGCGCTTGGCGAGCGCCTCTGCCTGACGAACGGTCATGCCGGCCATCTGCTTTGCGGCCTCGACGCGCTTGTCCTCCTCCGCGACGGCGAGCACCGCACGCGCATGGCCGCCGGAGAGTTCTCCCCTGCTGACCATGGTCCGGACCTCGCCGGGCAGCTGAAGCAGACGCAGCGCATTGGCGACCGCCGGGCGCGACTTGACGACGCGCTGCGCGACCTGCTCCTGCGTCAGGCCATAGTCGCGCATCAGCTGCTCATAGCCCTCCGCTTCCTCGATCGGGTTGAGGTCCTGTCTCTGAAGATTTTCGATGAGGGCGAGCTCCATGACCTCGCTCTCGCTCGCCTCGATGACCATCGCCGGGATTTCATCCAGACCGGCCTGCCGCGCGGCACGCCATCTTCTCTCGCCTGCGATGATCTGATAATAGCCTTCCTTTTTGCCCGCGCGCACCGTGATCGGCGTGATGACGCCGTGCAGACGGATGCTTTCCGCAAGCTCGTCGAGCGCCTCCTGCGCGAATACCTTCCTCGGCTGGCCGGGGTTCGGTTCGATGCGGCTGACCGCGATCTTGCTGACGCTGTCCGCCGAGGTCTCCGTTTTCAGATCAACGACCGTCGTATCTCCGAACAGGTTGGACAGGCCGCCGCCCAGTCCCTTTTTACCGGATGCCATCAGCCCTTCCCCTTTCCGTTTTTCGCAAGGATTTCATCCGCGAGCGACAGATACGCTTCTGCGCCGCGGCACATGCGGTCGTACTCGGTGATCGGCTTGCCGTGGCTCGGCGCCTCGCTCAGACGAACGTTGCGCGGAACGACCGACGAGAATACCTCGCCCGGGAAGTGCTTTTTGACCTCCTCGACCACCTGAATGGACAGGTTGGTTCGACCGTCGAACATGGTCAGCAGCACGCCCTCGAGCGACAGCTTCGGGTTCATGTTTTTCTTGACCATGCGCACGGTCGTCATCAGCTGGCTCAGTCCCTCGAGCGCGTAATACTCACACTGGAGCGGAACCAGAAAGCTGTCCGCTGCGCACAGGCAGTTGAGCGTCAGCAGGCCGAGCGACGGCGGGCAGTCGATGAACACATAATCGTATTCGTCCTTGACCTTGTCGAGCACGAGCTTGAGCCGCGCCTCGCGGTGATCCATTGCGATCAGATCGAGCTCTGCGCCCGCAAGATTGACGTTTGCGCCGATGATATCGACCCATTTGGTCTGGACGATACCCGATTTCGTATCCGGGTCCTCGGATACAATCAGATCATAGACCGATGTTTCGAGAGAACGCGGATCGACGCCGAAGCCTGAGGTCGCATTGCCCTGCGGGTCAAAGTCGCACAGCAGAACGCGTTTTCCGCGCTCGGACAGTGCCGCTGCGAGGTTGATCGCAGTCGTTGTTTTTCCCACGCCGCCCTTCTGGTTAGCGAACGCGATAATTTTACCCATAGTGCTTTCCTCTTTATTCGTGTTTTTTCCTATGCTCCTTATTATAGCACATGCTTAAAAGAAAACAAAGGCACTATCCCAAAATTTTTGCCTGCACGTTTCCTTCTGCGGAAAATGTTTCATGTGAAACATGAGTTTGCCTGCGTGTACGTTGTTTCACGTGGAACATAGACCGCCCGGGAAAGGTTTCACGTGAAACAGTCCCTCTCTGTTTCGCGCCGATGTTTCACGTGGAACAATTTCGTCATTTGTTCCATGCCTTTGTTTCACATGAAACAAAGGTGCCATCCCTTCGGATGGCACCTCAGTCTGTCGATAAAGTCTGTTTTCACGCCAAAACAGCAGTCGCGCGGCAGCGCGCATTCAAAAGCGTTTGCTGCGCAAACGCATGAAAACCGGGGGCGTGTACCTCGGTTTTCATACTTTAAGAGGGAGAAAGTTTCCGTATGGGAACTTTCGGACGTCCGTGTTTTGCGAAGTCAAAACACAGATTGTCGGAAAAACGATAGTTTTTCGACAGTCTCAAGTGCCATCCCTTCGGATGGCACCTATATAATATAGTATCGTGATTGCTGCGATTTACCCTTTCGCGTGCGGAATGCAGATAGTGAGCGTCAGGCCGTCATCGCTCTCCTGCTGCTTGACAGTCGCGCCGATCCCTGCATCGACCATCACCCCGACCGCACGGTTGAGTGTGTTCAGAAAAAAGCGTACATCCTTGAACAGGCGCACAACGTGCTTGCCGCTCTCCGGTTCAACGACCGGCTGCGGATTTTCCTTTGCCTTGAGGAATTCGTCAATATATTCCTCGGTACGGCTGACATTCAGCTCATGCTCGATAATATAATTGGTGACGTTGATGCGGTCGGCCTCATCGTTCAGGCGCAGCAGTGCCCGGGCGTGCCGCTCGGTCAGATTGTTGCATCGGATCAGCTCCATATTCTGCTGCGACAGCCGCAGCAGCCGCAGCTTGTTCGCAACGGCCGACTGGGTCTTCCCTACCTTGCGCGCGGCCTCCTCCTGCGTCAGACCGAACTGCTCGATGAGCCGCTTGAAGCCGTTCGCCTCCTCAAAGAAATCCAGATCGCGCCGCTGCAAATTCTCAACGAGGGCAATTACCGACGAGTCCTCCCCGTCCGCGTTGATGAGCAGGCAGGGCACATCGGTCAGTCCGGCGACGCGCGCCGCCCTCAGCCGCCTCTCCCCCGCGACCAGTTCATAGCCGCCGTTCGCTGTCCGCCGCACAGTCAGCGGATTGAGCACGCCGTACTGACGGATGCTCTCCGCGAGCGTGGCGATCGCCTCCGGGTCGAAATATCGCCGCGGCTGATTGGGATTGCGCACGATCTCTGAAATACGGATGCGCCGCAGCACCCGATCCTCCCTCCCGGACACAAGCGTCAGGACCGATTTCATCATAAGTAGCCTCCTTTTCCTGCTGTGCCCGATGAACAGGGGTACTGCACCCCTGTTTTCTGTGGCACGGTCGTCCTTTGGTAATAGATTACCACAATTTTGCAGACAGGCAAGCAAAATCGACCGCGCAATCTGCCTTGTACGACAAATTCCTGTCATTTCCAACGAAAAAGCGGCTGATATACTTATTTTCGGACAAAAAATACCCTCTGTAATTTCCGTACAGAGGGTAAACTTTCCGTATAGTCTCAGAGCGGTGCAGTCTGAATTTTCTTAAAACGGCGCGGATATTTTTCGGGAGTATCGCTGATCTTCGGCAGACGAACGAGCGCCCGCTCGATGCCGTCATGCGGCACAGTATAGCTCAGCATTTCCGGCCCGCCGATGCCCAGCACCTCGAAGGCATGCGCCGCGCCCTGCACTTCCTCCGCGCAGTCCGCCGCCTTCATGGCGAGGAAGCAGCCGCCGACCTTGACCATCGGCACCGCCAGCTCGCTGAGCGTGCGCAGGTCTGCCACTGCACGCGAAACCGCCATATCGAACGACGCGCGGCTGTCCTTCGCGAAATCCTCCGCCCGGGCATGGACGGCGGTGACGTTGGTCAGACCCAGCGTCTCGATGACCTCATTCAGAAAGTCGATGCGCTTGCGCAGCGCGTCGAGCAGGACAAATTCGGTCTCCGGGCACAGTATTGCCAGGGGCATACCCGGAAAACCAGCGCCCGTGCCCACGTCGAGCACCCTTCCCCCCTGCGGCATATGCGGCGCGAGGGCGGCGCAGTCGAGGAAATGGCGCGTCACGACCTCGGTCGGTTCGGTGACTGCGGTGAGGTTCATCACCTTGTTCTTCTCCAGCAGCAGCGCGGAGAATTTCAACAAATCATCAATCATTTTTTCGCTGACCTCGGGCAGAAATTCCTTCAGCCCGGTGTACAGCAGCTCGCGGTCGGTCAAGCCTTTTCCCCCTTTCGATGCGTTTCGATATAGATCATCAGCGCAGTAATATCCGCCGGCGAGACGCCCGAAATGCGGGCCGCCTGACCGAAATTCAGCGGCTTGACTGCGTTCAGCTTCTGCCGCGCCTCCAGACGCAGCGAGTCCACCTCGTTATAGTCCAGATCAAGCGGCAGCGGACGGCTCTGAAGCCTGCGGTACTGCTCGACATCGCGCTCCTGGCGCTCGATATAACCGGCATATTTGATGCGGATCTCGACCTGCTCGCGGATGACCGCAGGCAGCTCCGGGCGCTCTGCATCGAACGGCGCAAGATCTGCGTAGCTCAGCTCGGGACGGCGCAGCAGGTCGATCAGCTTGCAGCCGGCCTTGAGAGGCGTCGAGTGATGCTGCTCCAGAAAGGCGTTCAGCTGCTCGCCCGGCGCGATGCCGACCGATGCAATGCGGTCGATCTCCTTCTGCACGGTTTCGTACTTTTTCCGTACTTTTTCGCCGCGTTCGGGCGAATTCAGTCCGACACGGACACCGATCGGAACAAGGCGCTCGTCCGCGTTGTCCTGCCGCAGCAGCAGGCGGTATTCCGAGCGCGAGGTCATCATGCGGTACGGTTCGTTCGTTCCGCGCGTCACCAGATCGTCGATCAGCGTACCGATGTATCCGTCTGCACGGTCGAGCACGAGCGGTTCCTCGCCCTTGAGTCTGAGGGCGGCGTTGATGCCTGCCACAAGGCCCTGCGCGGCCGCCTCCTCGTAGCCGGACGAGCCGCAGAACTGGCCTGCGCCGTACAGACCGGAGACCTTTTTGGTTTCGAGCGTCGGACGCAGCTCGAGCGGATCGATGCAGTCATACTCGATGGCGTAGGCCGGACGCATGATCTCGGCGTGCTCCAGTCCCTTGACCGAATGCAGCATTTTGCGCTGTACATCGAACGGCATGGAGGACGAAAAGCCCTGTACATAGATTTCCTCGGTATCCAGTCCCATCGGCTCAAGAAACAACTGATGGCGCGGCTTGTCCGCGAAGCGCACGACCTTATCCTCGATGGACGGGCAGTAGCGCGGACCGACGCCCTCGATTTTGCCGCCGTAGAGCGGCGAACGGTCGAGGTTTGCGCGGATGATCTCATGCGTTTCCGCGGTCGTATAGGTCAGATGACATACCGCGCGGTTATCAGGCGGATGGTCGGTCTCGAAGGAAAACGGGATAATTTCATCCTCTCCCTCCTGCACCGAAAGGCCTTCAAAGTCAATCGAGCGGCGGTTGATGCGCGGCGGCGTGCCGGTCTTGAAGCGCTGCAAACGCAGTCCCAGACCGCGCAGCGACTCGGTGAGCGGCTTTGCCGCCGCCATACCGTCCGGGCCGGATTCACGGGTATATTCTCCGATGATGACGCGGCCGCCGAGGAAGGTGCCCGAGGCGACAACGACCGCCTTGACTGCATGTCGCACGCCGACAGCGGTCACGATAGCCGAAACCGCGCCGTCCTTCTGCTCGATGGCGACCACCTCATCCTGCATGAGAAACAGGTTTTCCTGCTGCTCCAGAACGTGCTTCATATACGCTCTGTATTTAATTCGGTCGGCCTGCGCACGCAGAGAATGCACCGCAGGGCCCTTGCCGCGGTTGAGCATACGGTACTGAATGCAGGCCGCATCCGCCGCCCGGGCCATCTCTCCGCCCAGTGCATCGATCTCTCGAACGAGGTGTCCCTTGGCCGTGCCGCCGATGGCAGGATTGCACGGCATATTGCCTACAGCGTCCAGATTGATCGAAAAACACGCGGTTTTCGCACCTAAACGCGCACTTGCGAGCGCGGCCTCAATGCCTGCATGACCGGCGCCGATCACCGCAACATCGAACGCTTCCGCATCAAATGCTGTCATCGCGCGGCGCCTCCTTTTGTATATCGAAATAGCAAAATGTTCATCGGTCCCTCTCTGTGTAAAACTGTTGATAACTATGTGGAAACTCTGGATAACTCTACTTTGAGTGGTCATTTTCGTTTTACTGAACGTAATATTTTGTATTATGATTACGTTTTGTTGTATTATTGCCTGAAAAAGGGGCCGCTGCGCGCGGCAGGCGGCCCCCCTATCCACATTGTTTCCACATTCGGTCTCCGCGTCACTTGCCGACGCAGAAATCGCTGAAAATTCGGGTAACGACCGACTCGGTCACGGTCTCGCCGGTGATCTCGCCGAGCGCGGCGATCGCGCCCTCTGCATCCATCACGACAGCGTCCGGCGTCATGCCGCACTGTGCAGCGTACAGCGCCGCTTCGCAGCGTTCTGCGGCGCGCGCGAGCGCGGCGGCCTGACGGGCGTTTGTGATCAGTGCGCCGTCAAACGCAGTCTCTCCGAAGCCGATGGTGCGCGGAATGAGCGACAGCAGACGGTCCATTCCCTCCCCTGTCTTTGCCGACAGATGAACGATGTGCGCGAACTGCTTTTTGAGCAGCTCCTCGTCGAGCTGCTGCGGCAGATCGGTCTTGTTCAGCACGGCGATCGCACGGTGTCCGGCCGAACGGGCGAGCACGAGCATGTCCTCTTCCCCGATCGCCTTGGAGCCGTCGAACACGGCGAGAATGAGCGCGGACGCAGACGCTTCCGCCATCGCGCGGTCGATACCGGCCTGCTCGACCGGGTCGGTCGTATCGCGCAGTCCGGCCGTATCGGTCACACGCAGCAGGATCTGGCCGACCTTGACGTTTTCCTCGATGAGGTCGCGCGTCGTGCCGGGAATGTCCGTGACGATGGCGCGTTCGCGGCCGAGCAGCGTGTTCAGCAGCGTCGACTTGCCGGCGTTCGGCCGGCCGAGAATGACGCACGGCACGCCCTCGCGCAGGATACGTCCCCGTTCATAGCTCTCCGCCATGCGGTAGAGCTGACTTGTTGTCTGGTGCAGCAGCGCCGCCGCATCATCGAACAGGATCGGGTCGATGTCCTCGTCCGGAAAATCGACGATCGCGTGGAAATGCGCGACCATGCCGAGCAGCTTGTCGCGCATCTGCTGCACGCTCGAGCCGACCGCACCCATCATCTGCGCCGCGGCGTTCTGCGCGGCTTCGACCGTGCGCGCCGTGATCAGGTCATGTACGGCTTCCGCCTCGGAAAGTCCCATTTTATCGTTCAGAAACGCGCGGCGCGTGAACTCTCCGGCTTCGGCCTGCCGCACGCCGTGCGCGAAAAGCGCATCGAGCGCCGCGGTCAGGACCGCAGTCGAGCCATGGCACTGAATTTCCGCCATGTCCTCGCCCGTGTAGGTATGCGGTGCGCGGAACACGACCGCGTAGCAGGCATCGAGCAGATGCCCGTTCTTGTCGGAAAGCGTACCGTAAACCAGCTTCTGCGAGGCTGCTTCCGCCAGCGGACTGCCGTTTTTCGGAGAAAAGACCGCGCTGACCGCACCGATCGCCTGCGCACCCGATACACGGATGATGCCGATCGGCCCGCCCGATGCGGCAACAGCGGCAATCGTATCATTCATAGATGATACCTCTGCGTTAATGACGCTGGCGGCCGCTGTCCGGTGCGATAACGACGCGGCGGCTCGGCTCAGTGCCGGTGGAGTAGGTCGTAACGCCGTTGAAGTCCTGAAGAGCGGCATGGATGATGCGGCGCTCATACGGATTCATCGGCTCGAGAGTCATCGAGCGATGGCTCTTGACGACCTTCATCGCCATCTTGCGCGCCAGACGCTCCAGGCTCTCCGCGCGCTTCTCGCGATAGTTTTCGGTATCAACAGACAGACGAACGTGCTCGTCGAGCGCGTTGTTCAGCACGAGCGAGCCGAGATACTGGATCGCGTCGAGCGTATCGCCGCGGCGGCCGATGATCGGACCCATGTCCGGACCGGACAGCTCGAGGCGCAGCTGGTCGCACTCGGTCTGCGGCAGAACCGTGACCTGACCCTCGATGCCCATCTTCTCCATCAGACCGGAGATGAACGAGGTCGCGAGCTCCTCTGCCTTCTTCATGCAGTCCTCGGAAACCGGGATGAGCTCGCGCTCCTTCGGAACGGACGGAGTGATCGGGCGCTCCTCGCGCGGGCGGCGCTCACGACGCGGACGGTCGCTGCGTTCACGGCGCGGGCGGTCGCTGCGCTCGCGGCGCGGACGCTCGACCTCGAGCTTTTCCGGAACAAAATCCGCCGGAGCGGCCTTGACCAGACGCGGCGTGTCGTCCTCGTCGGTGATGGACAGCTTCTGCGGCTTGACAGCCGGCTTTTCTGCCTTCGGCTCGGTCTTTACCGGCTTCGGAGCCGGCTTTTCCGCCTTCGGAGCCGGCTGCTTCTCCTCGATGATCTCGGGCGCCTCATAGGTCACGCGGACGCGCGCCGGGGTCGCACCAATGCCGAGAAAGCCCTTTTTACCGTTGTCGAGTACCTCTACGGATACATCATCGCGGTCGAGACCCAGCTGACGCAGCGCGTTTGCGATGGCTGCATCACGGTTCTCGCCGGTTGCTTCTAAAAACTTCTGCATGATTACTTGTCCCCCTTCTTTTTCTCACTATGGGACTTCTGCGCACTATGGGACTTCTGCGCAGCGCGGTTTGCCTCACGCTTCGCCTTTTTTTCCGCCGCCACACGCTCTGCTTCGGCAGCCTGTTCTGCCTCCTGCCTGCCGCGGATGCGCTTGGTCAGAATGACCTCCTGTACGCAGGTGAATACGTTGTTGAAGATCCAGTAAATGCCGATCGCGCCCGGAAGGATGAACGCAAAGTACAGCGACATCAGCGGCATCAGCATGGTCATCATCTTCATCTGGTTCGCAGCCGCATCGTTGCCCTTGGGCATATTCTGCATCTTCTGCATGATGTAGCTGGAGAGATATGCGGTCAGGCACGACAGGATCGGGATGATCCAGATCAGGCCCGGGTGCTTGATGGACGGGGTATCCGCCAGATTAAGGCCGAAAAAGTTGAAGTCCATCGGGAAGATGCTCTCGCCGTCGGCGAGGCACTTGAGAACGTCGGGCGCGAAATTGCCGGCTGCATCCTTGAATGCGTTCAGCTTTTCCGCGATCACGATCTGTACGGTGTAGTTTGCGCCTGCCAGATTGTCCAGACCGACCAGCTGCGCGAGCTTGATGACCGTCTCGCTGCTCAGGCCGACGATATACTGCAGCGGCTGCTGTACCGCATAGTACAGACCCATCATGATGGGGAGCGGAATGAACTGGGGCAGGCAGCCGCTCATCGGGCTGACGCCGCGGCGTTCATAGAGCGCCTGGATTTCCTCGTTGAGCTTGGCTCGGTTGTTCGCGTACTTCTTCTGAAGCTGCTGCATCTCCGCGTTGAGCGCGGTCATGGCGAGCATGCTCTTCTTGCCCTTGATGGCGAGCGGTACGCAGCACAGCTTGACGATCAGCGCGAACAGGATAACGGCAAGGCCGTAGTTATGCACGAAATTGTACAGGCTGAGCAGGATCAGACCGAACGGTCTGACGATGAGATAACCAAAGATATTGGGGTCTTTGATCAGGTTGGAAAGTTGATCGATGGTCATAAGAACCTCCAGAAATGCGCGCTCTGGGCGCGTTTATGGCCGGAAAATATTTCCCCGGCAATGAGAGCCCTTCCCTGCCTCACGGCACCGGGTCATAGGGGCCTCGTTTAGAGAAGGGATGGCATCGGCAGATGCGCCTCAGCGCAAGCCAGCCTCCCTTCAGAGCGCCGTACTTCTCGATCGCCTCGAGGGCGTACTGCGAGCAGGTCGGCGTATAGCGGCAGCAGGGCGGCTTGAGCGGAGAGATATTTCTCCGGTAAAACCGCACGAGCGCCAGAAGCAACCGCTTCACGGCTGAGCTGCTGCGGCTTTGTTCTCGCGGAGCGCACGCAGCAGCGATTTTTCGATGTCCTGATAGGTCGCACCCACCGCGCGCGCACGCGCGACGAGCACAAGGTCAACGCCGGTGGCAAATTCGTCCTCGTGCAGGCGGTATGCCTCACGAAACAGACGCTTGATGCGGTTTCTCTTGACCGCACATGCCAGTTTTGCGCTGACCGTCAGTCCGAGACGGTTGTGTCCGAGACGGTTTTTCCGGCAGTAAAGCACAAGATGCCTGCCTGCCGACGAGGTGCCTCGATGATACAGCCGCCGGAATTCATGGTTTTCCTTTAAGGCTATGGTTTTCTTCATGTCTGTGTCTCCTCGTTCCTTTCGATGCCCGGAAAAAAACGAAATTATCGACAAATTCTTCTTTGCGCGGTTGTTTTCATGACTGCAAAGCTGACGGCGCTCTTTTCTCTGCCCTGCCTGCGCCGCCCAGTGGACTGCGGGCCGCACCGCGCGGTCAAAGCGCGGCGATCGCCCTTTTTGCAGGTTTCCGGCCGTTTGGGGGACGGTTTCCGCCGTTTTCTGCGCACGACGAAAAAGGCCTGCCCATCAGACCGAAAAAAACGAGCCGCATTTCTGCGGCCCGCAACAGTTTCCTCCGCGCCGCGGCGCGAATATATATGACCCTTTGCGAAGGGTCCTGCTGCCGATCAGGCAGACAGCTTAGCGCGACCCTTTGCGCGACGGCGAGCCAGTACCTTGCGGCCGTTCGCGGTGGACATGCGCTTGCGGAAGCCGTGCTCCTTGGAGCGCTGACGCTTCTTCGGCTGGAACGTTCTCTTCATAACTTCGTGCACCTCCCTGTTCTGAATTTTACGGATGGGCACCGGCATAGGTCCGGCGCGAGACGCGGGCATATGCCGCTGCCTGTCCGCATAATATGATACGATATATATTATCGTATAGCGGACGCGAAATGTCAAGCTTTTTTTGCAAAAAATTCGTTTTTTTCGTATCTTTTCAACATCTTGTGTCTGCATTTTCCCGCTCCACCACGCTTTGTATGTCGCGGCCGCTTTTCGCGCCTCCAGCCGGCCGGCACAATAAAAGTTATCCACAGTTTCCATTTGATATTGTGGATACTGTGTGCTATTATAAAATAGAATAGGAGTCGGCTCCCGCCGTTCTCCGCTGTTCTGCTGTGCCGGAATTCCGGACTTTTCTTCGGATTTTTTCGCGCCGCATCCCATATTTTTCTGAAAAACCGTGCGTTTTCGTATGGTTTGTTTGCTTTGCGAAAAAACGGGGCCGCCCCTCTTTTTTCGCGTTTCCACCGCGTCTGTGGACGGCGCCTTTGTCCACAGCTTTTTCGCCCTGTCCCGGCGACACTCTATAAGGAGGCTCTCCTCATGGCCAACAACATACTGGAGATGGCGCTCGAACTGCTTGAACACGAGCAGAAGTTTCTGCCGTCTACCCTGTCAGCCTGGTTCGGGGATGCGACGGTGGTTTCGTTTACCGACAACCGCCTTGTTCTGCATTCCCCGTCAGACTTCAAGCAAAAGTACATTACCGACAAATTCATCGAACCGCTTCAGAACGCGCTGTATCAGCTGACCGGCGAGGCAGCGACCGTTGTGGTGGTGACCGGGGAATACAGCACCCCCGCCCAGTCGGCGTCTCCGTACGATGACTATACCTTTGAACGGTTCATCGTCGGCTCGTCCAACAAATTCGCTCACGCGGCGGCCTATGCGGTCGCGCAGCGCCCGGCTGCGGAAAACAACCCGCTGTTCATCTACGGCAACTCCGGTCTGGGCAAGACCCATCTGATGTACGCGATCGCGAACGTTCTGCGCCGCACGCACCCGGAATTCCGCATCATTTATGTAAAGGGCGAGGATTTCACCAACGAGCTGATCACCGCGATCCAGAAGGCGGATGTGCAGTCCTTCCGCAACAAGTATCGCGTCGTCGATCTGCTGCTGCTCGACGACGTACAGTTCATCGCCGGCAAGGAGCGCACGCAGGAGGAATTCTTCCATACCTTTAATGCGCTGTACGAGGCGAAAAAACAGATCGTCCTCACCTCCGACCGTCCGCCGAAGGAGATCAACACGCTCGAGGAGCGCATGAAGACCCGTTTTGAATGGGGTCTGCTCGCGGACATCCAGCCGCCGGACTTTGAAACCCGAATCGCCATCATCCGCGACAAAGCAGTAAAGATGAGCATCGAGCTGCCCGACGAGGTATCCAACTACATCGCGGAGAACATCCAGTCCAACATCCGTCAGCTCGAGGGCGCGGTCAAAAAGATCAAGGCGATGCACGAGCTGATGGGCGAACGCATCACGGTCTCGCTCGCCGAAAACGCGATCGACGCGCTGCGCACGGAAAATCCGGGTCTCAACCCGACGCCCGAGCGCATCATGGAGGCGGTCGCGAACTACTTCTATATCCCGGTCGAGCAGATGATCTCCAAGGACCGCTCCAAGGACGTCGCGTATCCGCGCCAGATGGCGATGTACATGATCCGCCAGGAGCTCGAATACTCCTTCCCCGACATCGCAAAGATCTTCAAGCGCGACCATACCACCGTCATGCACGCCTGCAACAAGATCGAGGAGGAGCGCAAGAAATCGCGCCAGACCGAGGACGTCATCAAAAAGCTGCACAATAACATACGCGGCGACTGAGTTCTGCGGCACTGCATATATGCATATCCGCTGTACACAAGCTGTATATTTATGCATTTATTTATCCCCAGTTTTCTGTGGAATCCACAGGGATAAGTCTGTGGATAATCAAGGGTGTGTTTTCGTGTGTGGACAGTCCATTTTCCATCCACAATCGTCTGTGGACGACATTTCCCGCGCCGCTGCTGACAATTTCGGAGTTATCCACAGGCTCCACAGCCTCTATTACTACTGCGAAAACCTTTCCTTTTATCTGAGAGGTTTTTTCTGTCCGTCTCCCGCGGACACATTATGCACGCGAATTTCCAGTAATAAAAAGGAAATTCCTGATCCGGGCTCTGCTGACGCGAATAAACCCGGCAGCAGCCCTTATAAATGTCATTGTTTTTAGAGAAAGGAATCAAAATGAAGTTTTCCTGCGAAAAAGAGATCCTTCTTGGTCTTCTCGGCACAGCTTCGCGCGCCGTTACCGGCAAAAGCTCGATGCCGCTGCTCGAAGGTCTGCTTATCTGTGCTGATGCTTCGACGCTGACCGTCACCGGTTATGACATGTCGATGGGCATCCGCACCACGACCGAGACCGATGTGGTCGAACCGGGCAGCATCGTTATCAATGCAAGGCTGCTGCTCGACATTGTCCGCAAGCTGCCGAACGACGTCGTCTATATCGAGACGGACGACAAGCTGATGACGACCGTCAAATGCGGCCGCGCGGTGTTTAATCTGGCCGCGACCGAGGCGGACGAATTCCCGGCGCTCGCTGAGGTTTCCAGCGCTACCGGGTTTTCTCTGCCCCAGAATATCCTGAAAAGCATGATTTCCCAGACGATTTTCTCGGTTTCCGACAACGAATCCAAGCCGATCCATACCGGCTGCCTGTTCGAGCTGGATGGCTCGCGCCTCAATGTGGCAGCGGTCGACGGCTACCGTCTTTCCGTACGCCGCGAGACCATCGAAGGGATGTCCGGGGAAATGAAATTCGTGGTTCCGGGCGCTTCCCTGCGCGAAATCGAGCACATTCTCGGAGAGGATGACGAGCCGGTAGAGATTTTCCCCGACCAGAAGAACATCCTGTTCCGTATCGGCGGTACGATGCTGATCACCCGTCTGATCGAAGGCGAGTTTCTCAACTACCGCGCCGCTATCCCAAACGACTTTGAGCACGTTGTCGACATCGACTCGCACGAGCTCATCAGCTCGATCGAGCGCGTGTCGCTGATCGTCTCGGAAAAGCTGAAAAACCCGGTCCGTTTTCATTTTGACGGCAATTATGTGCAGCTTTCGTGCGTGACCGCGATCGGCAAGAGCTACGATGAATGCCCGATCGACGGCTGCATCGAGGATCTGGAGATCGGCTTCAATAACCGCTATATGCTCGACGCGCTGCGCGCATCCGGCACGGAAAAGGTGCGGCTCCAGCTCAAGGGCTCGCTCAACCCGATCGTTATTTCCCCGACCGAGGGCGACAAGTTCACCTATCTGGTCCTGCCTGTGAGGTTGCGTGCAAATGACTGAAATCAAGATCGAAACCGAATTTATCAAGCTTGACGCCCTGCTGAAGTTCGCAAATCTGGTATCCTCGGGCGGCGAGGCCAAGCTCCGCATCGCGGACGGCGAGGTGCTGGTCAACGGCGAAAAATGCACCATGCGCGGCAAGAAGCTGCGTCCGGGCGACAGGATCGAGTTGGGCGGCGAGACCGTTGTGATCGCATAAACGCACACGATGTACAATAACGAACGCGATTTTGCGTGTACGAAAACGTACAGATATACGGATAACGTGGAGTGACCGGGCAGAATGCACATCAAGACATTGAAATTACAGAATTTCCGCAATTATGAGGATGCACGCTTTGTCCTCGACCCGGCGGTCAATCTGATCTGCGGCGAGAACGGGCAGGGCAAGACCAACCTGCTCGAGGCGGCGGCGGCCTGCTCGACCATGCGGCTGTTCCGCACGGCGCAGAAGAAGGAAGGACTGCGGTTCGGTGAGGATGCGGCATTCATCTGCTCGGAATTCGAGGCGCAGGGCCGCGAGAACACACTCGAGCTGCGCCTGTCGCGCCTCAGGGCGATGGAGATCTACAAAAACGGCGTGCGCCAGAAGCGGCAGAGCGACGTGCAGGGCCTGCTCAAGACCGTGCTGTTCTGTCCGGAGGATCTGATGCTCGTGCGCGCAGGCGCGGCGGCGCGGCGGCGCTTTCTCGACACGGCGCTGTGTCAGCTGCGGCCGAACTACGCGCGCTATCTGGAGGAATACAACCGTCTGCACGAGCACAAGACGCGCATCCTGCGCGACAGCGAAGAAAAACCGTCTCTGCTGTCGATGTGGGAGGACTTTTCGCTGCGCATGGCGCGCATCGGCGCGCAGATCATCCGCTACCGCGCGTATTACTGCCGCAGGCTGCTCGCGGCGGCGGCAGCGGTCTATTCCGATATCGCGCCGCATGAGGCGCTGTCCGGCGTCTACCGCACGGTCAGCAGCGTCAGCGATCCGTTCGCGTCCGCGCAGCAGCTCGAGCGCGAGCTGATCGACCATGTATTCCGGCACAAAAACGCCGAGATCGCGGCGAAAAGCTGCCTTTCCGGACCGCACAAGGACGATCTTGAGCTGCTGCTCGACGGGCGGAGCGCGTCGGCGTTCGCCTCACAGGGACAGGTGCGCACCTGCACGCTGTCGCTCAAGCTGGCCGAGCGCGAGCTATTTTTTGAGGAGGACGGAGAGTATCCCGTGCTGCTGCTCGACGATGTTCTGAGCGAGCTCGACCGCCGCAGACAGGACTTCGTTCTCAACCGGATCTCCGCCGGTCAGGTCATGATCACCTGCTGCGAGGACGGCATTTCGGAAAAATTACGCGCCGGTGCGGCGTTTCACATCAAAAACGGCAAAATTGTATAAGTCTCCGGTACACAAACGCGCGAAAATGTGGTATAATAAAATAAATAATCATTCCGGAGGAATATCATGTATTTACACCTCGGACAGGATTACATTGTGCCGCTGCAGAATGTCGTAGCGGTTTTTGATATGGATACGGCAACCGTGTCCGGCCGCACGCAGCGTCTGCTCTCGCGGCTTCAGGACGAGGGGCGCATCATTGAGCTGTACGACGATCTGCCGCGCGCGGCCGTGCTGTGTGAAAGTGCGCTCGGCGAGACGCTGTATCTGACGCAGCTGTCGCCGCAGGCGCTCCAGCGCAGAGCGGAAAAGGCATACGCGATATAAAAATATTGAAAAACCTCGTTTTTCGATGAAATGGCGCGCTGATGCGCGATTTTTCTGTTATCGCAATTTTCGAAAGGAAATTTTTTTATATGAGTGAAGAGATTGAAATCAAGGACGAAGTGCTCGATCTGAAGGTCACAGAGACCTACGACGAGAACCAGATCCAGGTCCTCGAGGGTCTGGAAGCCGTCCGCAAGCGCCCGGGCATGTACATCGGCTCTACCTCGGCGCGCGGTCTGCATCATCTGGTGTATGAGATCGTCGACAACTCGATCGACGAGGCGCTCGCGGGCTACTGCACGCACATCGAGGTCACGATCGAAAAGGGCGACATCATCCGCGTCACGGATAACGGCCGAGGCATTCCCTGCGGCATCCATCCGCAGATGGGCATTCCGACGCTCGAGGTCGTTCTGACTGTGCTGCACGCAGGCGGCAAGTTCGACGGCTCGGGCTACAAGGTCTCCGGCGGTCTGCACGGCGTCGGCTCGTCGGTCGTAAACGCGCTGTCCGACTGGCTCGAGGCTGAGGTCCGCGACGGTCACACCAAGCACTACATGCGCTTTGAGCGCGGTGTTACGACGGTCAAGATGCGCGACACGCCGTGCGAGAGCGAGACCGGCACGACCATCCGCTTCCACGCCGACCCGGAGATCTTCGAGACCACGGTCTACGAGTACGATGTGCTCGAAAAGCGTCTGCGCGAGCAGGCGTTCCTGAACGCGGGCCTCAAGATCACCCTGCGCGACGAGCGCGACGATGAGCCGGTCGAGGAGGTCATGCACTACGAGGGCGGCATCCGTCAGTTCGTCGAGCATCTCAACCGCACCAAGACCCCTCTGCACGAGCAGGTCATCTACATGGAGGGCAGCCGCGACACCTCGATGGCCGAGGTCGCCATGCAGTACACCGACAGCTACAGCGAGCTGATGCTGTCCTTCGCCAACAATATCAATACCACCGAGGGCGGCACGCACGAGACCGGCTTCAAGGCCGCGCTGACCCGTGTTCTGAACGACTACGGCAAGAAATACAAGCTGCTCAAGGACGACGAGTCCTTCAAGGGCGAGGACGCCCGCGAGGGCCTGACCGCTATCATCTCGGTCAAGCTGCAGGAGGCACAGTTCGAGGGCCAGACCAAGACCAAGCTCGGCAACAGCGATATGCGTGCACTGGTCGACGCGATGGTCTCCGAAAAGCTGATGACCTTCTTCGAGGAAAATCCGCAGGTGGCCCGCACTATTATCGAGAAGGCGCAGACCGCCGCGCGCGCCCGCGAGGCTGCGAAGAAGGCGCGCGAAATGACGCGCCGCAAGTCTGCGCTCGATTCCGCTTCCCTGCCGGGCAAGCTGGCGGACTGCATCGAAAAGGATCCGACCTACACTGAAATCTACATCGTCGAGGGTGATTCCGCAGGCGGCTCCGCCAAGGAGGGCCGCGACCGCCGTCATCAGGCGATCCTGCCGCTCTGGGGCAAGATGCTGAACGTCGAAAAGGCGCGTCTCGACCGCGTCTACGGCAACGACAAGCTTACCCCGATGATCACCGCCTTCGGCGCGGGCTTCGGCGACGATTTCGATCTCGCAAAGCTGCGCTACGGCAAGATCATCCTCATGGCCGATGCCGATGTCGACGGCAGCCATATCCGCACCCTGCTTCTGACGTTCTTCTTCCGCTTCATGCGTCCGCTGATCGAGCACGGTCATGTGTTCATCGCGCAGCCGCCGCTGTTCAAGAACGAGAAGGGCAAGGACGTCCGCTACACCTATACCGATGAGCAGCAGCGCGACTGCATCGCCGAAATGGGCGACGGCGTGCGCGTACAGCGCTACAAGGGCCTCGGCGAGATGGACCCGCAGCAGCTGTGGGAGACCACCATGGACCCTGAGCACCGCACGCTGCTTCAGGTCACGATGGAGGATGCGGCGGCGGCCGATGAGACCTTTGCGCTCCTGATGGGCGAAAAGGTAGAGCCGCGTCGCGAATTTATTGAAAGAAATGCGAAATATGTCATGAATCTTGACGTTTAAGGGAGAAAAGTCATGCTGTTTTTTGTAAACGATTACGGTTACGGCGCACACCCCAAAGTTCTGGAACATCTGACGGAAACCAATATGCAGCCGCTCACCGGCTACGGAAATGACGAGATCACCGCGTCCGCTGCGGAGAAGATCAAGGCGGCCTGCGCCTGCCCGGAGGGACAGGTTTACTTCCTCACCGGCGGCACGCAGACCAACATGGTCGTCATCGACGCGCTGCTGCGTCCGTATGAGGGCGTTGTCGCGTCCTCCTGCGGCCATGTGAACACCCATGAGGCCGGCGCCATCGAGAGCACCGGACACAAGGTGCTGACCGTTCCGCACAGGAACGGCAAGCTGGACGCGGACGATCTGCGCGAGTACATCGAGACGTTCTACGCGGACGAAAGCCATAACCACATGGTATTCCCGGGCATGGTCTATATCTCCCATCCGTCCGAATACGGCACGCTTTACACGAAAAACGAGCTGGAGCGCATTTCCGCCGTGTGCAAGGCATTCGATCTGCCGCTTTTCCTCGACGGCGCGCGCCTCGGCTACGGCCTGACGGCAGATACCGACGTGACGCTCCCGGACATCGCACGGCTGACCGATGTGTTCTACATCGGCGGCACCAAGTGCGGCGCGCTGTGCGGCGAAGCGGTCGTGTTCACGCACGGCAATATGCCGCGCCAGTTCGAGACCATGGTCAAGCGCCACGGCGCGATGGTCGCAAAGGGCCGCCTGAACGCGGTTCAGTTCGACGCCCTGTTCACCGACGGCCTGTATGAAAAGATCTGCGCACCGGCGGTGCGCCTCGCGCTCAAACTGCGCGACGGTCTCGCGGCAAAGGGATACCGCTTCGCGATCGACTCCCCCACCAATCAGCAGTTTATCATCGTCGAAAACAGCAGGCTGCCCGAACTCGGCGGCAAGGTCGCATACAGCTTTATAGAGAAATATGACGCGGAGCATACGGTCATCCGTCTGGCGACGAGCTGGGCGACGACCGAGGAGCAGGTAGACGAGCTGCTCCGTCTGCTCTAAGCGTGAAAATACAGCCGTTTTCCGGCTGAAAGCCAACAATTCTGGAGGCAAAGAATGAGTCAAGAATACGAACAGCAGAAAATCATGCAGGTCGATCTCGAACGCGAGATGAAGAAAAGCTATATCGACTATGCAATGAGCGTTATTGTCGGCCGCGCGCTGCCCGATGTGCGCGACGGCCTCAAGCCGGTACACCGCCGCATCCTGTACGCTATGTACGAGGACGGTCTGACCTCGGACAAGCCCTACCGCAAGTCGGCAACGACCGTCGGTAACGTGCTCGGCCGCTATCATCCGCACGGCGACGCATCGGTCTATGACGCAATGGTGCGTATGGCGCAGCCGTTCTCGCTGCACTATCCGCTGATCGACGGCCACGGCAACTTCGGTTCTGTGGACGGCGACCCTCCGGCAGCATACCGTTACACCGAGGCCCGCATGGCCAAACTGGCGAACTACATGCTGGCGGACATCAAGAAGAACACAGTCGATTTCCAGCCGAACTTTGACGAGGAGCGTCAGGAGCCGGTCGTGCTCCCGTCCCGCTTCCCCAACCTGCTGGTAAACGGCTCGTCCGGCATCGCGGTCGGCATGGCGACCAACATTCCGCCGCATAACCTCTCCGAGGTCATCGACGGCACCTGCTATGTCATCGACCACCCCGAGGCTGAGCTGGACGAGATCTGCCAGTTCATCAAGGGCCCGGACTTCCCGACCGGCGGCGTCATCATGGGCCGCAGCGGCATCCGCGCCGCCTATGCGACCGGCCGCGGCAAGATCAAGGTCCGCGCAAAGACCGAGATCGTAGATCTGCCGAACGGCAAGAGCCAGATCGTCATTACCGAGATCCCGTACATGGTCAACAAGGCCCGTCTGGTCGAATCCATGGCAAATCTCGTCAAGGACAAGCGCGTGGAAGGCATCACCAACATCCAGGACCATTCCTCCCGCGAGGGCATGCAGATCGTCGTGGACGTTCGCCGCGATGCGAACGCGCAGGTCATCCTCAACCAGCTTTTCACCTATTCTCAGCTGGAAGACACCATTTCGATGATCCATATCGCGCTCGTACCGGGTGCGGGCGGCAAATTGCAGCCGCGCGTGCTGACCCTGCGCCAGATCCTCGACCAGTATATCGGCTTCCAGAAGGACGTTGTCGAGCGCCGCACGCGCTTCGACCTCAAGAAGGCGCGCGACCGTGCGCACATTCTGGAGGGCCTCAAGGTCGCGACCGACAATATCGACCGCATCATCGCCATCATCCGCGCGTCTAAGAACGAGGCGGAGGCCAAGGAAAACCTGATGGCGGAGCCGTTCTGGATCGACCAGATTGCGCTGCTCGGCATCGTGGACGGCTCGGAGCACTTCGAGTTCCATCTCGACGAGCCGCAGGCGCAGGCGATCGTTGACATGCGTCTGGGCCGCCTGTCCGGTCTGGAGCAGGAGAAGATCAACGACGAGTACAAGGACCTCGAAAGCCGCATCGCAGGCTTTGAGGACATCCTTTCGTGCGACGCGAACATCCTCGCGGTCGTCAAGAAGGAGCTCCAGGAGATCAAGCAGAAGTACGGCGACGAGCGTCATACGCGCATCGAAAATGTGGCCGATGAGATCGACATCGAGGACCTCATCGAGCAGCAGGACTGCGCGTACACCCTCACCCACTTCGGCTACATCAAGCGCCAGCCGACCTCGGTCTACCGTGCGCAACGCCGCGGCGGCCGCGGCGTTTCCGCGATGAGCACCCGCGAGGAGGACTTCGCGAAGGACATCTTCACCGCGTCCACGCATGACACCATCCTGTTCTTCTCCGACCGCGGCAAGGTCTACAAGCTCAAGGGCTATCAGATCCCGGAGACCGGCCGTTCGGCAAAGGGCATGAACATCGTCAACCTTCTGGAGCTGGAAAACGGCGAAAAGATCACCGCTATGTTCCCGATTCAGGAGTTTGCGGACGATAAGTTCCTGTTCTTCGTCACCCGTCAGGGCATTGCGAAGCGCATCGTGCTCTCCGATCTTCAGAATATCCGCCGTGCAGGTCTGCGCGCGCTGAGCCTCAACGAGGACGACGCGCTGGTCGACGTCCGACTGACCGACGGCGAGCAAAACATCCTCATCGCGACCCACAACGGCAAGGCGATCTGCTTTGACGAGAACGAGGTCCGCGCGATGGGCCGTACTGCAACCGGCGTGCGCGGCATCAAGCTCGCGGACGGCGATTATGTCATCGGCGCGGCGCGTGCACGCAAGGACGCGTATGTGCTCTCCGTCACCGAAAACGGCTACGGCAAGCGCACGCCGGTCGAGGAATTCACCGTGCATCATCGCGGCGGCGGCGGCATCATGCTGCACAGCCTGACCGCAAAGACCGGTCTGGTCGCAGGCATCGCGGTCGTTGACAGCGAAAACGACGTCATGATCATCACCGACGACGGCGTTATCATCCGCACCGGCGTCGAGGAGATCCGTGAATGCGGACGCGGCTCGCAGGGCGTTATCGTCATGCGTACCGGCGCGGACGTCAAGGTCATCTCGATTGCCCGCACGGACAAGGAGGAAGAGGACGAAACGGCGGAGGAAAGCACCGGGGAGTCCGCTGAGACCACCGAAGAGACGACGGACGGCGAATAAGATTATATCGGGAAATCTGTTTTCCGGCATTCGAGAGCACCTTTCGGTTGAGAGGTGCTCCTTTTGTTTCGATATTGAAACCTGCTATGGCTTGACAATGCAAAGGCGGAAACGTAAAATAGAAAACAGTATGAATGCTGGCGCGAAGTCAGGGAAGAGTCAGAGCGGCGGCAGGAGATTAAAAGGGGATAGTTCCATTGAAAAAGCAAATTCTAAGCGGTGTTTTAGCCGCTGTAATGCTGCTTTCGCCTGCTTATGCGGCGGAAAGCGGCGCATCGGACAGTACGGCGGATGCCGCCGTCGCGACGGCGGCCGAGGCGCAGAGCGTCAAGCTCGTGTTCGCCTCCGACAAGACGCTCACCGACGCGAACGGCGATACGGTCAAGGAGATATTCAAAAGCCGTCTGGACGCGCTCGGCTACAAGGATTACACGCTGACCGTAGCGGATGACGGCTCGACCATCACCGTCGAGTTCCCGGCCTCCGTGCAGGTCTCCCATCTCGCAGATTATCTCGTGCAGCCGGCGGCCTTTTCCGCGTCCGACGCGGACGGCAAGGTATGGCTGACGAACGAGGATCTCAAGCAGGTCACGAGCACCAAGGGCAGCAAGGACGGCACCGGCTGCGTTGTGCTGACGCTGACGACAAGGGGCCGCCAGAGCCTCAAGGAGGCGACCGCCGCGATCGCGGACCGCGACAGCGACAAAAAGCTGTACATCAAAATGGACGGACAGACCATCGCCTCTCCGACCATTTCGAGCAAAATCGACAGCAGCAGCGTCAATATCGAGAACAATTTTACTGAGCAGGTCGCGGAAAACTACGCGCTCCTGCTGAACGCGGGCGCACTTCCGGTCACGCTCACCGTTTCGAGTGCTCCGGCGGCAAGCGACACGCCGCTTGACGGCGACGGAGATACGGACAATACCGGCAACACCGATCACGGCAGCGCCGAGACCCCGTCCGCTCCGTCCGACACCGAATTTGCGGACATGAAGGGTCACTGGGCGGAGTCTGCGCTCCGCAAGGGCATCGAGCTTGGCCTGCTCAAGGGTTCGAACGGCAAAATGCTGCCAAACGACCCGGTGCGCGGCTCGGAGGCGCTGACCATCCTCAACCGTGCGCTCGGCGCGTCCCAGCAGGACAGCACGGCCTCTCTCGCCGCTTCGCAGCAGGACCAGTGGTATACCGCTGAGCTCGGCAAGGCCATCCATCTCAACCTCATCAACGCGAACGACAGCCGCAATTTCGGCAATGCCGCTACCCGTGCCGAGGCGTTCGTGTACATCGCGCGCGCCTTCGTCTATGACCGCGCGGAGTCGGGCGCAGACGAGCTGAGCATTTTCACTGATACCGGCTCCATGACCGACGAACAGCGTCAGGCGGCGGCGGCTCTCGTCGCGAGCGGCATCATCAAGGGCGATACCGCGACCACGCTCGCACCGAATAAAAAGCTGACCCGTGCGGAATTTGTCACCATGATCACCCGTATCGCAGGCAATATCTCCTCGGAATACACCGGCGCGGCCGGCGGCAGCATCGTCTCGGGCGATACCGACCTTTCGGTCTCCAATCTGACGGGCGATGTCATCTTCTCCGCTCCGGTACATAGCGTCAAGCTGTCCGATGTTTCCACGCCGAACCGCATCGTGCTCAAGGGCTGCGACAACGTGACCCTGACCGCAGACGGCCAGGCAGGCATGTCCACGCTCGCCGCAGACCCGGCTGACAGCGCGTCCATCACCTTCGGAGACACGGTAAGCACGAGCAACCTCGTCATCGCAGGCGACGGCGGCTATGTCTCCTTCAACGGCAAGGCAGACAACATCGAGATCACCGCGAGCAACCGCGTTATCGACCTGTCCGGCATGGACGCGACCTCGCTGACCGTGACGGGCCGCGGCAATACGATCAACCTCGGCGGCTCGGTCGGTGCAGTCAGCATCGAGGGCAGCGCGAAGAATACCCGCCTTTCGGTCAACAGCACGGTAGATTCCCTGCTCGCGGCAGGCTACGGCTCGACCATCGGCGGCACAGGCAAGGCAAATTCGCTCGAGCTGCGCGCGGCAGGCTGCGACGTTACGCTTGCCTGCGACAGCAAGGTCGATAATATCGACGCCGGCATCAAGAACGTAACGATCAATATCGGCGTGCCGACCAAGGTCACGGCGGGCGGCTCGCTCGTTTCTCAGGCGACCTTCTCGGGCGTTGACGGCACGAAGATCTGCAAGGCACAGTGGTATCAGGACGGCAAGCCGCTCTCCGGCCTCACAAACGACAAGTTTGAGCTGTCGAACGGCAAGGTCTCCAAACATACCACCTACTTCACCTTCACGAAGAACATGAAGACCTCGGTCACCACCGGTCTCAAGCTGACCTACGTCAACCCGTCCACGGGCGAGACGGAGGAGATCTATGCGGAAAAGACCGTTCCGATCGAGAACTATTCGAACGAGTGGTATCAGCAGCGCGACGTAAAACGCGTGCTCAATCTGGTCTCCTCGACCTACCGCGGCAACTACACGACCTCGTATGCGGTCAACAACGACTATAAGGCCTACGAGAAGGAGACCTGGGTCAACGCCAAGGGCTATTCGAGCAATTCGAACTATCTGGTCTGGATCAACCGTGCGTATCAGCACGTTAACGTCTTTACCGGCTCCAAGGGCAGCTGGAAGCTGACAAAGAGCTTTGTCGTCGGCACGGGTGCACCGGGTACCGAGACCCCGGTCGGCGTCACCAGAGTCACCTACAAGCTCAAGGCAGGCTGGACCACGAGCACGTATACCGTTCGTCCGGTCGTGGGCTTCTATCCGGATACCGGCTATGCGTTCCATTCCCGTCTGTGCACGCCGAATACGGACAAGGAATACGACTTCAGCAGCGGCTACCCCGTATCGCACGGCTGCGTCCGCATGCAGAAGAAAGACGTCAACTGGATCTACGATAACGTTCCGATCGGCTCGACCGTCGTAATCTTCTAAAAAGCAAAACAAAACCCCACCGCTGTGCGGTGGGGTTTTTCGCGCGTCAGCGCGTATTCAAACGCGTTTGCAGTGCAAATGCGAAAAAAACCGAGGACATGCGCCTCGGTTTTTTACTTCTGGAGGGAGAAAGTTTCCGCATGGGAACTTTCGGACGACTCGTGTTCTGCGAAGCCAGAACACAGATTGTCGGCGAAACGTCAGTTTCGCGACAGTCTCTTACATATTGCCGCCCTTGCTGCCTTCCCACACACCGGTGGCGAGAGCAGACAGATAAGCGTTGATGAAGCCGTCAAGATCGCCGTCCATGACTGCGTTGATGTTCGCGTTCTCGAAGCCGGTACGGGTATCCTTCGCGAGGGTGTACGGCATGAAAACGTAAGAGCGGATCTGGCTGCCCCATTCGATCTTCTGCTGAACGCCCTTGATG
Organism: Agathobaculum hominis; assembly: GCF_014288055.1. NCBI lineage: Bacteria > Bacillati > Bacillota > Clostridia > Eubacteriales > Butyricicoccaceae > Agathobaculum > Agathobaculum hominis. Next base: position 63,354 of record NZ_JACOPK010000008.1, read on the forward strand.
TCGGAGATCTTCTCGAGGTGCTCGCGCTCCTTGATCTCGACCAGCTTGGAGCGCAGCATGCGCAGACAGTTTTCCTTGTTCTGGAGCTGGCTTCGCTCGGTCTGGCAGGCAACGACAATGCCGGTCGCCTTATGGATGAGTCGGACCGCAGAGGAGGTCTTGTTGATGTGCTGACCGCCTGCACCGGACGAACGGTAAACCTGCATCTCGTAGTCGTCCGGCTTGATTTCGAAGTCCGCGGAGGTATCCGGAATGTCCGGCACGACCTCGACAGCCGAGAACGAAGTCTGACGGCGGCCGGATGCGTCGAACGGGGAGATGCGGACCAGACGATGCACGCCGCTCTCGCCCTTGAGGAAGCCGTAGGCGTTCTCGCCCTCGATGAGGATGTCGGCGGACTTGATGCCGGCGGTGTCTCCGTCCTGATAGTCCATGATCTTGTAGGTAAAGCCGTGGCGCTCTGCCCAGCGCGTGTACATGCGGTACAGCATCGCGCACCAGTCCTGCGCCTCGGTGCCGCCTGCGCCGGCATGGAAGGACACGAGGGCGTTGTGGCTGTCGTATTCACCGGTGAGCAGCGTGCCGAGCTTCTGCTCCGCTACGGTATCCTCGAGCTCCTTGAAGCCGGTCTCAAGCTCCTCGAGCATGGACTCGTCATCCTCCTCGATCGCCATCTCGCAGATGGTCAGCAGGTCGTCGCACAGCGTACACATCCTGCCATACGCCTCGACCTTGCCCTTGAGCGAGCCCATGCGGGAGACGATCTTCTGGCTCTCCTCCGGGTTGTCCCAGAAGCCGGGCTGGGAGGACTTGATCTCGAGCTCCTCTACCTCGCGCTTCGCCTGCTCGATGCCGAGCGCCTTGTCGAGGCCTTCGATCTCTGGCTTGAGGTTGTTCAGTTTCACCTTGTATTCTTCAAACTGCAGCATATAAATGCTCCTTCTTCTGTATTTTCAGCTATCTTATAGTATACCGTTTTGCGGAGACCTTGTAAAGAATTTTTCTGAAATTACGGGGTAAAACCCGCTCTGCCGGTCAAATTGATTCTGTACCGGCGTCGGCTTCCGCGCGTCAGCACACAGATCGCCGGCAAAACGGCGGTTTCGCGCCGGTCTCGCCGTAAAGAATATGCAAATATTGAGAAGTTCGGCTTGACTAATTGCAGCTTTTCGCATATGATAGACTGGTAAGAGGGAGTAGCTCACGCCGCACGGCGTGGTCGGCAACGCCATCCCCGGCGGGAAACCGCCCGGTGCCGGACCGCAAGCAGCGAGACTTTTATTGCACGCATGGGTGCAATGAAGGTCTTTTTTTTATGCGGTGCGCGATTTCTACCCGATCTGCGGCCTGTCCGCAGTATTCTAACAGCAGGAGGAACTGTTTATGCTGTCATTTGTCATGCTTGTCATCGGTTTCGTGCTTCTCGTGTGGGGCGCGGACAAATTCGTCGAGGGCGCGAGCGCACTCGCGCGTAAAATGGGCGTCTCGCCCCTGCTCGTCGGTCTGACCATCGTTGCCTTCGGTACGTCCATGCCGGAGCTTGCAGTCAGCGTCACGGCGGCGCTCCGGGGCGCGAACGAGATCGCGGTCGGCAACGTCGTCGGCTCGAACATGTTCAATCTGCTCGTTGTCGCCGGCCTTTCTGCCGTCATCTGTCCGCTCGTGATGGATAAGATGCTGCTGCGCCGCGACTGGCCGCTGTCCATTTTTGCGGCGGTGCTGCTGCTCGTCGCCATCGCGCCGGATCATGTCATCGCGCGCTGGGAAGGCGCGGTGCTGCTGGTCATCTTTGCCGTCATTCTCAGCCGCCAGATCAAGGCGGCGCTGAACGACCGCGCTCAGCTCGCAGCGGCGGAGGCGGAAGCGGCGGAAGAGGCGGCGGAAATGACCAAATCGCCCGTCATGATCTGGGTCAATATCGTGCTCGGCCTCGCCTGCATCGTGCTCGGCGGTCAGCTCGCGGTAAACGGCGCGACCGGCATCGCGCGCATGTTCGGTCTGAGCGAAACGCTCATCGGTCTGACCATCGTCGCCATCGGCACGAGCCTGCCCGAGCTGGTCACCTCGATCGTCGCGGCGCGCAAGGGACAGAACGAGATCGCCATGGGCAATGTAATCGGCTCCAATCTGTTCAATATTCTGCTTATTCTCGGCGTTTCTGCGGTTATTACGCCTATCCCGGTGCAGGCGACGTCGATCATCGACTGCCTGTTCCTCATCGCCATCAGCGTCGTGTTCTACCTCCCGGCGCGCAAGGGCAAGCTCGGCCGCCTGCCGGGCGCGGTGATGGCTGCGATGTATGTCGCGTACACGGCCTACCTCATCATGCGGTAAAACGATAAAAAATAAGTAGGCGGGTGAACGCAGCCTGCTGCGTTCACCCGCCGGAGCGGTCAGCCCTGCTGCTGGCCGTTCTTTCTGTTCTGGGAATTCTGCTGAGACTGGTCCTGCTGATTCTGCTGGGACTGGTTCTGCTTATCCTGATAACGGTTCTGTTTCATAGCGGTGTTTCACCTCTTCTTTGAGTTTTCGCTCATAGTCTGCACGGAAGAGACGAAAAATATACGGCAAGGGGTTGCGAAAATGCGCAAAAGCTGATAAAATTGTTGTGCGTGTTATGACGCAGCACTATTGTTTAATATTATTTGCTGATAGAAAGAGGGACATTTAACATGTCGGGACATTCGAAATGGAACAACATCGCCAAGCGCAAGGGCGCAAACGATGCAAAGAAGGCTAAAATCTTCACCAAGATCGGCCGTGAGATGGCGATCGCGATCAAGGAGGGCGGCTCGGCCAACCCGGACTTCAACTCCCGTCTGCGCGACTGCATCGCAAAGGCAAAGGCAAACAACATGCCGAACGACAACATCAAGCGCACGCTCGACAAGTACTCCGGTGCGAACGGTCAGGTCGATTACGAGGCAAACAACTACGAGGGCTACGGCGTAGGCGGCGTTGCAGTCGTTGTCGAGACGCTGACCGACAACAAGAACCGCACGGTAGCAGACGTTCGCCACCTGTTCGACAAGTACGGTGCAGGTCTGGGCGCTTCCGGCTGCGTATCCTGGCAGTTCGACAAGAAGGGCGTTATCATCATGGAGAAGGGCGACCTCGACGAGGACACCGTCATGATGCAGGCGCTCGATGCAGGCGCAGAGGACTTCCTCGCTGACGAGGAGACCTTCGAGATCTACACCGCGCCGGATGACTTCTCTGCTGTCCGCGAGGCGCTCGAGAAACTCGGCTACGAGTTCGTTGAGGCGCAGGTCGAGATGGTTCCGCAGAACTACATCACCCTCGAGAAGGAAGAGGATATGGCCCAGATGCGCAAGCTGCTCGATGGTCTCGAGGATAACGACGACGTTCAGGCCGTCTGGCACAACTGGGAGAACGAGGCCGATTACGAGGGCTGAGTTCCGCCTGAAACCGAAAAGAGAAAGACAGCTGCTTGATTGCGGCTGTCTTTTTTGCTTTTTGCCTGCTTTTTATCTCCTATTTGCGTGCATCCTGTGCTATAATATATTCTGAATAAGAATGCAATGAAAGGGGTTTCCCTCTGTGGCTGATATTACCGTACAGAACCTGACCAAATACTACGGCGACCGCCTGATTTTGAAGGATATTTCCTTTGACATACAGCCGGGCGAGAAGGTCGCCATTCTGGGCGCGAACGGCGCCGGAAAAACCACGCTCCTCAACATCCTGACCGGACGTCTGCCGTATGACGGCGGCCACGTCGGCTTCGGACAGGGCCGCACGGCGGGCGTCATCGACCAGATGCCGGATTTCCCGCCTGAATGCACGGTGGAGGACATCCTCCGGCTCGCGTTCAAGGAATCCGACGAGGTCGCGGCAGCAATGGACGAGCTGACCGACGAAATGACGCGCAAGCCGGACGATGCCTCTCTGCTCAAGCGCTACGCGCAGCTCGAGACCCGCCTCGAGATCCTCGGCGGCTACAATCGCGATTACGAGATCAACCGCGTGTGCAACGGTCTGGAAATTCCGCAGGAGATGCGCTCGCAGAAGTTCAGTCTGCTTTCCGGCGGCGAAAAAACGCGCATCAACCTCGCGCGCATCATTCTCGAGCAGACCGACGTGCTGCTGCTCGACGAGCCGACCAACCACCTCGACATGGATGCGGTGGACTGGCTCGGCAGCTATCTGGAGAGCTACCGCGGCACGGTCATGATCATTTCGCATGACCGCTGGTTCATCGACCAGTGCTGCGACCGCGTCATCGAAATCCACGACTGCACCTGCGATTTCTACAACGGCAACTACTCGTACTATGCGGTCGAGCGGGAACGCCGCCGCGAGGAGCAGCTCAAGCACCACGAGCACGAGCTGGCCGAGAAAAAACGTCTGGAAGCGACCGCGCGTTCCATGCATGAGCACGGCACCGAGCATCTGGCCAAGCGCGCGGCGTCTATCGAAAAGCGCATTGCGCGCATGAAGGTCACAGACCGGCCGAAAACCGACAAGAAAATGACCGTTACCTTCGGTGATCCGAACTACGAGACCGAGGAAGTGCTCAAGGTACGGGATATTACAAAAAGTTATGATGGACGAGAAATATTACATGACGTATCGTTCAACATCCGCAACCGCGAGCGCGTCGCGCTGCTCGGTGCGAACGGCGCCGGCAAAACCACCATGCTCAAGATCCTGCTCGGCGAGGAGACGCCGGACAGCGGCGTCATCCGCAAGGGCGTCGGCCTCAAGCCGGCCTATCTGCCGCAGCAGGTGCATTTCGCCAATCCGCACCGCAACCTCATCGACACGCTCATCTACGACAAGAACGTCTCCATGCAGGTGGCGCGTAACCGTCTCGGTTCGTTCCAGTTTATCGGCGAAACGCAGATGAAAACAGTGGATATGCTGTCCGGCGGTGAGAAAAGCCGCCTGCGCCTGTGCGAGCTGATGTACGATCCGCTCAACCTGCTCATCCTCGACGAGCCGACCAACCACCTTGATCTCGCCTCGCGCGAATGGATCGAGGAGGCCGTCGAGGCGTTCGACGGCACGCTGCTGTTCGTCTCGCATGACCGCTACTTTGTCGAGCGCTTTGCAACGCGCGTGCTGTACCTCGAAAACGGCCGTCTCATCGACTTTATCGGCTCGTACAGCGCGTTCCTCGACTGGCGCGCCAAGGGCGGCGGCGCTCTGCCTGCGGCGGAGGCTGCACCCGTCCCGAAGAAGAAAAAGGCAGCTGTCCCGACGCTGGATGATGTGCCGAAGCCGCCTGAAAAGCCGAAGCGCACGGGCGGTACGAAAAACCTTCAGAAGCAGCTGAGCACGCTCGAGCGCGAGATCTCGCAGCTCGAGACCCAGTCGGGCGAACTGGAGCAGCAGATGGTGGACGCGGCGTCCGACTCGTCGCGCCTGCTCGAGCTGATGACCGAAAAGGAGACCTGCGACGAAAAGCTCGCCGCGAAGATGGACGAGTGGGAAGCGGTCGCGGCAGAACTGGAGGCTATGCAGTGAAAAACGCAAAGGGATGGATAGGGCTTGCGGTGCTGTTCGCCGTCATCGGCGCGCCGCAGCTGTTCTGGAAGCCGTCGCGGTTCGGCGGCATCTTTCTGATCGCGCTCGCGGCCGGCTGCACGGGGGAGTGGCTGATGGTGCGCGGACGCGAGAAATACAGGGTCTGCCGCGTGCTGGCGCGCGTGGGACAGGTGCTTTTCAGCCTGTTCGTGCTCTCATTTGCGCTCGTGCAGATCTGCATCATCGGGGTACATTTCGAGGAAAACGACCCGGCAGCCGCGCCAAAGGCGGACTATTACCTGACGCTCGGCGCACTCGTCAATCCGGACGGACAGCCGTCAGCGGCGCTTGCCGCGCGCTGTGACGCGGCGATCAGCGTGCTGAATGCCAATCAGGAGAGCCGCGCCATCCTGTGCGGCGGACAGGGCGGCGACGAGCCGCGCACCGAGGCGGAGGCTATGCGGGACTACATGACGGCGCACGGCGCCGACCCGGCGCGGCTGATTCTGGAGGATACATCGAGTACGACCATCGAGAATATCGCGAACGCGAAAAAGCTGCTGCCCGAAGGCGCGGCGGTCGCGGTCATCACGAATGACTACCATCTCGCCCGGGCGCGCCGTCTGCTCGCACACGCCGGTCTGGGCGATGCAGGCGTACCGGCGAAAACACCGCACCCCAGTCAGTGGGCGGCGGTGCGCTGCCGGGAGTACTGCTCCATTATGGGACTGATGCTCACCGGGCGCTGGTGAATTGCACGATTTGGAGATAGATTATGTTTGAGAAACTGAAAATGCTGTCCGCGCGGCTCGACGAGCTGGAAATGCGCCTGTCCGCGCCGGATCTGTACGATGATCCTGCCCGCGCGGCGCGGCTGCTGCGTGAAAGGAACGAGCTTGAGCCGATCGTCGAAGCATACCGTGCATACGAGCGGGCGCAGCAGCAGCTCGCTGACGCGACGGAAATGCTGTCCGACCCGGATATGAAGGAGCTTGCGCAGGAGGAGCTCCAGCAGGCCAAGAGCGACATCGCGCGGCTTGAGGGAGAGCTCAAGCTCCTGCTTCTGCCCAAGGACCCGAACGACGAGAAGAACATCTATGTCGAAATTCGCGGCGGCGCAGGCGGCGAGGAAAGCGCACTGTTTGCGGCCGACCTGTACCGCATGTACACGATGTACGCGGACAGGCGCGGCTGGCAGACCGAGGTGATGAGCCGTTCCGAGACCGAGCTGGGCGGCTATAAAGAGATCGTGTTCCGCGTCGCAGGTGACCGCGTGTATTCGCGGCTCAAGTTCGAGAGCGGCGTACACCGCGTCCAGCGCGTGCCGGAGACCGAGAGTCAGGGCCGCGTGCATACCTCGACCACAACGGTGGCCGTGCTGCCCGAAGCGGAGGAGCTTGATTTCTATATCGACCCGAAGGATCTGCGCATCGACACGTTCCGTGCGTCCGGCGCCGGCGGCCAGCACATCAACAAGACCTCGTCCGCTATCCGCGTCACGCACATCCCGACCAATACCGTTGTCGAGTGTCAGGACGAGCGCAGCCAGCACAAAAACAAGGAAAAGGCGCTGTCCGTGCTGAGAAGCCGCCTGTATGAGGCCGAGGTAGAAAAGCAGCGCGCCGCCATCGCGGCCGACCGCAAAAGTCAGGTCGGCACGGGCGACCGTTCTGAGCGCATACGCACCTATAATTTCCCGGAAAACCGTGTGTCCGACCACCGCATCAAGCTGACCATCTACAAGCTCGACCAGTTCCTGAACGGCGACATGGACGAGATCCTTGACGCACTCATCGCGGCGGACACGGCGGAAAAGCTGCGGCAGCAGAGCGAAGCGTGAGACTGTTGCGAAACTGACGTTTCGCCGACGATCTGTGTTCATGCGCGCTGCCGCGCGAGTGCTGTTTGGCGCGGGCAAATGGACTTTATCGACAGACTGAAATACTACCATAAATGGAAGTGGAAATACATGAAAACAACTCTTTTGACCCCGGAAACCGACGAAAACGCGATAAAGACCGCGGCGGAGCTCATTCGTCAGGGCGAGGTGGTCGGCATGCCGACCGAGACCGTGTACGGCCTTGCGGCGAACGCGCTGAACGGCGAGGCGGTGAAGAAGATATTCCTTGCCAAGGGCCGCCCGCAGGACAATCCGCTCATCGTGCACATCGCGGATTTCGACCAGATCTATGACCTGTGCCCGAGCGTGCCGCCGCAGGCAAAACAGCTCGCCGAGGCGTTCTGGCCCGGCCCGATGACCATGATCGTACCCAAGGGCGACTGCATCCCGGACGAGGTCTCGTGCGGCCTTGATACGGTCGGCATCCGCCTGCCGTCGCACCCGATGGCGCGCGCACTCATCCGCGAGAGCGGCGTACCGCTCGCCGCGCCCTCCGCGAATACCTCGGGCCGCCCCTCGACCACGACGGCCGCGCACGTCATGCGCGACATGGACGGCAAGATCGCGGCGGTGCTGGACGGCGGCGCGTGCGGCGTCGGCGTGGAGAGCACGGTCATCACGCTCGCGCTCGAGCGGCCGCGCCTGCTGCGTCCGGGCGGCATCACGCTCGAACAGCTGCGCTCGGTGCTCGGCGAGGTCGATGTGGACCGCGCACTGTACGAGAAGATCGGAGACGACGTAAAGGTGTCCGCTCCGGGCATGAAATACCGCCATTACGCGCCGAAAGCGCCGGTAACGGTCGTGCGCGGCGACCCGGCACAGACCGCAGCGTATATCGCGCAGCATATTGGCGAAAAGACCGGCGTGATGTGCTTCGACGAATACCGGGACTGCTTCCCTGGCTGCGTGGTCGAATGCTTCGGCTCGGAGAACGACCTCGGCACACAGGCGCGCGAGGTGTTCGACCGTCTGCGCGCGTTCGACGATACCGACGTGCGGCAGATCTGGGCGCAGTGCCCCTCGGACGAAGGACTCGGCCTCGCCGTCGCAAACCGGATTAAGAAAGCAGCGGGGTTCTCGGTTGTTGAGGTGTAACGATGGCCGTTCCGAAGTATGATGAGATGTATGCCGAGTTTTTGAATGGCTGGTATCTCATCTTCTGGAAAAAATGGGCTACGGCGTTTCGGAGCTGGAATTAAGTAAAACGAACCATCAATCACGCGATGGCGGGATAGACGGTGTCATTCGTCAGGATAAATTGGGATTTGATAAAATTTACATCCAGGCGAAACGATGGGATTTAAATACCGCCGTTGGACGTCCGGAATTGCAGAAATTTTATGGTGCATTACCGAATGGAACCGTGCATGGTCTGTTCATTACTACGGCACGTTTTTCGGACGATGCGATAGAATATGCGCAAAGCCGGAATAATATTGTTTTGGTAGATGGTATTCGTTTGGCAAAACTGATGATCGAACATAATGTCGGCGTTTCTGTTGAAACACAGTACGTTGTTAAACGGCTCGATTCTGATTTTTTTCGCGATGAATAGGAAGTGAAACAAATGAAAATCATCGGCTTGACCGGCGGCAGCGGCACGGGAAAGGGCACGGTTGCGGCGCGGATGCGCTCGCTCGGTGCAGGCTGGGTGGACGCGGATGCCGTCTATCGCGGACTCTGCGCGGAAAACCGCGCAATGCTGGACGCACTGGACGCGGCGTTCGGCGGCGTGACTGACGAAAACGGTGCGCTCGACCGGCCGAAGCTTGCGAAGATCGTGTTTTCCGACCCGGAAAAGCTCGCGGAGCTCAACCGTATCACTACGCCTTATATCCGTGCGGCGTCGCTCGCGGCCATCCGTGCGCAGAGCGCCTGCCCTGTCGTGCTGTACGACGCGCCGACGCTGTTCGAGGCGGGCGCGGACGATTTCTGCGATGCGGTCATCGCTGTGCTCGCGCCGCATGACACGCGCGTTTCGCGCATCATCGAGCGCGACCATCTCCCGGAGGAGGCCGCCCGCGCGCGCATCGACGCGCAGCCGCCGGACAGCTTCTACCGCGCAAAATGCGGCTATATCATCGAAAACAACGGCGATCTCGATACACTGTACCGGGATACCGATGCTTTATATCAAATTCTCATGAAGTAATTCGGATTTTCGCAAAGGAGAATGAACTATGACTTCCGAACAGCTTTTTTATGACAAAAAGACCGGCTTTGACCGCCTGACCGAGGCGGACAGGCAGGGCATTCAGACCTACGCCGAGGGCTACAAGACCTTCCTCGACGAGGCCAAGACCGAGCGCGACGCCGTAAAGGAGATCGCACGCATGGCGGAGGCAAAGGGCTTCCGCGCATGGACGCGCGACGATACCCTCAAGACTGGCGACAAGATCTACCGCATCAACCGTCACAAGGGCATCATGCTCGCCGTGATCGGCGAGAAGAGCCTCGCTGAGGGCGTCCGCCTGACCGCCGCGCATCTGGATGCGCCGCGCGTCGACATCCGCACCGTGCCGCTCTACGAGGACAACGGCATGGCCTTTTTCAAGACCCATTACTACGGCGGCATTAAAAAGTATCAGTGGACTACCATTCCGCTCGAGCTGCGCGGTGTTGTCTGCGTCTGCGACAAGGGCGAGGTCAAGCGCGTCGCGGTCCGCGTGGGCGACAAGCCGGGCGACCCGAAATTCGTCATCACCGACCTCCTCCCCCATCTCGCCGCAAATCAGATGAGCAGGAAGGCGACCGAGATCGTCAAGGGCGAGGGCCTCAATATCCTCGTCGGCTCGGTCCCGAGCGAGACTGTGGACGAAAAGTGCAGCGAAAAAATCAAGCTCGCCGTAATGGAGCATCTCAATCGCGAATACGGCATGACCGAGGCGGATTTCCTGTCCGCAGAGCTGTGCTGCGTGCCGGCGTTTGGCGCTTGCGACATCGGTTTCGACCGCTCGTTTGTCGGCGCCTACGGCCATGATGACCGCGTCTGCTCCTATCCGGCGGCCACTTCCCTGTTCGACCTGACCGAAACGCCCGCGCATACCGGCGTCTGCCTGCTCGTGGACAAGGAGGAGATCGGCTCGGACGGCGTGACCGGCATGCAGTCCCGCGCGTTCGAGACCTTTATGGGCGATCTGTGCCGCGCACAGGATGTGCTGCTCGACGAGTGCTTTGAGAACTCGGTCTGCCTGTCCGCCGATGTGTGCAACGCCTTCGACCCGAATTATCCGGAGGTCTCCGAAAAGCGCAACGACGCGCGCGCAAACTGCGGCTTTGCCCTCGTCAAGTACACCGGCGCACGCGGCAAATCCGGCACGTCGGACGCGACGGCGGAGCTGATGGCGCGCATCCGCTGCATCTTCGACAAGGCCGGCATCATCTGGCAGACCGGCCAGCTCGGCCGCGTCGATCAGGGCGGCGGCGGCACGGTCGCGATGTACCTCGCCAACCGCAACATCGATACCGTAGACGCAGGCGTTCCGGTTCTGTCCATGCACGCTCCGTTCGAGTGCATCGCCAAGCTCGACCTCTATATGGCCTACAAGGGCTTCGGCGCATTCTATAAGGACTAAAGAAGATAAAAGACGCTGCGCATTGTGCTATTTGAGCTGCTAGCCCAAACTACTCGCAGCGCTAAATTATCCAATCTGCACCGGCTGGCCGCGCACTGATAGCGCTGAAATCACGGCAGCAAAATTCCCCGGCATAAAGCAAAAGGAGAGCACAGACAAAAATCCGTGCTCTCCTTCGTTTTTAGCCAAGCATCTCCGATGCGACGGCCAAAGGAAGGTCAGGGGAGTCAAGAGGGGAAAGTACTCATCTAATCCGCGCAAGACGCGGGAAAGAGGATAGTGGGCTACGGCCGAAACCATTGGTGTCCTTTCCCCTTTTGCCCCTGCCGGTGGGCACCGGCAGTCTCTGCCACCAGACGGCGGCCATCACTTCCCTGCCCCGAGGGGGCGGAAAAACTCACATCGCGTGATCGAGCGTCACCACCGGGTTAAACCGCTGGTCGATCGCCTTGAGATCGTCGTAAATCGTCATGAGCAGCCTGCGTTTACCCTCATCGTCGTAGCTGAACGGCACGACAACATCAAAGATCAGATTGATCTGCCGCTCGCCGTCCACAACGCGGAAATCGTGCATGGAGAGCTTTTCGTCGATGCCGCGCAGCACGCCGTCCACCTGCTCGCGCAGCGCGTTGATGTGCTCGTCGTTGACGTCGATCGGGTCCATATGGATGACGAGATAAACGCCGGTCTGCTGCCAGACGCGCTTCTCCGCCTCGTCGATCTCCTCGTGTACGGCGACAAAATTGCTGTCACTCGGTACCTCGGCGTGCAGAGAGGCAAGGGCGCGGCCTGCACCGTAGTTGTGAACGATCAGGTCGTGAACGCCGACGATGTGCTCGGAGTCGAGCACGATATGCTCGATATTCTTCGCCATGACCGGATCGGCGGCCTCGCCGAGCAGAGGTGCTACCGTATCGCGCGCGATGCCGATGCCCGACCAGATGATGAACGCCGCGACCAGAATGCCCACATAGCCGTCAACCGGCAGCGGGGTGAAGCGGCCCGCGACCATGCCGAGTACGACGACCGAGGTCGTGATTACGTCGTTGCGGCTGTCCTGACCGGCCGCGATGAGAACCGGCGAGTCGATGCGGCGGCCGAGCGTGGTGTTGAACAGCCCCATCCACAGCTTGACGAGCATGGAGACCGCCAGAATGCCGGTCAAAAGCGCGGAAAACGCGACAGCGGACGGATGAATGATGCGGTCGAGCGACGTTTTGAAGAATTCGAAGCCGACCAGCAGGATGATGAACGAAACGATCAGGCCGGCAATGTACTCCGTGCGGCCGTAGCCGAACGGATGCTTTTCGTCCGGTTCGCGGTTTGCGACCTTGAAGCCGACGATGGAGATCATGCAGGAAAGTCCGTCGGACAGGTTGTTAAAGGCGTCCGCCGCAATGGAAATCGCGCCCGTCACCAGACCGATGGTCAGCTTGAGCGCGAACAGGAACAGATTGCACGCAAGCCCCACCGCGCCGGAAAGAATGCCGTACTGTTCACGCACGGCGGCCGAGCGGGTGTCCTCCGCGTTTTTGATAAAAAGGCGAATGAGTGCCTTTGTCATAAAAATCCCCTCGCAAGTAAAATATGGTGTATCCCGAGGAGGATCGCAGCCTGGAGCACCATAACGGCGGGAATGCCGAGCATGAAAATGCGGTGCAGGGTTTTGTGGCGGATGAGCAGCATGCAGGCGAAGACGCCCGGGCCGCCGCCGACGAGCGCCCAGAAAAACAGCGTGCGCTCGGGCACGCGCTTCCAGCCTCGCGCCGCGGCGAGCTTGTCGTAAATACAGACGACAGCGCCGATCACGCTGACTGCGATGAAGTAGTATAACACGTTCTGCATGGAGACAGAACCTCCGTTTCCGGGATTTCTCCCAATTTTAGCACAACCGTCCGCTCAAAGAAAGTCAGAACGGCGAAAAGTAGCATATGCTAACGAAAAAGTAGCAAAAGCTAACGGGATTAGCGGTTTCTAACGCGAAAAAGTGCGCTGCACCGCTGAGCGGACAGAAGGAAACCGCAGAAGGACGAGAATTCCCTCTGCGGTTTCGATAACGATCAGATGGATTCGCGGATGATGTCCTCAATCTCGCCGGATTCGAGCCTGCGCGGGTCGGCGCGGAACAGACCGCCCATCGTAACGACGGCGTTTTCCGCGATCTTTCCGCAGTCCTCTTCCCTGACGCCGTAGTCTGCGAGACGCAGCGTATCAACGCCGCAGGCCTGCTGCATCTCTGTGAGCGCCGCAAGGAAGTCCTCGGGACGGGTCGCGTCAGCCTTGCCCATCGCGCGCGCGATGGCCGCCATGCGTGCGCCCGCGACCTCGGCAAAGCGCTTCCAGTAGGCGTTCGAGATCATGATAAGGCCCGCGCCGTGCGGCAGGTCGGGATGGAACGCGCTGAGCGCGTGCTCGATGGCGTGCTCGCCCGTGCAGCTGGACAGCGTTTCGACAAAACCGGCAAGCGTGTTGGCGAGCGCAACGTCCGCGCGCGCCTCGGCGTTCGAGCCGTCCCTGACGGCGGCTGCGAGCGACCTGCCGATCAGCTCGATGGCCTGGAGCGCGAACATATCGCTCATGGGCGTCGAAGTCGACGCGAGATAACCCTCTGCGGCATGGAAAAAGGCGTCGAAGCCCTGATATGCGGTCAGATGCGGCGGAACGGTCATCATGAAGTCCGGATCGACGATCGAAACCGCCGGGAAGCATTTTTCGCCGCCGCCGCCGATCTTTTCCTCGCCGTTGGTGATGACGGTGAACGGGTCGGCCTCGGTGCCGGTGCCGGCCGTGGTCGGGATCGCGACAAGGGGCAGACCGTCCTTCGCCATGCGTTTGCCGCCGCCCGTGCCGCCGTGGATGTAGTCCCACCAGTCGCCGTCGTTGGTCGCCATGATCGCGACGGCCTTCGCGGTGTCGATGGACGAGCCGCCGCCCAGACCGACGATGAACGCGATCTTCTCGCTGCGGCAGAGCGCCGCGCATTCGCGCACGCCTTCGATGGTCGGATTGGGCTTTACCTTGTCGTAAACGAGCGTTTCATGACCGGCTTCCTTGAGAATGCCGGCGACCTTCGCCACATAGCCGAGCTTTGTCGTGGACGAGCCGCCCGTGATGATCAGGCCGCGGCCCTCGGGCAGACGCGCACGCGAGAGCTTGCCCACCGCGCCGCTGCCGAAAAACAGCCGGGTCGGCATGTAAAAACTGAAAACACTCATGTTGCAGCCTCCTTAAAAAAGGGAGCCGAGCGGCTCCCCTGCACTTCGTGGATATTTGATATGCAGGCGTCTGTCTATACAGCGCCCAACAATATCATTATAGCAAACTGCGGCTTCAAAGAAAAGAGTAAAATACAACGAAAATGGTCGGAATATTTAGTGCATTGTGCAAAGAAAAACTATGCAAAAAACGCTTGACGTTGTGCAGAATTGATGATATTATTAGGTCACAGAAAAGGAAAGGGCAAACACCCAAAGCCGAAAGTCCTATCTCACAGGCCCGGGCGACACCCACCAGAAACTTTTCTGAACAGATGGCGAAAGCCAAATCTTTTGAAAGAGGTGAGTCCAATGGTAACAGAAGAAATATCCTGCAAGCTTACGAGGCTCGCCAGGACGCTGTGACCGAAACGATCAAGGTGATAGCTATTAAAAAAGAACGCGGGTTCCAGACTACACGGACGAACCGCCTGAAAAGCGCGATCGGTTTCTGACCAAAGTTCGCACGGCAGCTTTGGGGAAGCGATCCCCTTTATGAAATATCCGGAATGACGACTGACGGTGAACACGGATCGAGGCAGCGGGAAAGTAAGGTTCGTAAACAAGAACAAAGGCCATAAACCTCAAATGATGCGCCGAATGGTAGAAAACAGTATCCGATTGATACCTGCAAGATGCCGAATAACTGCGCACCCAATGGCCGATGGGCATGCTGATGAGCATGGTGGAGCAGGAAGAACGCAGCACGCGGAGATGATATCAAAGCGGCAGAACAATACGTTTTTTCGGCGGCAGGCAGACAACAACACTGATGCGGCCGCACATTTTCCCATTTATATAAAGTTTGAAAGTGTAAGACTCGAATTGATATTCATCAAGTCGGGTGAGACTCGTAAAAAGCAGGATAATTGCACCATCTGTCAAATGAAATGTAAAGGACGAACTCCAATGCCGTAAGTCACGATGATTATTCCCCTTATTTCAGGAGAAAACCAAAACCGCAGTTTGATCTCTCACCGGCAAAGGCAACAGCTTTCGCAGAACGTTGAAAGAAAAAACTGAAGGCCATGCGAAAAAAATAATAATGCTATAGAAATTCTGATACAAAACAACGGCGCGTATCCCGTTGAGAAAAGAGGATCTATGGAAATCATCCAGTAAAAGCCCTCGTTTGATGCAATGCAAACGAGGGCTTTTTTTACTGTCGAAAAACTCCGTTTTTCCGACAGGCTGTATTCTGACTTCGCAGAACACGAGTTGTCCGAAAATTCTCGTGCGGAAACTTCTTCCTCCTGTTTCAGTTAAACGCTTCGTCGTCGCGCTCGGCAAACATGCGGTGAACGCGCTCCTTCAGCAGAGGCCAGCCGCTGAGGGATGGGTCGGCTGCGAGCAGCGCCTCTGCTTCTTCGCGTGCGTTCTGCATGAGCGCGAGGTCTGCGGAGAGGTCCGCCACATGCAGCGCCGGGAGACCGTGCTGACGGCGGCCGAAAAAGTCGCCGGGGCCGCGCTGAGAGAGGTCGGCGCGCGCGATTTCAAAGCCATCATTCGTCTTACAGAGGATTTTCAGCCGTTCCCGGGCGGTCGCGCCCTTGTCTGCACCGAAAAAGACGCAGTAGGACTGCCGCGTACCGCGGCCGACGCGGCCGCGCAGCTGATGCAGCTGCGACAGACCGAAACGATCTGCATCCTCGACGACCATGAGATTCGCGTTCGGTACGTCCACGCCGACCTCGATCACCGTCGTCGCAACCAGAATATCATACTTTTGCGCCGCAAAATCACGCATTACTGCGTCTTTTTCGGCGTTTTTCATACGTCCGTGCAGCACTGCTACGCGGCGGTGCGGCAGCTGCGCCTGAAGATCCTTCGCGTGCTGCTCGGCGCTTTTGAGCCTGCTGTCCCCTTCCCCGTCCTCAACGAGAGGACAGACTACATAAACCTGTCCGCCTGCGGCGAGCTGCTTCTCGATGAAGGCGGTGATGCGGCGGCGCATATTCTCCCCTACCGCGTAGGTCTCGACCGGACTTCTGCCGGGCGGCGTCTCGTCCAGAATGGATACGTCGAGGTCGCCGTACATGATCAGCGCGAGCGTGCGCGGGATGGGTGTCGCGGACATGACGAGCACGTGCGGCATCTCGCCCTTGGCAGACAGCGCTGCGCGCTGTGCGACGCCGAAACGGTGCTGCTCGTCCGCAATTACTGCACCGAGACGGTGAAAAACGACGCTCTGCTGGATGAGGGCGTGCGTGCCGACCACGACGTTCGCGGCTCCGCTTTCGATGGCGGCGAGCGCCGCACGTTTCTGCGCGGCGGTCATCGAGCCGGTCAGCAGCGTGCAGGTCAGACCGAGTTTGCCGAGCATGGGCGAGAGGGTTTCCGCATGCTGCGCGGCGAGGATCTCGGTCGGCGCCATAAAGGCGGCTTGCCAGCCGTTCTGTGCCGCGAGCGCGCAAAGCGCGGCAGCAACGACGGTCTTGCCCGAACCGACATCGCCCTGCACGAGGCGGTTCATCGGACGGCCTGAGGCGCAGTCTGCCGCAATTTCCATGATGGCGCGGCGCTGTGCGCCCGTCGGAGCGAACGGCAGAGCTGCGAAAAATTCCTCCAGACGGTCGCCGCGGAACAGAATGCCGCTGTCTGCGCGGCGGCGCTCCCTGAGCTGCTGGAGGCCGCAGCAGAGCAGGAAAAGCTCCTCGAACACCATGCGGCGACGCGCTTCGTTCACATCTTCCCTGTTTTTCGGGCGATGGATGGCGGCGAGCGCGTCGGCGGCGTCCGGAAGGCGGTATTTGACGCGCAGGACCTCGGGCAGCGGGTCGGGCCAGTCCCCCGGCACTGCGTCGAGCGCAGCTTCGGTCACGCGCGCCATGTCGCGCTGCGTCAGACCGGCGGTCAGCGGATAGACCGGCACGATACGGCCGGGATTCTGGTCGTTTTCCGCGACTTTTTCCGCCTGCGGAGAGATCATCTGCCGCGCCCGGCCGAAGCCCTGCACCCTGCCGTAAAACAGGTATTCCTGCCCGACGCGCAGCTGCGCCGTGATATAGGGCTGATTGAACCAGGTGACGCCGAGAGAGCCGCTTTCGTCAAAGATCGTGCATTTGACGAGCGTCATGCCCTTGCGGATGCGGCTGACCTTCGGCTCGGTGCCGAGAATTGCGCGCACGGCATATCGGTCCTCATCTGCGATGTCCGCGATGCGCGTGATCTGCGTGCGGTCCTCATAGTCGCGCGGATAGGTCTCCAGCGCGTCCTGCAAGGTCGAAATATGCAGTTTTTCGAACAGCTTCACCTTTTTCGGGCCGATGCCCTTGACGAACTGTACGCTGTCTGTGATGGCTGGCATGATGTCTCCCCTGCTGAAATCTGCGGATACAGTCTATTCTTTACGCAAAATAGTAATCGCGAATCGCGCGAGAGCGCGTATGAAAAAGCGTTTGCAAGGCAAACGCATAGCCCGTAGGCCTCTAACCTTGAAAGCTATGCAATGAGAGCAAACCGGGGGCGTGTACCTCGGTTTTTATACCCCTGGAGGGAGAAAGTTTCCGTATGGGAACTTTCGGACGACTCGTGTTCTGCGTAGTCAGAACACAGATTGTCGGCGAAACGTTAGTTTCGCGACAGTCTAATTAGTATTCTCTGTAAACTGCTTTGACAACGCCGAGGATTTGGCAGCCGGTGCCGTCGATGAGCGGGTACGCCGGGTTCTCCGGGCGCAGCCACACGCCGTCCGGCGTCAGGCAGAGCGTTTTGCAGGTCGCCTCGTCCTCGAGCAGCGCGATCACGATGTCGCCGTCGCGCGCCTCGACGTCCTGACGGATGATGACGAGGTCGTCGTTCATGATGCCGACGCCGATCATCGAGTCGCCGCGGATGCGCAGCGCGTAGTATTTGCCGCCGCTCGCCGCCGGCTCGAACGGCACATAGCCGATGTGCTCCTCGACCGCGAGGATCGGCATGCCGGCGGTGACGCGGCCGAGAATGGGCACGCGCGGCACCATGGAGGCGCCGCTGACCGGCGCGAGCGCGCGGGATTTGTGGTCGCTCGCCTCAAGATAGCCGGCCTCCTGTAATTTCTTCAGATGGGCATGCACGGTGGAGGTCGAGCGCAGACCGACCTCTGCGCAGATCTCGCGCACGGATGGCGGATAGCCGTGCTCCATGGAAAATGAGTTTATAAAATCAAGAATATTCTGCTGTTTATCAGATATTTTTTTCATGCTGCGGTCTCCCTCTCAATACCGTTGGAACATGTGTTCGGAATTATACCTTATTATATCGTGTTTCGCGAGTGAATGCAAACATTTGTTTGAAGAAAAACAGAAAAACTGCACGTTTGCCGCACGGTTTTGTCCTGCATTCCGCCGGCGGGATGTTCAATATCAGTGCATGTACTTGTATTTTCTGTGAATTTAGTATATGATATAGTAAACTACGAATGGGTTCCGAAAAGGCGGAAGATCATTTGATGCGAAAGCAGACGCAGGGAGGTTTTTTTATGACGATCAAGACCGATCTCGGATATATCGAAATCACGACCGAGGTTCTCGCCGGCATTGCAGGCTACGCAGCTTCGCTCTGCTTCGGCGTAAAGGGCATGACCATCCGCTCGATGACGGACGGACTGGCGCATCTGCTCGGACGCGAAAACCAGTCGCGCGGCGTAAAGGTGACCGAAGCGCCTGACGGCGGGGTCAATATCGACCTGCATATTGCGGTCGATCACGGCGTAAATATTGCGACCGTCTGCCGCTCGATCATCAGCGAGGTTCGCTACCATGTCGAGCGCCTGACCGGCGTGGACGTAAAGAATGTAGACGTTTACGTCGAGAGCATCCGTGCCTGAGACAGGCAGAAAAGAGTAAAACGGTACGGAATGACCGCGCTCTGGCGCGGTAAAAGACCCGGAAGGGGAATTTAGGAGAGTTTTTTAGATGGCAGATACGAAAATCAACGGTGCGCTGTTTCAGTTCATGGTGACCGAGGGCGCACTCGCCATTACCGAACAGAAGGAACAGATCAACGAGCTGAACGTTTTCCCGGTGCCGGACGGCGATACGGGCACGAACATGTCGATGACCATGACGGCGGCGATGAACGAGCTGGCGAAGCTGAGCGAGCCGACGCTTGCAAAGGCGGCGGATACGACGGCTTCGGCACTGCTGCGCGGCGCGCGCGGCAACTCCGGCGTTATCCTGTCGCTGCTGTTCCGCGGCATGGCGAAAAAATTACGCGAGACCGAGGCGGCGAACGGCCGCGATCTGGCGCTTGCGCTGCGCGAGGGCGTAGATACGGCGTACAAGGCGGTCATGAAGCCGGCAGAGGGTACGATCCTGACCGTATCGCGCGTTGCGGCGCAGAAAACGGTAGAGCAGTGTCAGGCAGATGACTCGCTTTCCGCCGAGCAGGTGCTCGCGGCGATCGTCGAGCACGGCAGAGCTGCGCTCGCGGAGACCGTGCATCAGAACCCGGTGCTCGAAAAGGCGGGCGTCGTGGACGCCGGCGGCTTTGGCTTTATCACGATCTTAGAGGGAATGCTCGATGCGATGCGCGGCATCCATAAGGAGCGCACGGTCGAGCAGCCGGCCAGGGCGGCGGCGAACTTCGAGGCGATCCGCGACGAGGACATCACGTTCACATACTGCACCGAATTTATCGCAGAACGCAAGGACAAGGCGCGCAATGTCGGCCGTCTGCGTGCGATCTTGAACGATATCGGCGACTCGCTCGTTGTGGTCGAGGATGATGACATCGTAAAGGTGCACGTGCACACCGACCAGCCGAACAAGGCGCTGGAGGAGGGTCTGAAATTCGGCCCGCTCCTCACGGTAAAGATCGAGAATATGCGCGAGCAGCACACCGCGAAGGTCATCGAGGGCACGGCGGACACGCCGAAGGAGCGCGTGATCGTGCCGGCAGAGAAAAAGTACGGCTTTGTTGCCGTCGCAGCAGGCGGGGGCCTCAAGAGCCTGTTCACCGATCTCGGCGCAGATGCCGTCGTTCAGGGCGGTCAGACCATGAACCCCTCGACTGATGATATCATCCGCGCGGTCGATTCGGTTCCGGCAGAGGTCGTTTTCGTGCTGCCGAACAACAAAAACATCATCATGGCGGCCGAGCAGGCGGTTCATCTGTCTGAGGAGAAAAAGCTGGTCGTCGTTCCGACCAAAACCATTCCGCAGGGCATTTCCGCGATGCTCGCGGTCGATCCGGACGCCGAGCAGGATACCGAGCTTGCGACCGCGATGACCGAGGCCGCGTCTCATGTTCGCAGCGGTCAAGTGACGTATGCGGCGCGCGACAGCGAGTTCGACGGCAAAAAGATCAAGCAGGGCGAGTATCTTTCGCTCAGCGAGGGCAGGCTGTGCGCCAGCGGCCGCGAGACGAGCGTGCTGAAAAAGCTCGTGCGCGAGATGGTTTCCGATGACAGCGCCTTTGCGACCGTGATCTTCGGCGAAGGCGTGACGGAGGAGCAGGCCGCAGAGGTCGAAAACCTGCTTCACAAGGCAAACAAGGATATGGAGATCTCGGTCATCAACGGCGGTCAGCCGGTGTACTATTATATCCTGTCCGTAGAGTAAAAAACACCCGCTTCCGCGCCTTGACAGACGGGAGGCGAGTGGGTATAATACAGATAGAAGGACACCGCTGTGCGGTTGGCCTTTTGCAGTTGAATTATTTAGATACTAACCGCTTGGGGACCAGCCGAGCGGTTAGTACGCTTTTATGACAAGAATGTAAAGCACAAGGGCGATACAGACTAAAATTCTCACGAATTTTTTCATAAAGCATCACTCCTTTCACAAGGAGTGCCAACCGCGAAGCGATGTCCGTCAATAATATATCAGAAACGACAGAGAATGTCAATTTTTTCGGAGTAAACCATGTCAGTATTCGATATTTTCAAGAAATTAGAGGAAGAAAAGACCGCAAAAGCGGCGCAGCCGATCGAGTGGCTCGTTGTCGGTCTGGGAAACCCGGGCAGCAAGTACGACAACACGCGCCACAACGCCGGTTTCCGTGCGCTGGAGAGCTACTGCGCGCGCAGCGGCCAGAAGATCGACCGCATGAAGTTCAAGGCGCTCGCAGGGGAGGGCATGCTCGGCGGCAAGCGCGTGCTGTTCCTCAAGCCGCAGACGTTCATGAACCTGTCCGGCGAGGCGGTGCGCGACGCGGCATCGTTCTACAAGATACCGCCCGAGCGCGTGATCGTGCTGTCGGACGATGTGTCGCTCGATGTCGGCACGCTGCGCGTGCGCCCGAAGGGCTCCGCCGGCGGCCAGAACGGTCTGAAGAACATCATTTACCACCTTGGCAGCGAGGATTTCCCTCGCGTGAAGATCGGTGTCGGCAAAAAGCCGCGCCCGGACTATGATCTTGCCGCGTGGGTGCTCGGCAGGTTCCCCGAAGAGGATCAGAAGGCGATCGACAAGGCCTGCGAGGATGCGGTAAGCGCCGCTGCGTGCATTATCGAGAGCGGCTGTGCCGCCGCCGCGCAGAATTTCAACGGCAAGAGAATATAAAAGCAGAACCGAGGACAGAGTCCTCGGTTGAGACTGTCGAAAAACTATCGTTTTTCCGACAATCTGTGTTTTGACTTCGCAAAACACGGACGTCCGAAAGTTCCCATACGGAAACTTTCTCCCTCTTAAAGTATGAAAACCGAGGTACACGCCCCCGGTTTTCATGCGTTTGCGCAGCAAACGCTTTTGAATGCGCGCTGCCGCGCGACTGCTGTTTTGGCGTGAAAACAGACTTTATCGACAGACTGAACCGAGGACAGAGTCCTCGGTTTTGACGTATATGGGGGATAAGATCAGTCTTTTACAAACAGCCGGCGCAGCCAGTGCAGCAGGCCGCGCTCCTCCTCGGAGGCGTGCTGCGCCTGCTCGCGCGCCATGCTGACGGCCTGCTGCATCAGCAGATCCTGCGCACAGATCGGTTCGGGGACGGCAGGCTTTTTCTGGTAGCTGCCGTCGGGCTGAAGCACGCGCGCCTTGACCGTATCGTGCTGCATGGCGAACAGAATATCATGCAGCCGTGCGCGGACCGCCGGACTGTCGATCGGGCAGGCGATTTCAACGCGGCGCTCGGTGTTTCGCGTCATCAGATCGGCCGAGGAAATGTACATTTTCTCATTTTCGCCGCGGCCGAACACATAGATACGCGAATGCTCGAGAAAACGGCCGACAATGCTGGTAACGGTGATGTTTTCGGTCTTTCCGGGAACGCCGGGAAGCAGGCAGCAGATGCCGCGGATGATCATTTCCACGGTAACGCCGGCGCAGGATGCCTCGTGCAGCTTCTCGATCATGTCGATGTCGGTCAGCGAGTTGAATTTGAGCAGGATGTAGCCGTCGCTGCCCTTGGCGATCTCGCTGTCCATGAGCGACAGGATATTGTTTTTGAGGCTGGTCGGCGCGACGAGCAGCCGGTTATAACGTCCGTTGAGGTTGCTCATGGCCATATTGTTGAAGAACTGCGCGGCATCTATGCCGATGGACTCGCTCGAGGTGACGAGCGAAACATCGGTATACTGACGGGCGGTTTTTTCGTTGTAGTTGCCGGTGCCGACCTGCGTGATATAGCGCACGCCGCCGCGCTCCCGGCGCGTGATGAGGCAGATCTTGGAATGCACCTTATAGTCCTCAAAGCCGTAGATGATCTTGCATCCGGCTTCCTCCAGACGCTCGGACCAGTCGATGTTGTTCTGCTCGTCAAAACGGGCGCGCAGCTCGATCAGAACGGTCACATCTTTGCCGTTTTCCGCCGCCGCGCACAGATATTCGACCAGCTTCGCCTTGCTCGCGAGACGGTAGATCGTGATGCGGACGGAGAGGACGGACGGGTCGTTTGCCGCCTCGCGGATCATCTGGAGAAAGGGCTCCATGCTCTCATACGGATAGGAAAGCAGCACATCGCGCTGAAGCGCGGTCTTGAGCAGGCTCTGTCCGGCCGGGAGCATGGCAGGCTGCTGCGGAATGAACGGAGGATCACTCAGGCGGGAGCGTCGGCCGTCGCTCAGATAATCGCCCAGAGAAAAGGCGTAGCTCATGCGCAGCGGCGCACTGCGGGAGAGGAAGATCTGCTCGTCGGTGACTTCGAAACGCTTGTGGAGGCACTCCTTGAAGTGAGAGGACACCGGGCGGCTGAGCTCGACGCGGACGATCGCCATGCGGCGGCGCTGGCGCAGCATGCGCTCCATTTTCTTGCGCAGATCGACCTGCTCCGAGCCGAACGGCTCATCATCGAGCGGCACATCTGCGTTTCGCGTGACGCAGAAGACCGTCTTTTCGAGCACATCGTACATTTCGAAAATACTGTCCGCGAAGGCGAGAAGTATGTCCTCGGTCATAAGATAGCGGCGCTTGTCGTTCGGCAGGAAGGTGATCGGCGGCAGGGAGGCCGGCACGGGGATCAGGCCGAGCCGCTCGTTCTTCTTGTGGCTGAGCAGCACGGCGATGTGCAGCACCTTGCCCTCGAGGTGAGGGAAGGGGTGGTGCGAGTCCACGACCTGCGGCGACAGCACCGGCGCGATCATGGTGTTGAAATACTGTTTGATATATTTCCGCTCGCTGCTGTCGAGCTCGTCCATGGAGGTGCGGCACAGATCCTCCTGCGCGAGGCGGGCGTCAACATCGCGGAACGCTGCGTCGCGCCGCGCGTACAGCGGCTCTACCGCCGCATAGATGCGGCTGAGCTGTTCTCCGGCGGTGAGACCGGACTTGGTGTCGCGGCGGTTCGGCTCGAGCGCCGCCATATCGGTCAGGCTGCCGACACGGATCATGAAAAATTCATCCAGATTGCTGGTGAAAATCGCAAGAAATTTGAATCGTTCGAGCAGAGGAACGGTCTCATCCTCCGCCTCGGCCAGTACGCGCGCATTAAATTCAAGCCAGGACAGCTCTCGGTTCTGTGTATATCCCTGATTCCAGATCGCGTCTGTCATGGTCGAATCCCCCTTTCAGAAGGCCGCAGAGCGGCATAATAATTTTTGACTGACGTTAGTATACCGCAAGGATATGATATATGTGCGAATACTGTGTAAAGAATAAGTAAAAAACCGCTCGTTTCATGGGAAAACAGGCGGTTTTTTGAAGTTATTCGGTCAGGGTGCGGTCAATTGTCTGCTGAGACCAGGGACTCTCCTCAGCGCTGCCGATCACGGTGGAGATCACAGAGTCAATACAGGATGCATAGGACTTGAGATAGTTGTCGATATTCTTCTGTTCATCATAGACCTTGTATTCTCCGGTCTCCCGGAAATACGCGCCGAGCAGGCCGCGGCCGGTGTTGTAAAGAATGCAGTGAACAGCGCCTTTGGTATCTGTAATAGCGAAAAAGCTGCCCTTGCCGTCGGTCAGGCTCGGAACCTCAGCAAGCTTGACGATCTCATCATAGCGGCTTTTCAGAGTAGAGGACTGTTGGCCTTTATATTTACCCGTATGATAGGTGCCGTCCTTATTCGCTACGGTGAAAAGAGAGGTCAGTGGATTGCCGGAACCATCGATCGTGCCCCACTCATTCGACGCATACGCTTCGCCTGCGGCGGTCTGGACGGCCTCGTGCAGCATACGGGTCTCCGCGACGACCTGGTCGCGTCTGGCCCTGTCGATATAGCCGGTGAGGGCGGGGATGAGGAGCGAGGCGAGTATCGCGAGAATGACGAGCACAACGATCAGCTCGACGAGCGTAAAGCCGCGCCGGTTTTTGAATATTTTCATGAAAACTCCTTCTTTTGCTTTCGTTCAGCCTTATTATAACAAAAACGAAGGCAGAAAACAGGGGAAAAGCGGCAGGTCAGCGGCCGCGGGGCAGGATATTTTTATCCTGATAGTAGGCGCTCTTTGCCTGATACATACGGGTCTCCGCGATGCGGAGCAGATTTTCCATGCGCAGCGACGCAGTCTCGCAGGTTGCCCAGCCGAGAGCGGCGTGATAATCCTTCTGCTCGATGGCGAGGGAGAAGGTGCGCACCTTTTCGTGCAGCCTGTCCTCGGACAGGTCGGGCGCGAACGCGACATATTCGTCGCCGCCCATGCGGTAGGTCAGCTCATCACCGAACTGCTTTTTCAGCTCGTCCGCCACCTCGCGCAGCATGATGTCGCCGGCCTGATGCCCCATGGCGTTGTTCAGCTCGTGCAGGCCGTTGATGTCCATGTAAACGCAGCTGAGCGTGCGCCGACAGCGGCCGGGAATATCGTTCTGCTCGCGTTCGAAGGCGTTTCGATTGCGCAGACCGGTGGTCTGGTCGTTTTCCGCAACGTAGCGGAGCCTGGCGCGGGTGATGAAATTCTGCATCATCATGTGCATGACATAGGTCGAAGCGATGATCGAGATGCAGCCGTATATGATACCGTTGAGCATATCGATCTGGATGATCCTCGCGTCCTTGCTGGCGGATACAAAGAGAAAAAACAGCATATCCCAGATGACGACGCTGCACATGTTTTCGAGCGGCGGCATGATGAACAGCGTGGGAAGTGTGAGCAGAAAGGCGATGAATGCGGTTGCCGGTCCGCCCGGACTGGTCACGGTGCTGAGATAGATGCTGAGCGAATACAGCGAGCTCAGAAACAGAGAAAGACAGATCTGCAGACCGGCTCTGCTGCGCCGTCCGACATAAAGCGTGATCGGAAGCAGAAGGCAGGAAATGCCGAGCACGATGAGATAGGCCGGGAGGTTGGGCGCGAGCACAGCGCTGAAAACCGCATAGACGGCGGAAATCAGAAGAAAGACGATGCTGATCGCGAGAAACGCGACAAGCCGGTTGTAATTGTAGAGATGCATCTCCTGCTGGACCTGGGCGAATTCTTCCGGAGTTGCTCCGGCGTAGAGGAGAAGCCGCTTGATTTTTTCCATAGTGAACAACCCTTCGAAGAAATGGTATTACAGCGAGGAAAGGGATAATTTGACCTTTATGGCGATACCGCCGCAGCTTTCGCTGTGCCACCTTATCATAGTATAACACAGGAAACGGCGGAGAAAAAGAGAAAATGTAAAACAATGACTGCGAAAAATTCAATATAAATAACGAAAAAACGCATAAGGGCAGAAAAAAGGCACCTCGTGCACGCTGGTGCATAAGGTGCCTTTTCCTCGATTCAGTCAATGCCGCGCATCGGGAAGCGCTGCGGCCGGGCCTTTTTGCCTTCGGGCAGGAGCGCTGCGGCGAGGTCGGGACGGGAGGTCTCGATGAAGTTGACGCCGCCGCGAATGAGCGTGTCGAGCGTGCGCGGGTCGTTCGTCGGCAGACTCATGGTAAACAGCCCTGCGGCGCGGCAGGCGCGGAGCAGAGGCGGCGTAAGATGAGCCGGCGCGGCGCGCAGGCCGAACAGGCCGGTCGTCTGTGAGGCGTTCACGAGCGCTGCGATGTTGTCGGGAACCGCGGGCATTTCGCCCATGATGTGCAGGTCGGGGTTGGCCGCCGCGAGGCGTGCCGCCTCCACCAGTCCCAGACCGACAAAGACCGCGTCGTCCAGATAATCGGTCTGACGCAGGGTCATGCGCATCTGCGGCAGCAGGCTCGGGTCGCGCAGCGTGATGGCGATCTTCGACCGGCAGGCGCGCGCGAGGTCGAGCGCCTGTCCCACAGGGAGCAGACGGGGCGCGACCTTGCGCAGCTCGGTATAAGTGTGGTCGCAGACGGCCACCGCGCCGCCGTTCGGCGCGAGAACATATCCGTCCGACGAGAGCACGGCGATGCCGTCCGAGGTCATGTCGACCGAGAGACAGCAGCCCTTTGCGCCCTCCTCATTTCCGGCGAGGATGGAGTCCAGTCCGTCGCGGTCCGTACCCATGCAGCCTGCGGCGGACAGGATAAAGATATCAGCTGTGGTATATGGCAATACCGGTTCCTTCTTTCTCAAACAGTCTGTCCGCAGTCATCGTCCGAAGGATCAGACCTTCTCCGGCTCGTCGTACTCGACGCCCTGCGTGTCGACGGTAACGGTCTTCATACGCTGGGTCTCGCGCGGACGGTCGTGCCAGTCGCGCTTGGTGTTCACGATGGCGTCAACAACGTCCATGCCCTCGATGACCATGCCGAAGGAAGCGTACTCGTTGTCCAGATGCGGCGCGTCGTCGGTCATGATGAAGAACTGGCTGCCTGCGGAGTTCGGGTCTGCGGTGCGCGCCATGGACAGTACGCCGCGGGTGTGCAGCAGGTCGTTCTGGAAGCCGTTGTGGGTGAACTCGCCGCGGATCTCGTAGCCCGGGCCGCCCATGCCGGTGCCGTCCGGGTCGCCGCCCTGGATCATGAAGCCCGGGATGACGCGGTGGAAGATGGTGCCGTCATAGAAGCCCTTGCTCGCCAGGGAGACAAAGTTGCGGACGGTGTTCGGCGCAACTTCGGGGTACAGCTCGGCGCGGATGATGCCGCCGTTTTCCATTTCGATGGTAACGATAGGATTGCTCATTATTTATCAACTCCATAAAAATTTTGCGTGTAGTCGCATTCTGTATTAGTATTGTAGCAAATTTCCCGATATACGGCAAGTGGTGTTTGGGGAATAAGCGGCCTGCGCGGAAAAACAGGGGAGAGGGGCGGCGTTCCCGGCGAGTAATCCACTTTATCCACAGGGGTTTCCACAGGTGTGCTGGGGATAACGTTGTGGATAAAGTGGATAACTTTTTGTATAGGGCGGTCAATCTTCTGACCAGTGGCCGATTTGGCATTTACCGTCTGTAATATTTTGTCGAGCGGGCGGTGTACATAAAACCGGCGCGTCTGTGGAAAACTCACACAGACGAGAGAATTATCCACAGACGGAGAGGAGCGTATCCATGGCAGAAGAGATCACCGCCGTCCCGGCGCCCGAGCGCAGCAGCATCGCCGAGACCGGCTCCATCACCGCGCATACCGCGCGGGGGACCGTGCACTGCATCACCATCGTCGGCCAGATCGAGGGACATATGGAGCTGCCGGCGCAGAACAAGACCACCAAGTACGAGCATCTCATCCCGCAGATCGCGGCGGTCGAGCAGGCAGAGGACATTGATGGTCTGCTCGTGCTGCTGAACACGGTAGGCGGCGACGTCGAGGCCGGACTCGCCATCGCGGAGCTGATCGCGGGTATGACAAAGCCCACCGTTTCGCTCGTGCTCGGCGGCGGGCATTCGATCGGCGTGCCGCTCGCGGTAGCGGCACGGCGCAGCTTTATCGCGGCTTCCGCCGCCATGACCATTCATCCCGTGCGCATCAACGGGACGATCATCGCGGTGCCGCAGGCGTTTGAATATCTCGCGAAGATACAGGAGCGCATCAGCGATTTCATCACGGGGCATTCGCATATCCAGCCGGAACGGCTGGCCGGTCTGATGCGCGAGACCGGACAGCTGACTGCCGACGTCGGTACGGTCATTTCCGGCCGCGAGGCGCAGGAGATCGGCCTGATCGACCGGGTCGGCACGCTGTCGGACGCGCTCGAGGAGCTTTACGGCATGATCGAGCGGCGAAAAGCAGAAAAATAATCAGTTTTCCTCCAGATAGTCGCGGATGCAATCGACGAATTCCGCGCCGTAACGGCGCGCCTTGGCCTCGCCTACGCCGCGCACGCCGAGCAGCTCGTATTCGCTCTTCGGCTGCCGCGCGGCCATGTCCGCGAGCGTCGCGTTCGAGAACACGACATACGGCGGCACACCGGCGCGCTGTGCGACCTTTGTGCGCAGTGCGCGCAGCTTTTCGAACAGCTTTTCATCCACATCGGCGGACAGCTCCTCGGTGCGGCGGACGGTCTCGGGCTTTTTCTCGCGCGGCAGGCGGATATGCAGCTCACCCCGGCCGCGCATGAGGGCGTTGCCGGTCTTCGTGAGGAAAAGCGCGTTGTAACGCTCGGGGTCGGCGGTCAGCAGGCCGCGCTCGAGCAGGACGTCGATGAGCTGCCGCACGCGCACGGCGGTCTGCTCGCTCATGATGCCGTAGGTCGAGAGCGTGTGGAGGCTGAAACGGCCGATCTGCTCGATCTTGCTGCCTGTGAGCACGGCGGCGACGACGGTTTTGCCGAAATGCAGCCGCCGCTCGTCGAGACGGTAGACGCAGGACAGGATCTTGCGCGCGTCCATCGTCGCGTCTACTTCTTCAAAATTCGTGTCGCAGTTTCCGCAGTGACCGCAGCAGACGGGCGCCTTTTCACCGAAATAGTTCAGGATATACCGGCGCAGACAGTCGGTCGTCGTTGCGTAGGACGTCATCTGACGGAGGCGCTCCATATCGCGCTCAATGAGCGCACGGCGCGTTTTCTCGTCGATGGAGTCGTCGTCATTCTCGTGGCTGTGCTCGATGAGAAATTCCGCAGTACGCACATCCTGCCCGTTGTACAGCAGGATGCAGTCCGCCGCTTCGCCGTCGCGTCCGGCGCGTCCGGCCTCCTGATAATAGCTCTCCATGTTCTTCGGCATATTATAGTGAATGACGAACGAGACGTTGGACTTGTCGATGCCCATGCCGAAGGCGTTGGTCGCGACCATGATGGTCTTGCGGTCGTACAGGAAGTCGTCCTGATTGGCGAGGCGCTCCTCGGGGTCGAGACCGGCGTGGTAGCGCGTCGCGGGCAGACCGCGGCTCAGCAGCATGTCGCACACCTCCTCGACTGTCTTGCGCGTCGAGCAGTAGACGATACCGCTCTTGTCGCGCCGCTGGAGCAGGTGCGCAAGCAGGGCGGAGGGCTTGGAGGACGGTTTTTCGACCGCGAAGTACAGATTGGGGCGGTCGAAGCCGGTCGTGATGACGAACGGGTCCTCGAGACCGAGCGCACGGATGATGTCGTCGCGGACCTCGGCGGTCGCGGTCGCGGTGAAGGCGGAAACGAGCGGGCGCTGGGGCAGGGAGGCAAGAAAGTCGAGGATCTTCAGATAGCTCGGGCGGAAATCCTGTCCCCACTGCGAGATGCAGTGCGCCTCGTCCACCGTCACCATGGAAATCGGCACGCGGCGTGCGAAATCGAGGAAGAACGGCGCGGTCAGCCGCTCGGGCGCGACATAGAGCAGCTTGTATTCCCCGCGTCCGGCGAAATACAGCGCGTCGCGCATCTCCTCGAACGACAGGGCGCTGTTGATGCAGGCGGCCGGGACGCCGGCCTCATTCAGCGCGCCGACCTGATCCTTCATCAGCGAGATGAGCGGCGAGATGACGAGCGTCAGTCCGGGCAGCGCGAGCGCCGGGACCTGATAGCAGATGGACTTGCCGGCGCCGGTCGGCATGATGCCGAGCGTGTCGCGCCCGGAAAGAATGGCCTGCACGAGCTCGTCCTGTCCCGGACGGAAGCTGTCGTAGCCGAAGTACTGTTTGAGAATTTCCTGTGCGGTCGGCATGTAAAGGCTCCTTCATACATAGTATGAACTTATTCTACCACATTTCCCGGGACAAAGCAAACTGATGTTCGCATAAATGGCGTTCCGGCCGTCTCCTGCCGGTTTACAACCGGCGCGTGCTGTGCTATACTATATCATTGGATTAGAATATACACACGAATTTTTATTTCACAGGAGGAAATATCCATGCTTTGCAAGAAATGCGGCAGGGAGCTGCCCTATGCAGGGGGCAAGTTCTGCCCGTTCTGCGGCGCGCCCGTTGAGCAGACCGGCGTGAGCGACGAGACCGAGGTGTTCACCACGCTGCCCGAGGAGCTGCGGAACGCAGGCGGCGCCCCGGCGGACGGCAGCATCGACCTTTCGGCGTTCGATGCGGCGCGCAGACAGAGCCGGCAGGCGCTCGAGGATGCCGAGGAGACCATGGCCATCGATCCGCTCGCAGATACATCCGAACAGCCGGCGGCAGCGCCCCGCGTGCCGCAGCAGCGCCCGGAAGCCCGTCCGACGCAGGACGCACCGCGCACGACCTATTACGGCGGCCGTCCCGACCCGGATGACCGCGTATACCGCAAGCCGTCCAGGGGCAGGCGCGCAGCGGTCGTGACGCTCGTCGTGCTGCTCGTCGCGGCACTCATCGGCGGCGGCGTGTGGTTCTTCATGAACCATCACAAAAACGACGAAAATCTGACGCTTGCGGAGAAGTATATGGACCGCGGCGACTTCGACAAGGCGCTTTCGTACTATGAAAAGGCGGCGGAGGAGGCCAAGGACCCGACCGCGATCAATGCGGCGATGCAGCTTATCCGCGACTACCAGAATGCGGAGGATTATGTAGATAACGAGCAGTACACCGAGGCCATCGCGGCGCTTAAGCAGCTGCGCGACCGCGTGACCGACAAGGACTCCACCATGTCCAAGTCCATCGAGGATCTGCTCAGCAAGGCGCAGAGCGCACAGTCGGACAGCACTTTTGCTTCCGATCTGGAGGAGGCGCAGGGCTATCTGGAGGATGACAAGCTGGATGCGGCCTCCGGCAAGCTCGATTCGCTCGAGCAGGACTCCTCGCTGACCGACGAGCAGAGGAAGCAGGTCGAGGACATGAAGAACAAGCTCCAGTCCGCAAAAGACAGCGCACAGCAGCAGCAGGAGAACGAGCAGAAGAAATCCGAGCGCAGGCAGGAGTTCTCGAGCGAGATGGACGAGCTGGAGAGCGACGATCTCAAGATCTCTTCGGCAGCGAACGCAGAGGATGAGCTGGCCATGACGGCAAGCTCGTTCGAGCAGTGGGATGAGCTGCTGAGCGAAATGTACGATTATCTGGCGGGCGTGCTCAACGCAGACCAGTATGCGTCCGAAGAGGAAAACTACAAGCAGTGGGTCGCGGAGCGCGACAGCGGCGCGGAAAATGCCGCGAGCGCGACCGAGGACAGCACGCAGAAGCAGCTCGCGTCGTACAGCTTCAAGCAGAGCTATACCAAGGCGCGCTGCTACAAGCTGCTCGACATGATGTAAGAAGCTGCCGCGAAACTGACGTTTCGCCGACAAGCTGTGTTCTGACTTCGCAGAACACGAGTCGTCCGAAAGTTCCCATGCGGAAACTTTCTCCTTCTTAAAGTAAGAAAACCGAGGCGCATGTCCTCGGTTTTCTTGCGTTTGCGCAGCAAACGCTATTCCATGCGCGCTGCCGCGCGGCTGCGTTTGCCTCGTGAGACAAAACTTTATCGGCAGAGCAATGTATTTTTATTGTGGATGTTGGAATTCCATTCAAATTATGCTATAATAAATAAAATATTGCTGATATATGCGAATATACGGCGTGCGGAAAGCAGCAGTATTTACAAAACTATGAGAGTGAGAGATGCACTATGAGTATCACGCGAGTATGGATCGCGGGTGCGGGCGGACGGCTCGGTTCTGCGCTTTATCACCGGTTCAGCGGCAACACCGACTATAAGCTCGTCACGAGCGACCGCGACGTCCCGATCGAGGACGCACGCGAGGCCGGCCGCTTTGCCGACCTCAACCACCCGGATGTTATCATCAACTGCGCCGGTCTGACCGATGTGCGCGCCTGCGAGGAAAAGCCTGAGGAAGCGTACAAGATCAACGCCATCGGTGCGAGAAACCTTGCGGTCGCAGCGCGCCGTATCGATGCGAAGCTCATCCAGATCTCGACCGATGACGTATTCGACGGCGACGATGACGCGGCGCTGTGCGAGTTCGACGACGCGCATCCGACCACTATGTACGGCAAGAGCAAGTATGCCGGCGAGAAGCTCGTTCGCGAGCTGACCGACAAGCACGTTATCGTGCGCTCCTCGTGGCTGTACGGCGTCGGTTCGTATGATTTTGTCGACCGCGTGCTCGACAACGCGAAAAAGGACGGCAAGGTCGTGCTGCCGGAGGACGAGATCTCCTCTCCGACCTCTGCGGACGCGCTGGCAGGCTTTATCGAGTGCCTGATGCACACCCGTGAGTTCGGCCTGTATCATGCCTCCTGCGACGGCTCGTGCTCGCGCGCGGAGTGGGCGCGCGAAATCCTGCGTCTGAACGGCATGGACAGTATCCCGGTCATCTCCGCGGCGGAGAACACCGAGCTGCGTCCGCGCTTTACGCTGCTCGACAACATGATGCTGCGCATCACCGGTCTGTATCAGATGCCGGACTGGAAGACCGCGCTTGCGGACTATTTCAGCACGAAAAAGGGAGGTGCGCACAAGTGAGCGGAGCGAAAGAGAAAAAGAAAATCGGTCTGACAACGCAGATCTTTATTGCGCTGATTGTGGGCGCCATTCTGGGTATTGTGCTGCATGTCGCCGCGTCTGACGTGGAATTTGTGCAGAATGTATTGATAAACGGTGTTTTCTATGTCATCGGTCAGGGCTTCATCCGTTTGATGCAGATGCTTGTCGTACCGCTGGTTTTCTGCTCGCTGATCTGCGGCGCGACCGCGATCGGTGACAGCAAGACCCTCGGCAAGGTCGGCATCAAGATCATCGGCTTCTATATCCTGACGACCATGATGGCAGTCGCAGTCGCTCTCGGCATTGGCCTGCTCATCAGGCCGGGCATCGGTCTGGATATGTCGCAGGTGCAGCAGGTCGAGACCGGCATTGAGGGCGGCCAGTCGGTCAGCTTCGCGGAGACCATCCTCAATATAATCCCGAAGAACCCGATCGGTGCGCTCGCGAACGGCGAAATGCTCCAGGTCATCGTTTTTGCGCTGATCATCGGCATCATCCTTGCGAAACTGCAGGATAAGACCCAGCTCGTCACGAACTTCTTCCAGCAGGGCAACGACATCATGATGGAGATGACCATGATGGTCATGCGTCTGGCGCCGATCGGTGTATTCTGCCTGATCGCAAAGACGTTCGCCGGTCTCGGTTTCTCTGCGATGGTCCCGATGTTCAAGTATATGGGCGCGGTTCTGCTCGCGCTGTTCATCCAGTGCTGCGGCGTATACCAGGTCCTGCTTGCGCTGTTTACGCGCCTCAATCCGCTGCGCTTCCTCAAGAAGTTTGCTCCGGTTATGGGCTTCGCCTTCTCGACGGCTACCTCCAATGCGACGATCCCGATGAATATCGACACGCTGGAGGAAAAGATCGGCGTTAACCGCCGTATTTCGTCCTTTACCATTCCGCTCGGCGCGACCATCAATATGGACGGCACGTCCATCATGCAGGGCGTTGCGGTCGTATTCGTCGCGCAGGCGTTCGGCATTACGCTGACTCCGGCGGATTATCTGACCGTTATCGCGACGGCGACTCTCGCATCCATCGGCACCGCAGGCGTTCCGTCTGTCGGCCTGATCACGCTCGCGATGGTATTCGATTCGGTCGGTCTGCCGGTTGCCGGCATCGGCCTGATCATGGGTATCGACCGTATTCTTGATATGGCGCGAACTGCGGTCAACATTACCGGCGACGCGGTCTGCACCACGATCGTTGCACATCAGGACGGCGCGCTCGATAAATCTGTATTCAATAAAAACTGAGACAGCACCGCACAGGAAAAGCTCCGGCACTTTGCGGAGTTCGTGCGGCGCCGCGTGAAATCGTTTTTTTGCAGTGGGCACGGTTTGACAGACCGTGCCCATTCTGTTATAATAAATACACGCCGCCATGGCGGAACTGGTAGACGCAGGGGACTTAAAATCCCCCGGCCTTAAAACCGTGCCGGTTCGATTCCGGCTGGCGGCACCAGAAAGCTCCTGTAATCTGTTGATGGATTACAGGAGCTTTTGCTGTATTATCGGTATTTTTCTGAACTTTTCAGAGATGTTTGAAAATAGGGAATAACTGTGAAATCAGTCGGTTTGACCGACTTCTCGCAGATTTCTCGCAGGCTTGCACCAAGAATGGTGCTTATTTTGTGCTTATTCGAGAGGTTAGTTAAGGTTTCAGCGCCGTGATTGGAACAACAAAAACACCATCGGCGCGCCGATAGGCGGCATTCGACATACCGCACAGAACGCAGAGCACCGCAGGCGGCTTGCCGCGAGGATCTTCTTCAATCTGACGCTTAATCTTAAGCAGATTTTCTGCGGCAGTATCGATCTGATTTGCACCGAGCTTGATCTCAAAAGCGCACCACTGACCGTCTGCCAGCTCAATTACCGCATCGATCTCTTGATTTTGGTAATCCTGATAGTGATACAGGTTCGCACCAAACGACTCCGCATAGATACACAGATCGCGCTCGCACAGTGCCTCAAATAGAAATCCAAGCGTTTCCAGATCACCAATCAAACCGGCAGGCGTTGCGCGGAGCAAGGCACACGCCAGTGACGGATCGGAGAAATGCCGCTTTTCCGCCTGCTTTATCCGAACAGAGGAGCGGATACCGGCAGCGAACGGTGGCTGATTATCCGTGATGAACAGCCGCTTGAAAATATCCAGATAGGCGGATACCGTTTCGCCGTCAATATCCTCATCATCAACCGCCTTGATATCGCGCATTAACGTTCGATTTGTGACGGTTGTGCTCTCATTTCGAGCCAGAGAACGCAGCAGCAGGCGCATTTTCTGTGTATCGCGTCTGATGCCGTCGATACGGTACACATCATCGTCAATGACCGCATTCAGATACTCGGCAGGCAGCAGCATAGCCTGTTTGAGCGGCAAGCCCAGACTGCCCGGCCAGCCACCGCGGATAATCAGTTCAATCAGCTTGGTAAGATCTACTTCGCCGGTCATGGCTGTAGTAACTTCGCCATGACACAGCTTTTCCAGCGAAACCTGTCCGCTGGAGTCGCCCGACTCGTAGAGCGACATTGGACGCATACGCAGCTTGGCAATGCGGCCTGCACCGCTGTGCAGGACACCCTTGTGGTTAGGGGTGGCAGAGCCGGTCAGAATAAACTGGCCCTTTTCGGCGGTCTGATCTACCTTGTAGCGCACCGCGTCCCAGAGCGGCGGAACCTCCTGCCATTCGTCGATCAAGCGCGGAGCCTCGCCGGTTAGCACCAGTTCGGGAGACAATTCTGCCAGCTGGCGGTTTTGAAAGTTGTTAGCCGGATCGCCGATATAGATTTCGCTTTTGCTGTGCTGCGCAGAAGTCCAGGTCTTGCCGCACCATTTCGGTCCCTCAATGCAGACAGCACCGAAAGCGGATAGATATTCCTCTACTTTTGCATCGATAATGCGGGGTTTATAGTTTAAATGGTTCATTTGACTCACCTCAACATCTTGCTATTATTATATGCTAATCGGTCATATTTTACAATTACAATCGGTCAAATTTTGCAGCATCAACCGATAACATTTTATGGAATAAACGCTCGAGCCATTAAGAACTCGAGCGTTTTCTGTCTGGGAGTGCAGCGTGGAGGTTCGCATTATTTTTACCATTTCCAAGCAAATGCTCCATGCAGTTCGATGCCGCGATTTTCGAGGCAGCATCCAGATGCGCATAACGCAGTGTCGTCTGAAAGGTCGCGTGACCGAGATACACTTGAATTTCCTGCAGGGTATAGCCCTCATGCAGCAGCAGCGTTGCACAGGAGTGGCGCAGATCGTGAAAACGGATTTTCTTGAAACCGTGCCTCTCGATAAAGCCGCGAAAACGATCGCTGACCCGTTCGGGAGTGAGCAAACTGCCGTCTGCCAGTGTAAAGATGTATTCATCGTAGGTATGGTCGTAGCAATCGCCCCAGAGCTTGCGGTTTTCCTCCGTCCATTGCCGACGCTTGAGCAGCAGCTCTCGAATGGTCGGCACAAGTGCGAATGCACGTCGGCTGGATTCGGTTTTCAGTTCGTTTGTCTGCATGACTTCGCTTTGGCCGTTGATACGGGTTTCGAGCACTTTATGACGAATATAGATCGTGTTCTGCTCAAAATCAACGTCTTGCCAGCGCAGTCCGCATACCTCGCTGCGGCGCAATCCGTAAAACGCCGTTACGCGAACAATATCCTCGATAGAGGAACCCTGGAGTGCCTCAAACAGCTCGTTCAGCTCGCTTGCCGAATAGGTTTGCGCCTGATACGGAACGATTTTAGGCGGAGCAATTCGGCGTACCGGATTATACACCAGAGTGCCGTCCTTGATGGACTCGTTGAACACACTTTTCAGCAGCACGATGTGCTTTTTGATCGTATTCCCGGAGAGGGGCTTAGTGCGCCCCTCCTGCAGGGAATCGAGATAACGCTGAATGAGCGCAGGTGTAACCTGCTGTACGGTGATATTTCGCGAGCGGAAGAACGGGTCTGCGTAGCGCAGGATATGTTCGTACCCCTCAAGCGTAGACTTGGAGATAGCCGGTGCCTTGCGGAGTTTCCATTGCTGCATCAGGTCGGAGAACAGCATGTCCGGCACTGAGGTGTCGAGGCCCCAGCTCTCCATGCGGTTCTTCTCCTCAGCCAGCTTGCGGAACTTGCAGGCACGCTCATTTGCAATCTCCTGTGCCCGACGCTTGTGTTTGCCAGCGGAAGGCCGGTAGTCTTCCACTTTTCAATCCGTTTTCCGTCCTCCACATAGGACAGGACGGTGTGCCACATCCTGCCCTTTGCACGAATTGTTGCGGAAATATGTTCGATCATGGTGGGGACCCCGGTCGATCAGGCCGGCTGCTGCGAGGAACCCTTCAAAAACTCCTGCAGGAATACCTTGGGTACGCGGTACGAGCGGCCAACCTTGACGGAGCGGATTTCTCCGGCGATCAGCATCTTGCAGATATTCTGACGGGTCGTATGCAGATACGCTGCAAGCGTTGCAACGGTCAGAACGTCGGGAAGATCGTTAAGAGTGGTGGAATTGGTAATAGTGATTTGGGTTTTCATGATAATAATCTCCTTTTTCTTGCATAATTTGCGCGGCAGCGTTACACTTAAAGTGAACCCAGGTTCAGGCTTGAAATCGGAATGCACAGGTAACGTTTGCCTTTGATTTTTTTGGTGGACTTCTTGCTGGCATCGATGGACAGCAGCTTGCATTGATTGAGCCACTCTGCAACATATTGCTCGCTGAGATCACTTCGGCGGTACAGCTTTTGCAGATAGTCGGTCAGCACAGAAAGCCTAACGCAAAGGCAGCCATTGTGCCGGAATGCGTAAAATTCCTGTTGCTGTACTCCGCTTACGATTGCCTCTCGAAGGGTTTCCGGGAGGTTTTCGATGCGGCGCAGCTCCTCGGTGATGTTGTGCCAGACTTGGGTCAATGAGTACGCTGTTGCTTGGAGAAATTTGCTTTTGGCGACTGCCGAGATTGCTTTGACTTCCTCCGCGTAGTCAGCGAACCGGCAGAGCAGCCAGTATAATTCGAACAACGACATCTTCACGCGCTCGTTCGGTGCGTTTTTCACAGTGGCAAGCTGCGACTCCATCTCGCACTTAATGCGAGAACGGAATTCCTCATAGCGTTCTCCAAACCATGAAAGAAATCCTTGCATTGCCGTAGCCGCGGTATGACGAAGCGCCTCCAAATCGACCGGATTACTTGAATCGGCTAGTTTCTCATGAATTCGCACGATCATGCACCGCGTTACGTCCGAGGATGCCTCCATCGGGATTTCGCCCGTGACGACCAGTCCAGCAGCACAACTAACCGAAATATTCTTAGAACCTCGGGTTTTGGTGCGCTTGGTTTCGTTCGCTGCAAACCGCAGTAATGCGGCCGCGCTCGCAAGACGCTCGCGCTGCTTTGCCTTATTGGTGCCGATGTAAATGTCATCCAGTAACACCGAACGATCGCGTGTGGTCATCAACGCACGCTCCATCGCAGACATTGTGCTGCCAGCGTCGTAGACATCAGCCATGCACCCGCCCGCATCGTCGAACAGCTGGCAAAGCGCTTTGGCTGTTGCTGTCTTGCCGAAACCTTGCGTTGCAATCAAGTATAGAATGCAGGCTGTCGGTAAGCCGCTGTCCTGTAAGAACGAACGGCAAACCGAGAACAACGCATACGCCCACACCGGCAGGTATACATTGAGATGCGGCAAAAACGTCTCGAGCAGCTGTTCGACTGCGGTTTCTGCCGACATCGTTGGATCGACAGACAGATGGTAGCTTGAGGTTTCCTTGGCAATCAGGTACGGCGGTGAACCGTCTAAAGGCGGTTCAGCCAGTCGGTTTTCTGGGGCCAGGTCAGGGAAGTAGCGGTGTTGCCCATCAATCTGCTGCCAGCCGGTCTGGTCAAAGTATTGACCGCGCGGAAGGTCGCATTGTGACAGCTGCATCCGCAGGTAGGTTGCCACGAGATTTCTAGTGCTCCGACCACGTGCATCGCGCGAAATGCAACCGACAATTAACTTTTCGAAGTTCAACTGGTCCAACTGCTCCGCAGGCCAGACAATAGTCTGCGGCGGTGCACCTTCCCGCGTCACCTCGAGGAGCAGCTGGAGCGGCTCCTCGGGGTTAGCAGAATACAGTCCGCGGATTCGCGGGACAAAGTTGGCGATGACTTCGCCATCGTTCAGCAAGCTATTACCTGCAATAGCGAAATTCATCAGTGATCACCTCTCGGCAGCAGCTTGAGGCCATTCTCGGCCAGTCTGTCATTGAAGGTGCCACGCTTGACACCTACGGAGAGCGCGATCATTTTACGCAGCATGTCATTCTCGGCGGCCAGGTAGCCGCACTTGTAATTAGCCTGCGCAATCTGGCGCTCCTTCGCACGCTTGCGTGCACGCTTTGCTGCCTTCTTGCGAGCCTTTTTGCCCTTCTTGCCTTTCTTGCCCTTGCGAGGCTCGTCCTCGAAGGGGAAGCCGGTCGTGAAGGAGGGGCCGAACGAGGCAGGGGAGCTGATGAACTCCGCCGTGCTTTCGGTGTCGGGGGTGGATGCGGTCGGGAAATTAGAACCTTGAATCATGGTAAGATCCTCCTATGCAGGAGATCCATGTGGCCATCATGAATCTCAGCGAAAGATTTAACGCCATTCGTTAAGTCTTTGTCTTGACAAGAACTATTGTAAGGCATTTTCTGTGGAAAGTCCTGTGCAAATCCTCGTGAAAATAACGTAATTAGCACGGATTTTCCACAACGTTTATTAATTTCAAGAAGCAGGTGATAAAATGACAGTTATGTCAAATAAGTTGTTTACTGACGACTTTTTCGATCCTTCGTATGCATTTTTGTCAGATAAAATTATAAAAATGCATGCAAAACGGCATATGCAATCCCTTGAGAATTTCGTGGAAAACTCTTGTAACAGCTCGCGCGCATCCCACCAGTTTTTATATACGCTATTGTCGATCCTGGATAATCCTACACGGCTGGAGGAACTGGGACCGGATAAAAAGCAGCTTCTGTACATGAAGCTGCTTTCGCCACCGTTCGATCAGTTCCCCAGCATAGTATATTCGAAAAAGGATAACGCAGCAGAAGATATAAAGATTTTTAAAAAGAACTTAAAAGCATATCGCAGCGATGAATATATTTATCGAGCATTGAATATTGTTCGCCAGCTATTGGAGCGGTCGGATCCTAGTCGCGAGTGGGGATATGAACCTGATAATCAACCGGAGTTCATCAGCAAGCTAAGAGACGAAGTAGATAAAATTTATCTAAAATTTTATACAGATTTACGGGATACGGAGTTCCCAGTTAAGCGCTTGCCAACTTGTAGCGACACTCTGTGTAAAATGGTTATAATGGATTCCAGGATATATCCTGTGCTGCCTGCTCTCTTTACATTAAGTGCAGTTTATCAGGCTGCACTTGATAAAAGTCCTGGTAAAGCAGCGCTGTTGGAATTCATCATTCAACCTTCTTTGACAGATTCGTGCTTCACCGACAATGCATACAAAACGAAGGTTTTGAGCAAATTAGCTTACCGGCTGCTCAATAAAATCGAGAATACATTAATCGATAATTTAAACAAATATAACACAGTTGTCTTTCCTAGCAAGCATATCAACTGTCCACCAAGTATAAGCGCATTGAAATTTGACGATCAACAACCGCCCTCTGAAAAGGTTTGTTTTAATCAGCATATAAATTTTGCCTTTCCGCTCTGCAAAACGCAGTGTTTAGCAACTGATATTGCAACGGCTTGTTCCTTAACAATGGAGCAGGCGTTGGAATTGAATACTCATATATCCGAACATCTGCTGGATAAATCGTATAATGAGAAGCATCTGCGTGAGATATACGGAGATCAAGTAACCGAGATAATTAAAGGGTTCCGAACTTTGGCTAATCCTGGAACGTATTATAAACAAGACTCTTTTATTAATATTTACAAAACCTGCGTGTGGGGCAAGCTGTCGGCTTCTGCTAAATTTTTCTTTGTTGATCCGTATGATAATTCGAATAACCTTCCTTTCAATCTGTATCAATTTATCCGCAAGTACTTTACATATGTCTCTTTATCAAGATATGTGCTTTACTATTCCGCACCATTCCGACCGTTGTACGGCTCGTCGAAAATGCTTCCGCCAGGCTGTAAAGGTATATTCCGAGATTTTAAGACGTATAGCGAATGTTACTTTACTGACACGGACGTTCAGCCTCAATTGTTTCCCTTTGCAGGAACCAATACATATTTAATAGGAGTCAAAGAACTTCGACCTAGTATTCGAACGGAGCTTATTCGTACTTTTACGCCTTACAGTGCCGTCCATTTTCTCATGAGACACCTTGAGCATCCGCCTAAGAATAAGTCGGCTTTACAGCAATGTATTAATGAGTATCTTAAGAAGTATCCGCTTTCGAAAGATATCGGTATGCTGTTCCGGGACACTAATGAAATGATAGCCGTATATCAGCTGATGCTAAAAGCAGCGCTAAATATTATCGCTCATTATACAGTTTCACTGTTGGCAGACGCACGCATCCAAACGCTGCAAAACCACTTATAGTATCCTTGAATTGGTGGGAACCGTGGGAGTTCCCACCATTCCCACCAATATTTTATGAGTGTTGATTGCATCTTCGGTAAAATGTGTTTGCCCTTAGTCCGGTCTGCCGCATGGCTTCCGCGGCGGTAATCTCTCCTGCCCGCCAACGAGCTACCACCCGCTCGAAGTTGTCCGGCAGAGGCATCGGCTTACGGCCGGTGTACTTGCCCTGCTCTTTGGCGATGGCGATACCTTCGCGCTGGCGCTGGAGAATATACTCGCGTTCCAACTCTGCGACTGCTGCAAACACGGTGAGCATAAATTTTCCTGTTGGCGTGGTTGTGTCGATGGCCTCCTTGCGGCTGACAAATTCTACTTGTTTCTCGGTCAGCTGTTCCACGAGATCGAGCAGGTCGCGCGTGTTCCTCGCAAAGCGGCTGATCGACTCCACGATTACCGTATCGCCGTGCCGGACATATTCCATCATCCGAGTGAGCTCCGGGCGGTCCGTGTTTTTGCCGCTCGCCTTGTCGATGAAAACCTCGTCAACATCGAGTTCGCGCAGCAGGGCTTCCTGTCGAGCGGTATTCTGCTCCTCGGTGCTGACGCGGATGTATCCAATCTTCAAATCTGTTCCTCCATTCATTGCAATAGGTTCACCGCACGTTTTGACATATTTCAAAATTTCGAAAACAACCCTATTGACATAGTTTTCCGTTGTTTCAGATGGGTATAGCCTAATGACACGCTCAAAAAATACCGACTCTTGATGAGTCGGTATTTTTGTGTTCAATCATCGTCGATGATGTCGGCCAGCAGACCGATAATAGTCAGCGCACCGAGAATGACTTTTCCTGCGTTCACTTTTTCACCTTCTCAACTGTCCGAGAAATTTTCAACGGCCTCGATGATGAGGTCAACCACTGCGCCGACGGCCTGAAAGATTGGGCCGAGTGCAATCATGCGAATCGCCTCCTTTCTATTAGTACGCATAGAGCAATTCGCCGGTCATCTCATGGAGCAGAGTAGGATCGTAGAGCATTTCTTCGATCTCCTCCTCCGAACAGCCGTAGTCGAGAAGTGCTTGCACCTCATCGGCGGTTACGCCGAATGCCTTCGCCACGTTAAACAAGTCGTCATAGTTCGGAGGCGTATCTACGCAGAAGTCGCGGTAATATGGAGAATAACGCCGCCACCAATGCTCATAGCTGGTTCTCGGTGCAAATGCCCCGGTAGTGATACGGCCATTGCGGTCAATCTTCAATATCTCGCCCTCCTGCGGTTCTAGAATGTCGGTGGGCGCTTTCAGCCGCAGCTTTTTCAGCGCCTTGCAGAGGATTTCCTGCGTCGAGGCGTAAATCAGAAAGCCATCATAGAGCATTACGCACAACGGATTGTCCCCAACGACGAACCAGATGGAATCATCCCTATCCAGAACGGTAAACACAAATGAACCCTCGACTGCTTCGGCCATAAA
The DNA here is from genome assembly GCF_014288055.1 of Agathobaculum hominis. Classification (NCBI taxonomy): domain Bacteria; kingdom Bacillati; phylum Bacillota; class Clostridia; order Eubacteriales; family Butyricicoccaceae; genus Agathobaculum; species Agathobaculum hominis. The sequence goes on from NZ_JACOPK010000008.1 coordinate 106,597, forward strand.
TTTCAGGCTGTCGAAGTCGAGGGTTTTATTTTTCTCTAAAAGCTGAACGGCGACGTAGCTGTCGGTCTCGACACTCGTCAGCGGCAAATTTTCCTCTGTGCGTAACTCTTTGTCATTCCAGAGAACGCCATTATGCGCGAGCGCAAAGCAGTTTCCGTCAATTTTACCGAGAAACGGATGATTGTTCTGGTTAAACTGCGCATTGCCCTGTGTGGTCATACGGGTGTGCCCCATCACCGCGTTCACACCGTGTGGAATGTGAATCTTCATTTTTCGAGCGGGAAGCGGACGCTTGTAGATACGCAGGCGGTCGTTGAAATTGTACGCGATACCGGTCGCATCCGTGCCGCGCACCTGACATTCGCGAGCCAGCGTATTCAGAATTTTGTTTTTCGTATGGGCACTCAGGCACTCCTTAAAATCGATTAAACCGAATAAACTGCACATATTACTCCTCCTCCGAAGCGTTTACAGGTTCGTTGACATACAAGCGACGCTCTTTCAAATACTGAATAAGTTCCGGCTCGGTGATGTTGTCCAGAAAATCAAACCAGCTCATGTCCTGCACCTGACTGTCGGACAGAGAAACAGCCACCTCGACAAGATGGTTGACCATCTGCAAGGTGGCTTTGAGAGTATTCAGTTTGAGCGTGCCGCGGAACATCCGGATTTCAACCGTATCCGAGTTTGTGAGGTTGACCGCCGTATAACGTCCGGCGCAGGAATTCTTTGCGTGGCTCATTTGTTCGGACGGGGTGAGCCGGATACCGTACCGAGCCGCCCAGCGATTCATCTGGGACTGGGTGCGGCGGCTAAAGCGAAGCAGCTCCGCCCAGAATTTTTCGACGAAATACAGTAAACGGGCAATCGCGGCCTCCTGCTGCTCATAAGTACAGCCGAATGCCAGACGGGAAATGTGAACGTGCAGTCCGCAGGTGCCCGCCGCGTGGCTGAGGTACCCCATGCTCTGCGCTTTACGGAGGACTTCCGCCCACGGCATTTCGTTCAGCTGATATTCGAGCGTCATCGGGTGAGTGACTAACTCAAGTCCTTCATCCAGACTACCGTCTGTCTTGATGTACAGGTTCTCGGCATCCTTGTTCGCAATATCAAGCAGCTTCTGCGCGTTGCTGTTTACCGTGCCGCCGTCATCGATTTCGAGCTCCACGCCGAAATGCCGCAGGCCCTTGCCATGAAACACAAGATCCGGTGTGTAATTGTACTCGTGTATAATGTTACAATGCTCATCCCAGCAGGATGCGCAGTAGGCGTTGTCGTCATTATCCCAATACGCGCGGTCACGATGAATAATGCGGTTGCAGTCTTCGCAGCGGACGTAGTATTCATCAAAGCAGTGGTCGCAGAGTGTGTGGGTATCGTCCTCGACGGCGTTTTCCTCGTAGACCCGCTCGGCACAGTGGTCACAGATTACGGTCAGGCGGTCGGCACAATCCTCGCAGAGCCAGTCGCCTTCCGCTTGATACATGTCTTCAATTGGGTATTCTGCACCGCAGTTTGCACAAATTCTCGTTTCGCTCATTGTCTGTTCCTCCATTTCGTTTGGTAAAACTTAATACTCTTCGGCAAGCAGCATAGTAGAATGCGTCAAATCGTCGATGACGAACACCTTCGCGTTTACGGCATCATCACACGGCACATCAAGCTCGTAGCGGTACGGCGGCTGCTCCTGCTTATGGACGATGTGCTGACCGGTTGGCGTTTTGGTAAGGATAAACACTTGCAGGTAATCCTTTCTCGGCACTTCCATCGTCAAAACCATGTGCCACATGAGGTTGATCAGCCACGATGGGATTTCATTCTCCACGCCACGTGTCAGGAATTTTTGATTTTCGAACATGTTTCTTCTCCTTTCAAACAAAATAGGCCACAGGGAATTACCCTGTGGCCCTCATGAATATAATATATATTTTATCTGATTGGAAAAACGGACAGTACAAGCTCTGCTGTTCAAGAGTAATATCTACAGTCAAAATTTGAATTTTGAATATAGATAAGTGACTTTTGTTTCTTATTATGATATGCTGTATCTGCATGGGATAGAGGATCAATTGGATATGCACATAGCTGTAATGGTCTAGGCGTTTTGATTTGAGATAGGTTGTATTGTGAATTGATTACGAGCGTTGGAAGTACGCTGTCACGCGGAAGTCTAAAACTACTATGGCGTTCGCAATCTCGAGCTCTTTTATAATATAAGGGGATTTAGTCATATGATTCATTTAATCGCAAGTGATATTGACGGGACGCTGCTGCAAGGCGGACAGACCCGATTAGACCCGGCGCTGTTTGACGTTATTGAACGGCTGGAACAGCACGGAATTCGTTTTGCGGCGGCGAGCGGCAGACAGTATACCAATCTGCGGCGGCTGTTTGCCCCTGTCGCGGACAAAATCGACTATATCTGCGAAAACGGCAGTCTGGTCATCAGCGACGGCAGTGTGCTGTATAAGCAGGTGATCGACCGGGCGCTCGGCACGAAGATTCTGCGCTGCATGCTGGAGATGGAGGGCTGCGAACCGCTGCTGAGCGGAGTCATGCAGTGCTATGTTCAGCCAAAGGACCCGGCTTACGCGGACCATATGCGATATTTTGTGGGGAATGATGTAGCGGTTGTAGAGGATCTGACAGCGGTGCCGGAGCCGTTTCTGAAAATTGCGGCGTATTTCCCGGACGGCGCCACCGAAGAATACCGTCTGCGTATCGCGCAGGCTGCGGGAGGGACGATGCGGCCTGTGGTTTCCGGTATGGCGTGGGTGGACCTGCTGCCGCAGGACTGCGATAAAGGCACAGCGCTTGCGGTTTTGCAGCGCCATCTTCATATAAATCGAGAAGAAACGATGGCTTTCGGGGATAACGAAAATGATGTGGAGCTGCTTCGGCAGGCGGGACTGTCCTATGCGATGAAAACAGGCAATCCGTGCGTTCTTCGACTGGCAGACCGTGCGGCGGATGATGTCATATCCGAACTGAATATGCTGCTGAGCGAATTGGAATAAGACGATTTTGATCAGAACAAAAAAACACCACCCTTGCGGGTGGTGTTTTTGAAGAAAAGGAGAATTAGGATTTTGTCGTGAGCTTAAACAGAACAGCGCCGTGCGTATCGATCGAGCATACAATGCCGGAGGAAACGACAGCATCGGGCTGGTCGCCCCAGAGGTCGTGAACCGTGTATTCACCGGACAGACCGAGCTTGTCCAGCGTGATCTCGCGCTTTGCCGGAAGATTGCCGAGATTGAATACGGCAAGGTAGGTGTTACCCTGCTCATCTTCAGCCTGCCATGCAATCGTGTCGCAGACATTCAGAATTTCGCGGGCGTTCCGGCTGTCCTTCAGCAGTGCCAGCACTTCCGGGTTGGTAATCAGGCCGAGCGTCCATTCATCCAGATCGGTCAGCTCGCAGCCAAGCATAAGCGGCGAACGGAAAATCGACCACAGCGTCAGCATGGTGCGCTGCTCAGGGCGGGTCAGAAGCGTGTTGCGCTCGAAAACGCCGTGCTCGCAGCCGCGAATGGAGATATGGCCGACCGGAAGCATATCGCAATCAGGGAAGCAGCCGTTCGATACGTAAGGACTCCAGTTGCGGCAGCGCATGAACATTTCAGTAATATCTTCCCAGCGGTCCCAGAAATCGTTGGTAATGCGCCACATATTGGCGTATTTGCGCAGGTGGTCCGCCTGTTCCACCATGGCCGGTCCGGGAGAAAGACTCAGCACAATATCGCGGCCGCAATGCTGAATTGCTGCGGCGATCATTTCGATTTCTTCTCTGCCGGAATAGTCGTAATCCTGATTGATACGGCGGTAAACCACGCAGATGTCATCTACCTTGACGAAATCGACGCCCCACGAAGCGTACAGCTCGAACAGAGAGTCGTAATAGGCCTGTGCGCCGACGGCAACGGGATTAAGACCGTACATATCCGAGTTCCAGGCGCAGATAGAAGCCGTGTGAGCAATATCACGCGCATGAACATCGGTACCCTTGATGGGTACGTTCTTTGCAACCGCCTGACGCGGAATGCCGCGCATGATATGAATGCCAAATTTCAGTCCCTTGCTGTGAATGTAGTCAGCAATCGGTTTGAAGCCTTTTCCGTCTGCGGCGGAGGGAAAACGATTTGGGGAGGGCATCAGACGGCCGTATTCGTCCATGCAGAGCTCAGCAAAGGCGTGATAGGCGGTAGAATCTGCGGTCGGCTCCGACCACTGAATATCGCATACAACGTATTCCCAGCCATAGGGCTTCAGATGCTCTGCCATATAATCCGCGTTACGGATGAGGTCCTCTTCCGTAACGGAGGCACCGTAGCAGTCCCAGCTGTTCCAGCCCATCGGCGGATTGACAGCAAACAAGTTCTTGTCCATAATTACCCTTCTTTCATAAATCATGTAAATCTGAAATTGTATGATCAAATCCGACTGGTTTGTCTTGACAAATTGGATTATAGCACTATTATAAAAAGTATCAAATGACTTAAAAAAGCAAAAAATATTTTTCTGCGATAAAATTTATAAAATTTTATTAGATATGTTTGATAAAGTCAGCTCGGAAGGGACGGACCGACATGGTAGTATATCTTTTTAATTTCAACACCTGCCAGGATCTAGCGCTGCTGGAAATCGGCGATCAGCAGTGTTCGCCGCTGTATGCCTTTGGCCCGAATATTCGTAATGAATACATTTTTCATTACGTTGTATCGGGAAAAGGTGTGGTTATGCTTCAGCCCTCCGGCGAAAAAGGACAGAATATTCTCTCCGAAACGATTGAAGTCAAGGCGGGAGAAGGTTTTCTGATAGAGCCGCATACCGCGCATATGTACCGTGCTGATGAGAACGACCCATGGCATTATATCTGGATCGTATTCACCGGCCTGAGCGTACCGTCGTATCTCCGTGCGTGCGGCCTGACGCGGAATAATCCGGTTTTTTACCCCCAAAGCTATGCGCATGCGGTATCTTCCCGCGTCCGGGAGCCGCTTCGTCAGATACTCGGCCACCCCGATGCCTCAAAAGCGTTCATTATCGGGCAACTGCATCTTTTCTTTGACGGACTGATGGAAAATACCGCAGTACAGTCAAAAAATGTTACGACGGATATCAATATCGCCAATGTCTACATTGCGGAGGCGATGCGCTATATCGAATCGCGCTATGCGGATATTCGCTCGCTGGATGAAATTGCCGGTTTCTGCAATGTCACCCGAAGCCATCTGGCAAGGCTGTTTCGCAGCACGCTACATGTCACATTGCAGGAATATTTGATCAATTATCGAATGGATAAGGCCAAAGAGCTGCTGGTCAACACCAATCTGCCGATTTATCAGATTGCGCAGCAGGTTGGCTATGAAGGCGCGCTGCAATTCAATAAAGCGTTTAAGAACAGAATGCAGGTGCCGCCCAGAACGTGGCGGCTGCAGAACCGGCTCCGGCTGAGCGGCGACCCTGACAGAAAATAGATATGCAAAATTGTACGTACATTTTGTTTACAAAAATGAAAACATACGTTATAATAGGAGATGTAATAATGATCATGGCAAATCAAGGAGAATGAGATATGGCACAGCCCAAATATCAGCTGTTACAGCAATGGCTGAGGGACCAGATAAATAGCAGAGAATACACTGCGAATCAGCAGATTCCAACGGAACTGGAGCTTGCTGAGCAGTTTGGATACAGCCGGCAGACGATACGGCAGGCGATCAGCGGCCTGGAGCAGGAGGGGCTGCTGAAGCGGACGCCGGGGCGCGGCACGTTCGTATGTCAGCAGAATGCCGGCCGGGTGAACCGCAGCGAATCCCGCACCCGCAGAGTCGGTGTGCTGACCACGTATCTGGACGATTATATTTTTCCCGGCATCATCAACGGCATCGAGCGGGTGCTGAGCCGTCATGACTATCTGTTTACGCTGGGACTTACGCACAATAAAACGCTGGACGAAGCGACGGCGTTGCAGAAGCTGCTGGCGGACGGTGTGGACGGACTGATCATCGAGGGCACCAAAACGGCTCTCCCTACGCCGAACGAAGGTATTCTGCAAAGTTTTCGCGATGCAGGCATCCCCATGGTGTTTATCAACGGCTGCTATGACGGCGCAAACGACAGCTACGTACTGATGGATGATGTACAGTCGGGCGAGCTGCTCACGCAGCATCTGATTGACCAGGGGCATACGCAGATCGGCGGGATTTTCAAATCCGATGATATTCAGGGCGTAAAACGCTACGAGGGCGTTGTAAAGGGAATGCAGAAGAATAACGGGCACATCAAGGATGACTGCATTCTGTGGTACACGACAGAGGATGTCCGCTATCTGTTCGAGGGCTCTATGGATGAAATGATCCTCAAGCGTCTGGCGGACAGCACAGCGGTGGTATGTTATAATGACGAAATCGCCGCAAAGCTGATCGATGTGCTGCGGTGCGCCGGAAAGCGCGTTCCGGACGATCTGTCGGTTGTCGGCTTCGATAATTCGCCGTTCGCCGGCTCGCAGCTGTACAATCTGACGACTGTGACCTATCCGGCAGCGGATATCGGAGAAACTGCCGCAAATGTATTGATGCGCTGTCTGGAAGATCCGGAGCATAGAGAACATATTAAAATCAAGCCTAATATTGTTGAACGCGGTTCTGTACGCTGCCTGAAATAATACCTTTTTGGATAATATGAATAAAAAAGACGGGAAAATTCAGTGCATTTTCCCGTCTTGCTTTTTGTACGTACAATTGTTACAATAAAAATACAAAAGATACTTACATATAGGTGAGTGCAGCAAAAAGAAGGTGCGTACAAATGAGCATGACGGAACAATTCAATGTACAGCCTGCGCCGCAGCGCAAGGTGCTGGGCATTGAATTCGGTTCTACACGAATCAAGGCCGTCTTGACCGACGGACATGGTGCGGTCCTTGCAACAGGAAGTCATACATGGGAAAATCAGCTGGTCAATGGCATCTGGACCTATCCGCTGGAGCAGGTATGGAACGGCCTGCAGGCGTGCTACCGCGATATGGCGGACCGGTACCGGATGCGGTACGGCAGTTCGATCACCGTTCTGGATGCAATCGGCTTCAGCGGCATGATGCACGGCTATCTGGCATTTGACCGCGACGGCAATCAGTTGGTTCCATTCCGTACATGGAGAAACACCATTACCGACCGGGCGGCCGACCTGCTGACCAAACAGTTTTCGTTTAATATTCCGCAGCGCTGGAGCATCGCGCACCTGTATCAGGCGATTCTGAACGAGGAAGCGCATGTTTCCTCCATAGATTACCTGACAACGCTGGCAGGATACGTACATTGGCAGCTGACCGGAGAACGCGTTCTTGGCGTCGGCGAGGCGTCTGGTATGTTCCCGATCGACAGCGCCGCGATGACCTACGACGCCGATATGGCGGACCGCTTTGACCGGCTGGTTGCCGGGCATCATTTCAGATGGAAGCTGCTGGACATTCTTCCACGGGTTCTGCCCGCGGGCGTACAGGCCGGCCGGCTGACACCGGAGGGTGCACAGCTGCTGGATCCGACCGGCGAGTTGCAGCCCGGTACGCCGTTCTGTCCGCCGGAAGGCGACGCCGGAACCGGCATGGTCGCGACAAACTCGGTCGCCGAGCGCACCGGCAATGTATCGGCAGGCACCTCCATTTTCGCAATGGTCGTGCTGGAGCGCCCGCTCAGTCAGGTATATCCGGAGATCGACATGGTGACGACGCCGGATGGCAAGCCGGTTGCCATGGTGCACTGCAACAACTGCACCTCGGAGATCAACGCATGGGCAGGCATGCTTCAGGAGTTCGCACACTGCATCGGAAGCGATCTGAGTGATGACAGACTTTATTCGCTGCTATATTCCAAAGCGGCGGAGGGAGAAAAAGACGGCGGCGGCCTTCTGTGCTGCAACTATCTGTCGGGTGAGCCGGTCGTTGACATGGAGGAGGGACGGCCTCTTCTGGTACGCCGTCCGGAAAGCCGCCTGACGCTCGGAAACTTTATGCGCGCACAGTTGTATTCTGCTGTGGCAACCCTTAAAATAGGAATGGAGCTGCTGACCGAAGGAGAATCCGTCAAGCTGGATCGGCTGATGGGCCACGGCGGTCTGTTCAAGACACCGGAGGCAGGGCAGAAAATCATGGCTGCTGCGATAGGTGTTCCTGTATCGGTTATGGAAAACGCCGGCGAGGGAGGCGCGTGGGGTATCGCGCTGCTGGCGGAATATATGCTGAGCGGAGAGGGAATGACACTGGCGCAGTACATGGAACAGAACGTCTTTACGGATATGCCAATCATCGAAAAGGATCCGGCTCCCGCGGACATTGCCGGATTTACCGCTTATATGCACGCATATCAGGGACTTCTGGCTGTTGAAGAAACCGCAATACAGGCGGTATGAAAAACGCAGGGGAAAACAGAAAGGAAGATACCGCATGGCACTGAAGGATTATGAATTTTGGCTGATTGTAGGCTCTCAGCATTTATACGGTGAAGAAACGCTCCGTCAGGTAAAGGAACACGCGCAGATCATGACGGAGGGAATGAACCGGTCGGGCAGGCTTCCCTGCTCGCTGGTATTGAAGCCGGTAGCAAAGACTCCGGATGAAATCACGGAGGTAATGCGGGCGGCAAACGCCGACAGCCGCTGCGCGGGCGTGATCGTCTGGATGCACACGTTTTCGCCCTCTAAGATGTGGATCGGCGGACTGTCGGTGCTCCAGAAGCCGTACTGCCACTTCGCAACGCAGTTCAACCGCAACATTCCGAACGAAGGCATCGACATGGATTTCATGAACCTGAACCAGTCAGCGCACGGCGACCGCGAACACGGCTTCATCGCAGCGCGCATGCGTCTGCCGCGCAAGATCGTTGCAGGATACTGGGAAGATGCAGATGTACAGGGAAAAATCGGTAGCTGGATGCGTGCCGCAGTAGGCGCGGCCGTAAGCCGCGAGCTGAAGGTCATGCGCTTTGGCGATAATATGCGTCAGGTCGCGGTGACCGAAGGCGATAAGGTCGAAGTACAGATGAAGCTCGGCTGGCAGGTGAATACCTATGCAGTCGGCGATCTTGTTGAAGTGATGAATCAGGTAAGTGAGCAGGAAATCGACAGCCTGATGAAGGAATATCAGCAGAATTACGAGTTCGCGACCGATGATATGGAAACCGTCCGCTACCAGGCGCGCGAGGAGATCGCCATTCAGAAAATGCTGGATGAGCACGGCTGCGGTGCATATACCAATACCTTTGAGGATCTCTGGGGCATGGAACAGCTTCCCGGCATTGCTTCGCAGGACCTGATGGCAAAGGGTTACGGCTACGGCGGCGAGGGCGACTGGAAGGTATCCGCGCTGACGCACATCATGAAGCAGATGAGCGAGGGCGTCCCGGGCGGAACGGCCTTCATGGAGGATTATACCTACGACCTCGAACCGGGCAAGGAGCTTTCGCTCGGTGCGCATATGCTGGAGGTCTGCCCGTCTGTTGCGGCGGAAAAGCCGCGCATCGAGGTGCATCCGCTGGGTATCGGCGGCAAGGCCGCACCGGCACGTCTGGTCTTTGAGGGACATCCGGGCAACGCCATTGTCGTTTCGCTGATCGATATGGGCGGCCGTCTCCGCATGATTGTACAGGATATTGAATGCATCAAGCCGATTTACGAAATGCCCAATCTGCCGGTAGCCCGCGTTATGTGGAAGGGTATGCCGGATCTGAAAACCGGTATCCACGCATGGATCATGGCAGGCGGCGCGCATCATACGGTGCTCTCCTATGCCGTTACCGCTGAGCAGATGGAAGACTGGGCAGAGATCATGGGCATTGAATTTGTTCATATTACGAAGGATACCACCATTTCGGCACTCAAGCAGCAGCTGCTCGTGTCCGATCTGGCATGGAAGCTGAAATAAGGAGGGGAGAGACGCTATGCTGGAACAGCTCAAGCAAGAGGTGCTGGAAGCCAATCTCCTGCTCCCAAAGCACAAGCTCATCACATTTACCTGGGGTAATGTATCCGGTATCGACCGGGAAAAGGGCCTGATCGTTATCAAGCCGTCGGGTGTGGAATATGAGGACATGACGGCGGATGATATGGTCGTGGTTGATCTGAACGGAACGGTTGTCGAAGGTTCGCTTCGCCCGTCCTCGGACACCCCGACGCACATCGAACTGTATCGCTCCTTCCCGGATATCGGCGGCGTCGTACATACGCATTCCCGCTGGGCAACGACCTTTGCGCAGGCCGGCATGCCGATTCCGGCGCTCGGCACGACGCATGGCGACTATTTCTACGGTGCGGTCCCCTGCACGCGCGCAATGACGCCGGCAGAGATCGCGGGCGAGTACGAGAAGGAGACCGGCAAGGTGATTGTCGAGACCTTCCGCGATAAAAACCCGAATCAGGTCCCGGCGGTCATCGTTCACAGCCATGGCCCGTTCACCTGGGGCGCGACGCCGAAAAAGGCGGTAGAAAATGCCGTTGTGCTGGAGGAATGTGCGCTGATGGCATGGCAGGACCTGCTGGTTTCCAACAATACCGTGCAGCCGATGCAGCAGGAGCTGCTGGACAAGCATTATCTGCGCAAGCACGGCAAAAACGCTTATTACGGTCAGAAGGCCTGAAAATAAAAACGCCGTCGCCTGCTGGACGGCAGCGCATAAGGAGGGCGGAATAAGCAGCAGAGAAGTAGAGTGGAAGAGATAACAGGACAAAAACAGAGAAAGAGGTATGAAAAATGAGAAAAATGTGGAAAAGAGCTCTGGCAGGCGTGCTGACAGCCAGCATGGCACTTTCGCTGGCGGCATGCGGCGGTTCGTCTTCTAACGGCGGCAGCAGCGCAGACGGCAGCACGACGCTTGAGGTCTGGTCGTCCAACCTGTCGGATTCGCAGCGCGAAAACGTAAAGAAGCTGGTAGCACAGTATGAGGAGCAGACCGGCGTCAAGGTCAACTATACCGAGTTCTCCTATGACATGCTGCATGACAAGATCCTCTCCGCGGCTGCGGGTGGCAATACGCCGGACGTTGCGTGGGGCCTGCCCGAGTGGACCGGCGAATTCCACAGCATGGGCATTCTGGAGGACCTGTCCGACCGCTACGCAAACTGGGACGACGCTTCCGTACTGAGCGACGCGGTCATGAAGGGTATGTCCATCGGCGATGAGATCATCGGTGTGCCGTACGAAATGACGGTTCGCGCTTATCTGTGCCACGAGAATATCATGGAAAAGGGCGGCGCGTCCGTACCGGCTACCTGGGACGATGTGCTTTCCATGACGGATTTCAAGGATAAGACCGGCACCTATCCGTATGCGCTGGCCTGCACGGGCGTGCGTGCTCCGCAGGAAATGATCGTTTATCTGGCGCAGAAGGGCCTTGAGATCTGCTCGCTGCAGGATGACGGCATGTACAAGAATACCTGGAAGGATAATGCAGACCAGCTGGCCGCAGCGGCAGACGTGTTCCAGTTCTATAAGGACTGCATCGACAGCGGCGTTGTCGATCCGAACTCCAAGAGCTTCGGCTATGAAGAGACCGACGACAACTTCGTCAACGGCTTCTCCGCCAGCTACGTAACCGGCAACTGGCTCCAGGAAAAAGAGGACGCCAATCCGGAAGTGATGTCCGATGTTACCGTAGAGCCGATTCCGGTACCGGAAGGCGGCACGCCGGCAACCTACATGGAGCTGAAGCCGCTGTTCCTGTTCAACACCAGCAAGAACAACGACGCAGCATTCGACTTTGCGACCTACGTATGCGGCAAGGAATGGCAGCAGGACGTTTACTCCAGCGCATCTCCGCGTTCCGATGTAACCGTTCCGGGCAAGTGGACCGAGGACTTCCAGGCTCTGTCCGATAACGGCGTTGCATTCCCGCCGGTAACGCTGGGCAGCATTTCTCAGGCTATGATCGATTCCATCGCTAAGGTCCTTCAGGAGGGCATGACGCCGCAGGCAGCAGCAGAGTGGCTGGCCGATGCAGTCAACACCTCTCTGGAAGAGTCCGGCGAGCTGAGCGCTTCGTAAAAAGAAAATGGTGCATACCGGAGCGGAAGCCGTTCCGGTATGCATACTCTTAATCCTGGAGAAAGGTGGAGAAATATGCCGGAAAAGAAGAAAAAATACTTAACACGCGACCAAAGAGACAACCGGACAGCCTGGATCATGCTGGCGCCCGCTCTGCTGTTTCTGGCGGTAATGATTGCCTATCCGCTGGGCAAGGTAATCCATGATGCGTTTTCTCAGGTAAACCTGATAAAGCCCAATGTTTCCGGATTTGCAGGTCTGGATAACTTCAAGACAATTCTCAATGATGAACACTTCTGGAATGATGCGAAAAACACCGTAATCTGGACAGTGTGCTCGGTAGCCGGTGAGTATATCGTCGGCATGCTGGCAGCTGTTCTGCTGAATCAGAAATTCAAGGGTCGCGCAATTTTCCGAACCTGCGTCTTTATTCCCTGGCTGGTTCCGATCATCGTTGCAGGCATGACATGGGACTGGATGCTCAATACAGATTTCGGCATTGTAAACTACCTGTTGACTCATCTGCATATCGTCCAGGCTCCGATAAACTTCCTCGGTGACGCCAGATTTGCTATGGCGACAGTTATTTTCGTAAATATCTGGCGCAGCTTCCCGTACTACACGATTTCTTTCCTGGCTGCGATGCAGTCGATTCCCGGCGACCTGTCGGAGGCAGCGGCGATCGACGGCGCGGGCATGTTCACCCGCTTCTTCCGCATTACGCTGCCGCAGCTGAAGTCGGTATCGCTGGTCATCGTATTCATCCATGTCATCTGGACCGCGATCAACTTCGACTTTATCTGGGTCATGACAGAGGGCGGCCCGAACTACGCTACCGAAACGCTGCCGATCATGATCTATCGTTATTCGATGAAAAAGTTCAATGTCGGCGCAGCGTCCGCGCTGTCTACCATGATGTTTACGGTCATGACGATCCTGTTCGTATTCTATTACCGCAAACGAGAAAAAATCAACAGCCAGGCAGGCTGAGAAAGGGGCGGAAAAAATGGGCAGTAAAAAAACAAGGGCGGCTGTTTCCGCCGTTACCTACATTCTGATCAGCATTCTGGCGGTCATCTGTGTTTTCCCATTCTTCTGGATGCTGATTTCTGCATTGAAACCGAAGGATGAGATCCGTTCGGCAGTCCCTTCGCTGCTGATCGACAATCCAACGATCGATAACTTCCGTCGCGTGCTGGTCGATAACGGCTTTCTTACCTATATTAAGAACAGCTTTGTCGTTTCCCTCGCCGCAACGCTCATCTCCATGATCATTGCGGTGCTGGCCGGCTATGCGCTGAGCCGTTACTACCGCAAGCGCATCGTGAAGACTTCGAACTTCATGATGATGCTGTCGCAGATGATTCCGGGCGTTCTTCTTCTGGTACCTCTGTATATGATCATGCAGCAGATGCATATGCTGGAGACGCACATTTCTCTGGTGCTGGCATACACCACGTTCGTCATTCCGCTCTGCACCTTTATGATGAGCAGCTTTTTTGACACGGTACCGATCGACCTGGAAGAAGCCGCCGAGATCGACGGCTGCTCCAAAGCAAAGACGCTGATCCGCGTCATTCTTCCGGTTTCGATTCCCAGTCTGATTTCGACCGGTCTGTATGCGTTCATCAATGCGTGGAACGAGTTCATGTTCGGCTACGTTCTGATTTCGTCCGATAAGCTGCGCACGCTGACACCGGCAATCATGCTTTTCAAGGGCGCGAACCTGGTAGACTGGGGCGGCCTGATGGCGGCATCCGTCATTTCGGTCCTGCCGGTTACGATCATTTTCCTGTTCCTTCAGAAATACTTCCTTGCCGGTCTGATGAGCGGTTCGGTCAAGGGCTGATGGAGGTTTGCCATGAAGCGTATCGCAATCAACGAAAACGGTATCCATATGGTCTTTGAGGTGCGCCGCGATAAGGTCCGGCTGGTGCATTTCTCCGCCCTTCCGCTGGACGAGAACACACTCGTCCGGCAGGGAGAAAAGGACCTGTATTTCCCCTCCGAGATACAGGTGACCGGACGCAATCGCCCCAGCAACTGGCATGGTGCGAAAATCGTAGAGACCTCGCCCGGATATGAAATGAAGTATCTGGATTTCCGCGACAGCCGGAATGACACCGGCCGCAAGCTGGAATGGGAGACCGTTCACGAGGAAACCGGACTGCATCTGACCATGCATTATCAGTTTTATGACGGCATTCCGGTCGTCCGCAGCTGGACCGAGGTAACCAACTGCGGGACTGAAGCGCAGGGGCTGGAAGCGCTCTCCTCGTTCTGTCTGATGGGACTCGGCAAAGAGGGCCTGATTCGACCGGATCGCAAGCTGCGCCTCAGCGTTCCGCACCACTCGTGGAAACGGGAAATGCACTGGAACAGATACAGCTTTTCCGATCTGGGCTTGACCTTCACGGCCGGTTCCGATCCGGAAGCCGAATCGACGCAGGTCTTTTCGGTGAGCAATACGGGCAACTGGTCTACCAAGGAGTATCTTCCGATGGCGTATCTCGAGGATACGGAAGCCGGCGTATCGCTTTACTGGCAGATCGAACATAACGGTTCGTGGCACTGGGAGATCAGTGACTACGAAGGGCAGTATTATCTGGAGCTTGGCGGTCCGGATGAGCTGCATAACCACTGGTGGAAGCAGCTGATGCCGGGCGAGACCTTTGTTTCGGTTCCTGCCTGCATCGGTGTGGAAACCGCAGGCATGGATCGCGCTATGGCTGCACTGACCGAATACCGACGGCGGATACGCCGCCCGAATCGTGACAATGAGCAGCTCTCGGTCATTTTCAATGACTATATGAACTGCCTGTCCGGTGACCCCACGACGCAGAAGGAACTGGAAATGATTCCGAAGGCGCGGGAAGCAGGATGCGAATACTTTGTCGTAGACTGCGGATGGTATGCGGACGGCGCATGGTGGGACGGCGTCGGTGAGTGGCGCCCCTCGGAAAAGCGCTTCCCGGGCGGCTTCAAAGAGGTCATGGATGCCATACGCGACGCGGGCATGATCCCAGGCGCATGGCTGGAGCTGGAAGTCATGGGCGTCAACTGTCCGCTGGCAAAGCAGCTTCCGGACAGCTGGTTCTTCATGCGGCACGGCAGGCGTGTGTGCGATAAGGGGCGCTATCAGCTCGATTTCCGCAATGCGGAGGTTCGGGACTATGCCGAGCGGGTGATCGACCGCATGGTCAATGAATACGGCGTCGGCTATATCAAGATGGATTACAACATCGAGCCGGGCACCGGTACCGATCAGCAGGCCGACAGCACGGGTCAGGGTCTGCTGGAGCATAACCGGGCGTATCTGGCATGGATCGATCATATTTTTGAAAAATACCCGGAGCTCGTCATAGAAAACTGCTCAAGCGGCGGCATGCGGACGGACTATGCGATGCTGGCACGGCACAGCCTTCAGTCCACAAGCGACCAGACCGATTACCGGCAGTACGCGACTCTGGCCGCCAATGCACCGGCGGCGGTCACCCCGGAGCAGGCTGCGGTGTGGTCCTATCCGCTGACCGACGGTGATGAAGAAGAAACGATTTTCAACATGGTCAACGCAATGCTGCTTCGCATTCACCAAAGTGGCCATCTGGTCAATCTCAGCCCGGCTCGGTTCGCGCTGGTGAAGGAAGGCATTGCATGCTACAAGAGCATCCGGCAGGATATTCGGCGGGCGGTTCCGTTCTGGCCACTGGGTCTGTCCTCGTACGGGGATTCGTGGGTATCTCTCGGACTGAAAGCCGGAAACAAAAACTATATTGCGGTATGGCGCAGCGACAGCGGAAACGATACCTGTCTGCTTCCCATTTCGCATCTGCGCGGAAAAGACGCAAGTGTAAAGTGCCTCTATCCGCAGAATGCCGCGTGCCGCTGCGCATGGCACAAGGAAAGCGGCGAACTTGCGGTCGAGCTGCCGGTGAATATCTCGGCACGACTGTTTGAAGTAAGTGCAAACGAATAAGGAGGAATCAAGGAATGGCAAAGATTTCTTTACAGAATATTAGAAAGGTATATCCCGGCGGCGTTGAAGTAGTGCCGAAACTTAATCTTGAAATCGCGGACAAGGAATTTGTCGTGCTGGTCGGCCCTTCCGGCTGCGGTAAATCGACTACGCTGCGTATGATCGCAGGTCTTGAGGAGATCACGGACGGTGATATGTATATCGGCGAGCGCCGCGTCAATGACGTTGCGCCGAAGGACCGCAATATTGCGATGGTTTTCCAGAGCTACGCGCTGTATCCGCATATGACGGTTTACAAGAATATGGCGTTCGGACTGTCGCTTCAGAAGATGCCGAAGGACGAAATCGACCGGAAGGTTCATGAAGTAGCTAAAATTCTGGATCTGGAGCATCTGCTGAACCGCAAGCCTAAGGCGTTGTCCGGCGGCCAGCGTCAGCGTGTCGCACTGGGACGCGCTATGGTGCGCGACCCTGATGTATTCCTGCTGGACGAGCCGCTGTCCAACCTGGATGCCAAGCTGCGTACCTCGATGCGAGCGGAGATTGCCCGCCTGCATAAAAGACTGGGCACGACCTTTGTCTACGTAACGCACGACCAGACCGAGGCGATGACGATGGGCGACCGTATCGTTGTTATGAAGAGCGGTATCATTCAGCAGGCCGATACGCCGACAAACCTCTACAACAAGCCCTGCAATATGTTTGTAGCCGGCTTTATCGGTTCTCCGCAGATGAACTTCATCGACTGCACGATCGAAAAGGGAAAAGAAGGCTACGGCGTCAATTTTGCCGGCAAACTCATCCCTCTGCCGCAGGGCAAGTTCCCGGACAAGCTGATGGCGGAATACGCCGGAAAGACGGTGGTTCTCGGCGTCCGTCCGGAGGACTTCCATACGGAAAGCGCATTCCTGGAAATGAGCGAGGACAGCACGGTAGAGGCCGAAGTTGAAATCGCAGAAATGATGGGTGCGGAAATTTATATCCATGCTGTATGCGGCGGTCAGAAACTTATCGTGCGCGCACCGTCCCGCGTGCAGGCGGAAAGCGGCGACCATATTTCGCTTGCTATCGATAAGAACAAAATTCATCTGTTTGACAAAGAAACCGAACAGGCAATCAATATTAAATAATTTATTCCTATTAAGCCACCTCTCTCTTCTAATATGGGAAACTCCGTATGGCTGAATATACGCCATATGGAGTTTTCTCGCTCATATGAGCACACAACACATCGCATTTGATGCAAGATTTTGCATTCATCTTAGGATGTTTATATGTCAGTAACATATCTGTTTCTCAAAAAACTCCACAATCCCCGCTTTCAGCACTCTCCACTCCCGGCCGACCTTTACGGCTGGGAGTTCTTCGTTTACGATCATCTTGCGCACTTGCTGGCGCGTTGTCTTGAGCAGGGCAGCCGTCTCTTTGACGGTTAGGATTTCATCGTTCGACATGGTAAAACCTCCTTGACATGGGTGAAAGCACATTTCACTTTAATTCATGTATACTTATTCTAATGTTGGCGATTGAACGTCAAATCATGCTGTTTAAGCAGGCACAAATACCCTGCAACAGGCCGTTAGAACGAAAATTATAAATGATGATAAAAGAGAAAATTTGCCTGCATGCACTGATGAGAAATAGATTTATGACTGGAATGAAATACATCCTGTCTCCATCTCCTCAAACTTCCCCAACAATTTAATAAGGTCAGATTTTTTAATCCTGCAATCTTTCTGGACGGCTGCGAGCGAAACGCAGTCGTTCGCCTTTTTCGCGATACGGCGCAGCTTCTTTTTCGTCTTTTCGCGGTACTTGGAGGCATTGATACGGTCCAGCAGCTCGGGAAGCGAAACCGGGTCAAAGTGCATCATATGCAGCCGGTGGAGAAACTTATGCTGCTGATTTTCAACCTGAGAGCCAAGTTCAATCAGCTGACTTTCCCAGTCTTTAGCCTTAGTCAACTTGGTGATTTTCGAACGACCAAACCGCAATTCCAGTCGAAGAATATGCTCGTCAATCTTGATATCATGCCGTTTCTCAAGCTCATACGATTTATCATAAACTGAGAAAGCACAGCTTTTAGACTTATTCTCAATCGTCCACGAATGCTTATTGGCTCCCTTGAATTGCTCATCGGAATTTGCGTATTGTCCGAACTTAACCGTGTTGTAATGGGGGATAGGAAAGGATTTCTTGAAAATATCCAAACGATCTTGAACATCAGCCTTGCGTTCATAATACAGATTGCAGGTCAAGTCACACCGTGACAGCTTAAACTCCTTGAGCCGTCGGTCAACGCCGATTTTATCAAGGATATTCCGCAGGCGGTGCTTTACCTGCTGAACAGACTCTTTGTCAGCCTGAAATAATGCGGTCGGTTTATATGTACCAGTGAGTAGGGAGGACGGGTTGATAATCAGTATCAGCCAGCACGGATGCGAAACGGACTGGCCAAGCTGTATCTCAACGCCAATGTCCTTGAACTGCGTTATCTGGTAATACGGCGAAAGACCTAATTTCCCTTTGCTGGTACGAATGCACTCATTTTGTTCAATAATGTTCTGTATTTTGGAATATTTGCATTGTAATTTCAACGAAAAGGTGTGGATGCCGTACTTGTTCGTAATCATTTGCTATTCCTCCGTTTCTGTGCGCAGACTGTGCAACGCTTGCAGGTTTTCGTTTCGTGCTGTCCTTGGTGCTCGAGGATATCGCATACCATGCAGCTTTCGCTATGGATGAAGTTGTGTACTTGGTTTAGATTCGATTTTATCGTTTTCGCAGCTTTGGCTGACTGCTTTTTCGCCTTCTTGATAAAGCTATTTGAGATAGCCTCATCATCGCCGTTCTGATCGTAGAAGATGACACAGTGCGCCTTTCGTCCATCACGTCCCGCTCGGCCAATCTGCTGAATGTAATCCGTCATGCTGATCGGTGCGTTGAAGTGCACGACAAGTTCAATATCGGCAACATCAATACCCATACTGAATGCTGAAGTTGCAATCATAATCTTTCTTTTGCCTTGCAGGAAGTCGAATAATAACTGTTTTTTGCGACGTTCCGGTTTAATTCGTGAGTGATAGCGGGTAACATCGCCGGAGTATATTTCTCCCAGAATGTTGTACAGTGCGTCCACATATGTAGTTGTCTGCGCAAAGATCAGCACCGAGCCATCTTTGTGATACTTATCAATCAGCTTGCAGAGCTTCTTGATACGGAATTCCAGTCGTTCCTCCAAGGTGTTCTTCTGACAAGTAACATCCTTCTTGAGAAGAATAAGATTATCACGCCGCAAATCACTGCGCAGAATAACAGGCTTGTCCATGTGTAGACTGTCGCGAATGATATTCAAAGAGTCAGCAGATATTGTCGCAGAGCAGGCACAGATAACCGGTTTATGTTTCAGTTTACCAATAAAATCACCAATATGCAGATAAGCGTCACGAAACGTATAACCCCATTCCGTAATGCAGTGACACTCGTCCGCCACGATCATAAAAATATCCGAATGCTGCATAGTTTCAATAAACACATGATTTTGCAGTCGTTCGGGAGTGATATAGAGGAAAGTCAGTTTTCCTTTGCGAGCCCGGTGTAATATCTTATCGATATCCTCCTTCGAGCGGGTCATATCGATATAATCGACAGGAACATCATGCTCCTGTAACGTCTGCACCTGATTGTAGATCAGCGCAAGCAAAGGCTCGATAACGATAGTCAGCTTGTCGGAATGAGCCAGTCCAACCGTTTCATAGATGACCTGTTTGCCGGAACCAGTAGCAGCAATGACGATTGCGTCCTGTTCAGCATCAAGCGTGTTCATCGGAATAATCTGTGCCTTGCGAGGCTTGTCGAAACCGAGTTGCTTCAGTGCAGATTTTAAATGTCGTTTGATATCCATAGAGATAACCTCCAATGTGTTAAGATTATCTTTATGTTATCGGAATGTAAAAAGATAATGCCGAATAGTGAACATTTTTCCAAAATAAGTTACATTTTTCGATTTAATAGATTTTCTTCTCAAATGCCTTAACAGAGTAGTTTAGACCGGAATATCGTATTATGGAGAATAAAAAGTGTAAAAAGGTTCGAATAGATAAGCGTAATTTTTCCGGGAATCGGTTACTACAGAGGATTTATCGCGAGAATGAAAAAAGTGAAAATTCACCCATGAAGAGTGAATTTTCACATCAATAAACTGAGTGCTGCAAGCAAAGCCAACCGCAGGTCGGCACAGCAGAAAACCGTTCTCGAAGTTCTCTCGAATAAGACTCGGAAAATCTGTCAAAACCCATTTTGACATAGTATTCTGAAACACTTTTTTTGAGCCACAAAACAACACGGTTTTCTTTTGGTATTCGCCAATAATTAAACGAGAATGTTATTTAAATGCGGAAAATATACCGATATTCGACTGTTTGGATTGCAGCAGACTTTCGATGTTTCCCGCTTAAAATCCCCCGGAGTTAAACCCGTGCCGGTTTGATTCCGGCTGGCGGCACCAAGGATTCCTGCACTTTCGTTTGAGAGTGCAGGGATCTTTTTTGCATTTATGGGGATAAACTGGAACCGAGAGGTAAGATTTTATCCCCTGAATGTTGGCATTTTCAAAAATGAAAAACTCGATTTTGCCAACATTTCGTTTTCATGCATCGAATGACTATGCGTTATGCTGAATAATGCTTGTCATCATGCTTGCCGCTGCACTGGCGGTATCCAATTTATCACGGTAGTCCAGATGCGTATAAATGTCCGCCGTGGTCTGATAGGTTGAGTGACCGAGCCAAAGCTGAATATCTCGCAGAGAGATCTTCCGGCGGCACAGCATAGTTGCGCAGGTGTGGCGCAGGTCGTGGAATCGTATCCGTGGCAGCCCCGCCCGTTTCAGCACCCGCTGGAGCATATGCAACACACTGTTTGGTGACATAGGGCCTCCGCTTGGCGATGGGAATACCCATTCGCTGCTACCCGTTTTTCTCCTTTGATGCGTCAGAACGCTTATCGCGTCTGCCGACAGGGGCAGTGTGCGGTAGGCGTTTTTCGTTTTCAGCGGGGCCTCGACCACCTTGCCGTTTTGCCGGGATATAGCCCGCTGCACCTTGACCACTCTGCGGTCGAAATCTACATCCGTCCATTTCAGCCCCAGCAGTTCGTCCCGCCGCAGTCCGGTGGCGAGATCAAGGTAGTAGAGCTCGTACACGCCGCTGTCCCTGGCTTCTTGGAAGAAGGCGCTGAGTTGGTCGGCAGTCAGCGTTTTCATCTCCTTGTGTTCGACTTTTGGCAAGGCGCAGCCCTGCGTCGGGTTGCGGGTTACCAACTTCTGCTCCATGGCGAGATTGTACGCCGAGCCGATCATCTGGTGGATGTTCCGCACGGTCTTTGGCGCTAACCCTTTCGGCTTTTTCTTGGCCTCAATGCGGTCTACTCGCCCGCCATCCAACAGGTGCTTGTAGAACCGCTGTAAATCCAGAGAAGTCAACTCTGCCAGCGGGACGCTGCCGATCTGCGGCTTGATGTGGTTCTTGAGGAAACCCTGACTGGTCTTGAACGTGGACGGGCGCAGCTTGATTTTCGCGTAGTTTTCCATCCAGATCTCAAGCCAACTTCCCACGGTGCAGGTTTTCGCTTTGCCGTGGTCGATGCCGACGTTCTCCTCGATGGCTTTTTTCAGTTTTTCTTTTACTTCCGCCTGCGTTTTTCCGAGGACATTTTTGATGATGGACTTTCCGGTTTCCGGATCGTGACCGACAGAGTATCTTCCCTCCCAGCGGCTGTCCTTTCGTTTGCGGATGTTCCCTTCCTCGTTTGCTCGTCTTTTTGGCATGGTATCAGCCCCTTTCGACAACGAACGATACCGTAACCAACAGAGGAAAGCTATCCAAAGGTGGAACTGTTATCAGAAAGTTATCATTTGCCTTGCGGTGACTTCTGCCCCTAATCTTTGTCTATGGCGATGCAATTTTTGCGCTGCCGGGGGATGTTCTTCTTTTGTTACAGCGGCGCAAAATATACACGTTTTCCTCCCCCAATTACCGCTGCACAAAAAGCACTTTTTCGGGTGGTTGAAAGCGGCAAACTTCTCAATCGTCTGCGGAACGGTCACCTTGAAAAGTCCGCCGTCACGGGGGACTGACGCCCCTCGCGTTCACCCAAGACCGCGAAAACGCCTCTCAAGGTGCACCTTAGACTGCGGTTTCAAAACCTCGGAAAGCCCCGCACTGCGGGGCTTTGTGGCTGAGAGGGGCCCAATTAGGGGCACCTCTCTTTATCTTGTACTAAAATCGAACGGCCCACGTTCGCTCTCACTCCCGAAAGTGGGTACACACTCGGCCTTCGGAGAAAAATCGCACACAACGGCTTACGCGGCGAAGCAGGGGCGTTTCGGATGGGGGTGCTGTCACTCTCGGCACGAACCGCACGTTCCCAAACCTCTCCCGGCCGGGTATCAAAACGGCAAACTTTGCCGCTTTTGGGTCTTGGTCAGGTGTACTCCCGAAGCAGGCGTCGCGGCCCCGCTGGGTTGCGTGATCTTTTTTGCTTTTATCGAAATTGCAGCTTGCACGTCCTGCGCTTAGGGCTTTCTGCGTATGCGAGGTAGGGGTGGTATCACTACCCTCGGTGTGCTCCGCGTGTTGCCAAAGCGTGCCGTGCGCAGGTGTCAAAACGGCTAATTTGCCGATTTCTGAGGTCGGGTAGCCATCATTGATTCCAGCGGCACGAAATATGTCCCGTTTTTTCTGGAATAGCAGCGGCTCACGCAAAACAGCCCCGGTTCCCTGCGAAAGGGACCGGAGCTGTTTTTTTCGTCACTTCATGGAGCGATACAAAAACGCCGCGATCTGCGCTCTTGTGCAGGCAGCGTCGGGGTCAAAGCGACCGCCGCCGACACCGGAGGTGATGCCATGCTCCACAGCCCAAGCCACCGCCTGCGCGTAGTAGCTGTCGGTGGGGACGTCGGTGAAGCTCGCCGCGCTTCCCGCCGCAGGCTGGCCCATGGCGCGCCACAGCATCGTGACCATCTGGGCACGGTTGATGGCGCCGTCGGGGTCTGTGCCGTCGGAGATGCCCTTGGCTTTCGCCCAATTCTGTGCCTTTGCATACCAAGTATTACCGCCGCTCAAATCCGCGTCATTCTGCCGTGCCAAAATCGTCCAAAGCTGGGCGCGGGTGGTGGAGCTGTCGGGCGCGTAGGTGCTCTCGTTCATGCCGTTCACGAGGCCGCGGGCGCTGACAAAGTCGATGGCGTCCTTCGCCCAATGGTTTTGGGTGTCGGCAAAATCCTTAGAATTATCAACGATTTTGACCGTCGCGCCGCCGTTCACGGTCAGCTGGATGCCGTTCTCCGTGGGCAGGGAGTTCTTGACGACCTCCTCGGTGCCATCGGGATGGACGAGCACCGCCACCGTGCCGGAATTTGCGTTGGAAACGGGGATCTCCACCTTGGTTTCCCCTGCCCCCTTGGGCAGCTCGATGCTCACGGTGGGGGCGGTGCTGCTGTTGCAGGTGGCCTCGACCTCGACCGGAGCCTTGACCGCCTCGCCGTTCTTCTTTGCGTCCTCGATGGCCTTGTCGCTCAGCTTGGCCGCCGCCTCGGTTTTGCCGTCTTTGTCGGTCTTGACCGTGCCCGTGGAGCCGTTGGGGGCGGTGCTCTCCGTGACGGAGCTGCCGTCGGGCTTGGTAGTGGTTTCGACCTTGGTGCCGTCGGGCTTGGCGGTGGCTTCGGGCTTGGTGGTCGTCGTGCTGCTGGAGCCGCCGCCACCGCCGGAGGAAGAACCGCCGGAACCGCCGCCCGCAGAGCCGCCGTCCGGGGTAAAGCTCCACGTTCCGCGGAACACCACGGTCGTGCCCTCTAAGGTGCCGTTGTCCCAGCCGGAGAACGCCCATGTGCCAGTCAGTCCGCCGTTCTGCGCGTTGGAGGTCGAATCAGCGGTAAAAGTGGTATCCATAGCGTCCATCGCCTGCTCCACGCTGCGATAAGCCCTGCTGTCGGTGGGCAGCGTCCTGTCGGAGGGGGCTTCGCCCCAGTCATAGCGCACCGCGTAGGTCTTTACCTCCGGCTGCTCCGAGGTCTCCTGATAAACGAAGGTGACCGTGGAGCCGTTGTCCTTCATATCGACAAAGGCGTGGCCGTTCAGGGTCTGAGGCGGCTGCCAGTTCACGCTTGCGCCTGTCGGGACCGGCAGAACGGAGGGCGCGGTGTTGGGCATCGCCGTGCCGTCCTCCAATTCATATTGAATGGTAACGTCGGTGTAGGACTGATTTTCGGTGCCGTCGGTGGCAAGGGTATTCCCCGCCCCGTCTATCACCTCAAAGCCGATGGTATCGCCGCTTTCCAGCTGGGCGTCCGCCGGGATCTGATAGACGAGAGAGCAGTTGACGAGGCCGGAATCAAAGTCGCTGCCGGTGTATTCCAGCGCGCCCTTGGGCCAGAACTTGGACTTCTCGCTCCAGACGGGAACGGTAAAGCGCTGCTCCGCCAGAATTTCTTTGCCGCCTGCCGTGACCGCCCGGCTGCCGTCAGCGTGCTGCACCCACAGGCGCAGCGTCACGGTCTGCTCCTCGGTGTCGGAGAGGTTTTGAACGATGGTCCGCAGCTCGATCTCCTGCCCCTTCATGTCCGGAGAGAAGCGGTTTTTATAGCCACCGCTCAAAAGGCGGTTCTCCCGATCCTGCTGATACCTCCAATAGCCGGAGGAATCCGCCTGCCGGTAAGCGTCGGAGTTCTCGGAGGGGTTTTTATAGTCGCCGGTGTACCGCTTCACCTCGGGAACCGCCACATAGAGGGCGGGCGGGTCGGAGATCAGCTGGCTCATGCGCTTGGTGCCCTGAAGGGCGCACACATCGCAGAACTCATTTTTCGTGCTATCCCGCATGAGGCACTCAGCGCTGGAATTGTACACATACGAATCGTCCCTGTGCGGGCAGGAATAGGTATTACGGAAGCCCAGCATATTCTTCCACTTTACCTTCATGGGGTCTGCCGTGTGAGAGATATTCAGCGAGGCGCGGTAGGATTCCTCCCCCACGGGGGTCGAGCTGGTCGCATACTCGTCGCCCAGATGAAACAGTCCGTGTCCCAGCTCATGGCGCAGGATAAACTTGGAGTAGCTATTTTTTGCGGCTGCCAGGATATAGTGGATACCGCTTTTTATATCATCGTGGGAGCCGCCGAAATATTCCCCGCTGTTCGCCAGCACAACGAACTGGTTGATGTGCTCATAAACGTAATCATACTGGCTGTAATCTTCGTCCTGCGGCTTGGTCGTGTTGGGGATGTGCGCGTCATGGATCTTTTCAAGGAAAGACGTGCCTATGATGCGCTCGAAAATGTGGTTTCTCCAGTTTCCGAAATTGGTGGAAATGCCGTCGGTATTCGCCCGGAAAAACGTGTTGCCGCCAAAGCTCTCTTTCGACGCCGTGCAGAGCGCATAGACATTGAACCGGTCCGCCATGCTGCGGTACGGCTCCGTGTTCAGCGTTGCCTGCCACAGCTTCTGAACATCTTGGATGAAATCCGCCTGCTGGCTTTTGGTGTAGCCCTCGGCGCAGAACAGGATCACCATGTTCTCCGTGTCGCTGCGGGGCTTCTGGATCACATACACTGGAATGGTGGCGTTGGCGTATTCGGGGTCTTTCGTGTAGTAGTCGCTCATCTCCACCTGAAGATACGTCTCGGTGTCCACGTCCCAGTTTCCGTCGCCGGTGTCCCGCTCGGCGGGAGAAAGGGGGGTGCTGTCCGCCGGCTTGTTCGGCGCGGTGCCAACATAGGGGTCGGTCTCCGTGCCGCTGCCGGAGGTCACGGCATAATACGCCGTGTCCAGATAGAACGCCGGACGGACACCGTAGTAGCCCTTGCAGGGCGCGTCGCGTCCGATGCTCCCCTGCGAGCTTACATAGCGCATATCGTGGTTGCAGTCCGTCACCGGCGTCCGCAGCCAGTAGCTCCAGTTGACGCCGTTCCGGTTCTGCGCGATGTAGTAGCTGCTGAGGTTTTCATAGACGGTGCAGAGCTGCTTGACATCCAGCAGGAACACCTTATCGGTGATGTTCTCGTAATGTGCGCCCTCATAGCCGTCCGCCACCGAGCCTATATCGGTATTGTAGGGGAGGTCGGCTCCAGACGCGTCGATGTAGCCCGCGGTGTACTCCGGATGGGAAACGATGGAGCGCTGCGTCACCGTCTTGATGGCGGCGGCCTCGTCCCTCGTAAAGCCGTTGAGGAAGCCCGCCTTGCCGTCATACGCGCCGCCGCCCATGATATAGCCGTCCTTGGGCGGGTTGCCGCAGAGCCATTTCACCTGTCCGGCTTCGGCGTCGGAATTGAGCCACGAGCGCATATCGCTGTCGCGCCAGTGGTTGGAGCCGTATTTGCTCCGGTAGCCGCTGCGGTGGTGAGAGCCGCTGGTGGAATTCTCGCTGGTCTGCGCGTCATAGGGCATAGAGTCGCACAGTACCTTGTCTGAGAGCATCAGCGGGCCGTTTTCGTCCACGCTGACGCAGCGCCACAAAATCGGCTCGCCGTCGTAGCTGCCCAGCCGGATGTAATCACCCAGCTGAACGCCCGTCTCCGCGCCCGCGGCCCTGACCGGCAGAGGGAGCAGGCCCAGCATCAGGACGACGGAAAGGAGCAGAGCCATCACTCTGCCGCTTTCCTTGTACTTCTTGTGCTTCATGTGTTGTCTCCTTTGCGTTGAGATTTTGCTTTTGTGGATCGCTTTGGGAACATTACTTCATGTAACGATACAGGAAGGTCGCGATCTGGCCGCGGGTGCAGGTGCCGTTAGGCTCGAACCTTCCATTGCCCACACCGGCGGTGATACCGTTCTTCGCCGCCCAGGCAGCGGCCTTGGCGTAGTAGCTGTCGGCGGAAATATCGGTGAACGCGGACGCACCCTCCACCTCTGGGCTGCCCGCTGCGCGATAGAGCATGGTGACCATCTGGGCGCGGTTGATGGTGCCCTCGGGAGCCGTGCCGTCGGAAATGCCGTTGGCCTTAGCCCAGGTCTGCGCCTTTCCGTACCAGCTCCCGCCGCCGCTCAGGTCCGCGTCGTTCTGCCGCGCCAAAATCGTCCAGAGCTGGGCACGGGTGGTGGCGTTGTCGGGCGCGTAGGTGGTCTCGCTCATGCCGCTCACAAGGCCGCGGGCGCTGACAAAGTCGATGGCATCCTTGGCCCAATGGTCCCGGGTATCGGCAAAATCCTTCGAATTATCCACAATTTTGACGGTTGCGCCGCCGTTGACGGTGAGCTGGATGCCGTCCTCCGTGGGAACGGAGTCCTTCAAAATCTCCTCCGTGCCGTCGGGGTGGACAAGCACCGCCACCGTGCCGGGCTTCACGTTGGAAACGGGAATTTCCACCTTGGTCTCGCCGGAGTTTCTGGGCAGTTCCACCTTCACCACGGGAGCGGTGCTGCTGTTCTTGGTGGCCTCCACCTCCACGGGAGCCTTGACGGCCTCACCGTTCTTCTTCGCGTCCTCAACGGCCTTGCCGCTGAGGGTGGTCTCCGCTTCGGTCTGACCGTTCTTGTCGGTTTTCACCGTGCCGGTGGAGCCGTCAGCGGCCCTGTTCTCGGTGACGGAACTGCCGTCCTTCATGGTCTCGGTCTTGGAAACAGAGCCGTCCTTCATGGTCTCGGTCTTGACGGTGGAGCCGTCCGGCTTAGTGGCGGTTTCCACCTTCGTACCGTCCGGTTTGGTGACCGTCTCTACCTTCGTACCGTCTGGCTTGGTGGCGGTCTCAGGCTTGGCGGACGCTGTGTCACCGCCACCACCGGAGGACGAACCGCCGGAACTGCCGGACGAACTACCGCCACCACTGGAAGAACCACCGGTATTACCGCCCGTAGAGCCGCCGGGCTGAGAGGGCTCGGGTTTCGGCTCAGGCTTGGGAACAACGGGAGCATCCTTAGCCGTGATCTTGACCGTGATGGTGCCGGTGGTGTCCCCGTGGGTCGTGCTGGTGATGATCACTTTCCAGCTTGCGGTCTTGCCCGCGTCTGCCGGGGTCAGGCCGTCCGCCAGCTTGAACGTGGTGCTGGTGAAGTCCTCGGTCGAAATGATGTGATCGGGATCCACCATATCACGAACGCCGTCCTTGATGACCGCATCCTGAACCTGATCGGCCGGAACGAAATTATAAGCGGTGATTTCCTGAACTTCAGTGATGTGATAGTACATCTGACAATCGTAGTCGGCCATCTTAAACGCGTCCGCCTTGGCCACGGTAACATCCTCGGACTTCAACACGCCCGTGCACTTCTCGGCGGAAACCGCAACATGGACGCTCTTGCCAATATCCTCGGCCGTGGGCGTGTACGTTTCCTTGATGGCACCAAGGATCCTTTCATCGTCGTGATACCACTGGTAGGTCAGCTTGGCACCAACAGGCGTGAGATTGGTGACGGTCGCTGTCAGGGGCTGGTTGTACTTGGGCGTGCCGATGATGGTGACGGCGCCCTCCAGCTTGGGCTTTTCGGGCGGGACGGTCTGTGCGGTCTGACGGTAGTAAAGGCGAAGGGCAAGCCCCTCCCGCTCCATCCGAACAAAGGCGTGTCCGCCCACCGTCCGGGGGGCCCACTGGCTGATAAACGGATCGCCGCACCCCTTGGGCAGGAGTAACTCTGTGGTGAAGGTGTTGGGGATGGACTGTCCGTCCTCCAACAGATAGTTCACCTGATAGGTGTCGTATTCCGGCTCCTGATAGGTGGCCAGCACCTCGCCGCTCTCCGCGTCCCGGACCTCTCCCACCAGTCGGTCTCCAGCTTCAAAGTTCGTGCCCTGAATGGGATTAAAAGTCAGGATGGGATAAATACAGGCATCCTCCATGTTCCCATTCTTCGTCAGCGCCGGGACGGTAAAGACCTCTTCCTTCAATGGCTCTCGCGGCTCGCCGTCCGCCTTGACCACGCCCAGCACCAGCTTCACTTTCCGCTCCCGGTCACTGAGATTTTGGATCACCGTCCGCAGGGAGAGGGAGAGATCACGGATATTCGGTGCTTTTTTCAGCAGGTTTTCCTGCGTGACGCGGTAACGCTCGCTGTCCTCAGTGTTGTTGTGCGCCGTGGTGACCTCCGGGTCCGCCACATACAGCTCCATGCCGTTTTGGATCCGCTCAGTGGAGAACATCCGCCGCACCAGAGCCAGACGGCACACCTCGCAGAAGGGCTGATCCGACTGGTACATATTGCACTTGAACGCCGTGGGGATCAGCACCCTGCCGTCGTTGTTCTCACATGCGATGATGCTCCGGTAGCCCATCATCTTTTTCCACTTGATGTCGCTACCGGTGGAGACGTTGGGGGACCTCGTGTCTAGGCCGTACTCATCCCCCAGCTTTCCCACGCTGTGGGAAAGCTCATGGGCCATGGCATAGTCCTCGGCCCCTCCGGTGGAAAAGGAGTAGATCCCGCTAGCGGAGCCGACAGATGCGTTTGTGTTGACGAACATATGGATGTTGTCCACAAACGCCCCTTCGTCCAGACACAGCCGCTCCAGATCGGCACGGATCGCGTTCACCTTTGCTTCCCCGTCCGTATCACTCCTAAAGCCGATGCTCTTCGTTTCAAACAGGGTGGTAAGGCCGAAATAGGTGTCCAGCTTGGTGTTCTCGGTGCTCAGTCCCGCCTCATTGGACACGGCGGGCACGGCGTACACATTGATCCGGTGGGCAAGGCGGCTGTACGGCTCCAGCGCCATCAGGCGGCCAAGCTGTACCCGCGCCTCCTGAAGAAATTGCTGCTGCTGATCTTGCGTGTAGCCGTCGCCCAACAGCAGCAGCACCAGATTTTCCCGGTCGTTCCCCATTTTTTGCAGGGTGTAGACCGGGAGCCCCGCCGCCTGTAACGCATGGACGGTGTTCTCCTCCGCTGCCGCCGTCACCTGCGTCGGCAGAACGGTCTCCGTGGCGGATGGGCCGCTGATGGGGACGGCCCCGGCGTGCAGGGGCAGCAGGGTCAATGCCATGCAGGCGGTCAGCGCCCACGCGGCGATCCTCTTTCTCATCACATCTGTTCTCCTTCTGTTCGCGTGTAAGCCAGCGGGGTTCATCCCCCCGGACAGGCCTTGTGTTTTTTTATTATACACGCCGCCCCTTTTGCAAGGCAACCTTTTTGTGAAAAAACAAACAAAAATCCTGCGGATTTTCCCCGTTTCGCCCACCCTTTTTCATTTCAGAGGTCTTGCGCTCGCTGCCCGCATGAGCCACGCGGTTTTCGCTCTCCGCCCGTCCTGTTCTCGTGCCTGTTTGGCCCTAGAAGCGCGGGCGTCCGCCGCGCGCATGCGGCGGATCAACTATAATCCGCCGGCCCCTAGACCGGAAGCTGTTGAAAAATCCCAACGGCCTGATTTTAGGCACTCCCGGCAGCGGCAAGTCGTTTTCGGCAAAACGTGAGATCACCAATGCGTTTCTCATCTGCCCCAAGGATGACATCATCATCTGTGATCCGGAGGGCGAATATACACCGTTGGTAGAGCGGCTGCACGGTCAGGTCATTAAGCTGTCGCCCACCGGCAAGGGCTACGACGGTTCGCCCTGCTACATCAATCAGATGGACTTGAATCTGGATTACAGCGACAATGATAACCCACTGAACCTGAAATCCGACTTCATTCTGTCGCTGCGCGAGTTGATCGTCGGCGGCAAGGACGGGCTTGCCCCCTGTGGAAAAGACCATCATCGACCGCTGCGTGCGCATCGTCTACCGGGACTACCTCAATGACCCGAAACCGGAGAATATGCCGCTGCTGGAGGACTTGTATAACGCCCTCCATGCGCAGGATGAAAAGGAAGCGCAGTACATCGCCACCGCCCTTGAAATCTACGTCACCGGCTCTCTGAATGTGTTCAACCATCACACGAACGTGGATGTGAATAGCCGCATCGTCTGCTACGACATCAAGGAGCTGGGCAAGCAGCTCAAAAAAATTGGGATGCTGGTGGTGCAGGATCAGGTCTGGAACCGTGTGACCATCAACCGCGCCGCCCATAAAACGACCCGCTACTACGTTTGGGGCGGCAGCAGTCCCTCCACCTCATTTGACTGTTCGGGCTTCGTCAGTTGGGTCATCAATCATTCCGGTTGGGATGCGGGCAAGCTGGGAGCGCAGGGACTTTGCAACATCTGTACGCCCATATCCTCTGCCAACGTCAAACCGGGCGATCTGGTGTTTTTCACCGGAACCTACGATACCCCCAGTGTCGGCCATGTGGGCATCTACGTCGGCAACAATATGATGATCCACTGTGGAGATCCGATCTCTTATGCGAACTTAAATTCAAGCTATTGGCAGTCCCATTTCTACCGCTATGGGCGCTTGCCGTAAAGGAGAGTGAACGATATGAACCCGAAAATCATGAAGCTCCGTGGGGAGCTGGAGAAGAACAAAGGCAAAATCTCCGATCTGCAAGGCCGCAACCGCGAGCTGAAAAAGCAGATTCGTGAGCTGGAGGACACCGACATCATCGGCATGGTGCGTGAGAACGGCATGACGATGGAGCGGTTTGCCGAGCTGTTCCGCCGTATGCAGGCCGCGCCTGCACCGGCCACTTCGGAAAAGGAGGCGTTGAACCATGACTAAAAACACACCGCGCATTTTTATCAGCCTGCTGCTGATGCTCCTGTGCATCGGGATTCTCCCCGTTTCCGCCTTTGCCAGCGGCGGTGATTATCCTGATGATGCGCTGCCTGCCCGTGTGGGCTATGTGTACGGCAGCTATCTGACCGTCACCGACGCCGCCGACAGTACCGTGAGCATCGGCGGCATTACGCTTCCGTTTGATGAAAAGAAGCTGGCCGACCTCTGGCAGCTCCTTGTCGGCAGCATGACGGGCGGCAGCGACGCGCTGACACCGGACGGCAATCTGACGCTGATCGACGATATTGGCTCCAGCACCAAGGCAGGAAAACAGTTCATTACGTTGGAAAGCAAGAATGGTATCACTGCCGCCATTCCGAGGCGGACGTAGAAAGCCGCTTCCACAAGATGCGCCTGAACGCCGCGGAGCTGGAACGGGCGGTATTCCTGACGCTGAAAAAGCAGATGGAAGCCACCACGCCGCTTGCCCCTGACGGTACGCTCCGGGTAGATGCTTCCGTACCGGAACGCGCCGAATATGAGCAGCAGATTGAGACGCTGCAAGACGGCAAGCGCACGTTGTATGAACGCTATCTCATGGGCGAGATCGACCTGAATACCTACAAGGCGGAAAAAGCTACGTGCGATGAGCTGCTTCTGAAAACGAAAAACGCCTATGCCGCAGTATTGGCACAGGCAAAGCAGAAGCAGGACGAGCAGGCTCGGCAGGACAGCCGCAAGGAAGCGCCCAAAGCGATTTTCGATGCTGACACGCTGACCACCGAGCTGGCCGAGCTGCTGATCGACCGGGTGCTGGTGTACCCCGATAAGCGCATTGAGATTGCATATAAAATCCAAGACATTTTCGCTTGAGGTGGCAGACATGAAAATCGCTTTCTATTGCAGAGTGGACGGACAGGGCTTCGGCTTTGTCCTCCACGATGAAGCTGACAAGCTCCGCGAGTTTTTCGCCGAGCATCAGGATAAGCCTGTGCTTGAAAATCCATCAAGCGTAAGCTAAAAATTTTTTGTCGTGTGCTTGACATACGGGTGCCTGAGATCATGCACTCGAATGACTTTCAGGTTATTCCTCTGGAGAAGTTCCTTAAAGTGACGGGTAATATAATCTGGCTTGAACAGCGTTCCCATGTCATTGACAAACACGAAATCCAGATAGTTTGTATCATATGATTTGCGGTACAGCTTCTGATTTTGCATTTGTTCCTCACGACGCTGAAGCAGCTCTTTCTCGATTATCGGGACCAGCGGAAGGCGGCGGCCGCAGCAGCATTCTTCGGTTGAGAGTGTACCCATATCACCGAGCATATATCGCAGACGCGGCTGAACATAATTGGTCAGATCAGTGATCGCAAGCACACCGCTCTGTCCGTTCAGCACCGGTTCATATGTGACAGGGTCAAGAACCTCTATGATACAGTTTTCTGCAGTGATGTGAATGCCGCCGGACGGACAGGTGTAGGCGAGGATACCGGCATCACGTGCACCGTATTCGTTTGCCACCGGACAGTCGAATACACGCGCGATCAAATCTTCCTGCCACTTTTCAGCTGAGCCTGCTTGCTGAGCTCGATCGGACTGCCCCAGAGCATGACACTGCGGCTTCCCAGGGTGATGCCATACCAGCTGAGGCCGCGCCATCGTGCCGCTTAACGGCGAAAATGCATGTCAGCAGTATTTAAATCAATGATCGGCTTGCTGTGCAGGCGAGCAAAACGGGCGGCATTGTTAATTTCTGCAGATGGCATATCAGATGCAATAATCAGACAATCCGCTTGCTCGAGAAAACGCCGTTTTTCCCGCCTGTAAATTCAAAATTCCACCATAAAACTGTGGTTTTTATCATTTTTCACCAAAACGAACAAAAACACAGCATGAATTTCATTATTTTCAACGCAATATTCCGTGTGGCGCGGCGCAGGAAATATGGTATAATATACAATATAAATAATGAATTATTATGCACTTTCGGGAGGTGTAACTATGGATAAGAACATGAATAAGGACGATTTTATGAACGATCTGTACGATTACCTCTGGATGCCGGAGAATGAGCAGGGAGCGCTGTACCTGCATCAGAATATCCTGTTCGGCCGCGCGGCTGACGAGGAGAAAATTGCCTGCGCAACCCTTCCGTATCTGTTCCGGCTCGGCATCACACCGCAGATGCGCGGTTATGAAATTTTGTGCCGCGCCGTTATCCTGTACCTCCTTGACGGCATTCAGAATTCGACTCACCTTGCCTTGCTCATGACGATTGCCGTCGAGCGCGGCACCTCGCTTGCTTCTGTGGAGCGCGCCTGCGCCGCTGCGGTCAGATATGCGTGGAACGAGGGGTATATGTCCGCAGACGATGAGGGTCCCGATGCCATCACGTTCCACGAAATGCCGACAGTGACACAGTTTATCGACCGTCTTGCAGCGGCTGTCCGGAGCAAGCTCGGCGACGAAATCAAGCTCTAAGTGGGCGGTATATCAGGTATTGCGGCGAAAACCGTGCTTTTATCAGCAGGTAAAATCCGTCCACTGCTCGCGCTTGCCCTATACTTCAGCATCGTTTTAATTTTGCAGCTGCCTTTCGGTAGCTGCTTTTTATGCAGAAAAGCTGCCGTTTGTACGTAAAAACGGACGTTATTTCCCATTTTTCGGCGTTTAAAGCCCGATTGCCGTGCCATATACGAGCCGGATCATATCCGCAAACGCGGTGATGCAGCCCTTGTTTGTCGGCTTGCGGCGGAACGTCAGAAGCGCCGTGCACGGGTCGCCCTTTATGCCGCGCAGGCCGCCGTTGTTCCATGCCGTCGCAATCGCATGGCGAATCGCGCGCTCCACCGCGCTGACCGTCGTACCGTGCTCCAGAGCAATCCGGGGGTAAATCGTTTTGGTAATCTCTCTTATTTCCGACGGATTGAGTAAAAACTCGACCACCGCACTGCGTAGGTAGCAGTATCCCGTAACATGCGGCGGGATACCAAGCTGGTAAAGATAGGGCGTCAAGCGAAATTCAATCTCCCGCGCAAGAGCAGAGTGTTCTTTTTCGACAGATTCCGCTTTTTCCACAACAACTGCATCATCCATCATCAACATCATAACCACGACCTCCGATAAACAATTCTCTTGAATATGGTATGCAGAAAGGAAATTTCCTTCTTTGATTCCCATTATATCATGAGAAAAAACAGGAAAAAAGAAGAAAAATTCGATGGATTATCCATAATCTTACTGCTGCGTCGAAAATCGAGGCGCTGAACAGCAGGTTGCACAAACGGACGCGGAAAATCCCTCTTTTCGCGCTAAGATTCCGTTAACCGAAAGACTTCAAGGCCGTCTGAGAATGCGCCGCAGGAAGCCCCGGCCGCCCTCCGGATGAACGACCGCTTAACCTGTTTTTCACACTGCGTGTCAATATTGTGCAAAAATACTTCAAATTGCTGTAAAAAACGTCGAATGGCACGCTGTACGGTTTGAACTGTGCTCTTCTATGAAATTTTATATAAAATGAACAAATTCGACATGAAACGACAGGATACGGTATTGCCGGACCGCCGAAGTGCGGTGCGCGAAGCCGAAACCGTTCTTGACCTTTACAGCGTTTCATCTTATAATAAAAGATGAATAGTTACCCTTTTAAAGCACCCGTTAAACGGTATCAAACTCTGAGGAGGACGAAATAAAATGGATATGAAAAAACTTGCAGGCGATAAGGCTGCCACTTATGTAAAGGACGGCATGGTAGTCGGTCTGGGTACCGGCTCGACCGCTTACCATATGGTAAACGCGGTAGGCGAAATGGTCAAGAACGGTCTGAAGATTCAGGCGATCCCGACCTCCAAGGCTACCGAGGCGCAGGCGCGTGAGCTGGGCATCCCGCTGCTCACCATCGACGAGCTCGACCACGTTGACCTCGCGATCGACGGCGTAGACGAGATCGACCCGCAGTTCAACGCCATCAAGGGCGGCGGCGGCGCACTGTACCGCGAGAAGGTTGTCGCTTCCATGGCCAAGGAAGTCATCTGGATCATGGACGAGTCCAAGCTCGTCGACAAGATCGGCGCATTCCATCTGCCGGTCGAGATCGCGCAGTACGGCTCCAAGCAGGCGATGGAGCGCATGGCCGGCTACGGCTGGAACCCGGTTCTCCGCGTCCGCGACGGCAAGACCTTCGTCACCGATAACGGCAACTATATCGCAGATCTGCACCTCGGCGCAGGCTTCGACATTCAGGACGTTTACTCCAAGCTGACCGGCATGCTCGGCGTTCTGGAGCACGGCCTGTTCCTCAATATGTGCAAGCGCATGATCGTCGGCCACTCTGACGGTACGGTCGATGTCATCGAGAACCCGTCCAAGTAAGACGGGCGGCATCCCACAGCAGGAGGAATGAACATGGATTATAACGAGCGAAACGGTTCGTACAGCGACGACGAGCTGCTCAGCCGCTTTTCGCGCCCGGAGACGCCGCGCACGACCGTGCAGGACGATATCCCGGACGACCCGGCCGCGCTTCGCCGAGACCGCGGCCCGCGCCCCGGCATCCGCATGGCGAGCGGCCGCCCGATGCGCGGCATGAAAATGCAGCGCCCGGCAGGACGCAAAGGCGGCCCGAACTACCGTGCGGCGCTCTGCGGCGCGGTTCTCGCGTTCTTCGTGATCGCCCTGCTGTTCTTCGTCCTGTTTATGTCGCGCGGCGGCAAAATCAAGGAGCTGAACAGCCAGATCGACACGCTGGGTCAGGACAAGCAGTCGCTTTCCGCGCAGATCACCTCGCTCCAGCAGCAGGTCGACACCCTGACCGCGAGCATGACGAGCGCTCTGCCTGACGCGACCGTGGCAGACACCAACACTATCGCGGACCTCATTCCGCAGCTTGCAGACGGCAGCACTTATGTCGTACAGAGCTCGGCCTCGCAGCTCCGCTATATCAAGGTCCCGGAGGGCTATCTGAGCGACAAGCTCGGCGAATACCGCGACAACTCGTCGGCTTACGCCGCAGCACAGGGCGACGCGCCGATCTGCACGTATTATGTGCTGTTCACCGACCGCGTCATCGGCCTTGCTGAGGGCAACGTCGGCTTCGTCAGCATGGACAGAGCCGCGACCGGCAGCACGACCACCACGCCGGACGGCTTCTACGATTTCGTCGCATCGTTCTTCAAGTAAACAGCAAAGGCAGCTGCTTCGCATCGGCTTTCCGACGCGGCGGCTGCCTGCCTTTTTCGAATAGAAGGGAGAAAGGGGCGATTTCTTATGAGAACACCGGAGGAACAGCTGGTGGATGCCAGTCTGGAAATAGGGAAGGCGCTGCTGCTCGCCGGGGGCGAGGTGACGCGCGTCGAGGACACCATCACGCGCATCCTGCACGCCTACGGCATGCGCGAGATCGGTGTATTTACCATCACCTCGCTCATCGAGGTGACAGCCTGCACACCGGACGGCGATGAGATCGTAAAGGCGCGGCGGATCGCCGGCAGCTATGCAACCGACCTCGACCGTGTGGAGCGGCTGAACGCGCTCTCGCGCGAGATCTGCGCGCAGTGTCCGCCGCCGCAGACGCTCGCCGCCCGCATCGAGGCGATCAGACGGCCGCGTACCGAGGCGGCGTGGATCAGCTATGCCGGCGCGGTGCTGACCGCGTGCAGCTTTGCGGTGTTTTTCGGCGGCTCAGCGGCCGATATCCCCGCCGCCGCCATACTGGCCTGCCTCATCTGCTGGATGGACCGCAGAGGCTTTTACAAGAAGGCAAATCAGCTGCTGTTCTATCTGCTCTGCTCGATGCTGACCGGCTTTCTCGGCTGCGTGCTCGTCCGCATGGGCGTAGGTGTCCACCTCGATAAAATCCTCATCGGCTGCATCATGCTGACCATACCGGGCATCTCGATCACCTACGCGATGCGCGATATGCTGCTCGGCGAGAGCATTACCGGCCTGTTCCGCTTTATCGAGTCGCTGCTCATCGCCGCGACCATCGCGGGCGGCTTTCTGCTGTCCACCGTAGTGGCAGAGGGGGTGCTGGGATGAGTCAGATCATTGCAAGCATAATCGGCAGCATCGGGTTTTCCATCGTGTTCGGCATCCGCCGGGCATATATGCTCCCCATCGCTGTCAACGCAGGCCTGTCCTGGGCGGTGTATCTGCTCGTGAACGGCTTTGCCGGGGACTTTGCCGCCAACATGGTCTCCGCCATGTTCTGCAGCCTTGTCGCGGCGCTGATGGCGCGGCGGCTGCGCGTGCCGACGGTCGTGCTGCAAATGCCGGCGACCGTCCCGATGATCCCCGGCGGCAGCCTGTACTACACCATCTACTACGTCTTTGCGGGCGATATGCCGACCGCGAAGAGCTACTTTTTCTTCACCGCACGCGCCGTTTTCGGCATGGCGATCGGCTTTGCGGTCGTGAGCGTGCTGTTTAAGACGATCGACGCAAGAAAAGCCGCACGCTGACACAGGATTTTCAATAAAAAAGCAGGGAAACCGAGGCAACTGTTCCGGTTTCCCTGCTTTTTGCTTTATATTAGAGGTTGTGCTGGAGCTTTGCCGCCTTGAGCGTATTCTTCATCAGCATGGTGATGGTCATCGGGCCTGCACCGCCCGGGACCGGGGTCATATAGGACGCCTTGTCCATTACCTCGGGCGCAACATCGCCGCAGACCTTGCCCTCGGCGTTGCGGTTGATGCCGACGTCGATGACGACCGCACCCTCCTTGACCATATCCGGGGTGATGAAGCCGGCCTTGCCGACGGCCGCGACCAGAATATCCGCGCGGCGGCAGACCTCAGCGAGATCCTGCGTGCGGCTGTGGCAGATGGTCACAGTGCCGTGACGGTGCAGCAGCAGCATGGCCATCGGCTTGCCGACGATATTCGAGCGTCCGACAACGACGCACTCCTTGCCCCTGGGGTCGATCTGGTACTCGTCGAGCAGCTCCATCACGCCTGCCGGGGTGCAGGGCACGAAATCGAAATTGCCGACCATGATCTTGCCGACGTTGACCGGATGGAACGCATCGACGTCCTTCCGCGGGTCGATGGCGTCGATGACGGCCTGCTCCGAGATGTGCTTCGGCACCGGCATCTGACACAGGATACCCGAGATCTGGGGACTTTCGTTGAGCTGCGCGATCAGGCCGAGCAGCTCCTCCTGCGAGGTCTCCTCGGGCAGGGCGTACTTTTCGCTGTAAAAGCCGCACTGCTCGCAGGCGCGCTCCTTGTTGCGCACATAGATCTCGCTGGCCGGGTCGTTGCCGACGATAATGACCGCAAGGCCGGGCGTCACGCCCTTTTTCTTCAGCTCCTCGGTCTCCGCGAGGATACTGCCGCGCACCTTGGCGGACAGCGCCTTGCCGTCCATTCTTACTGCACTCATGCTGTTTCTCTCCTTATGATAATGATTATTCGCCCTTGTTTTCGTCCGTTTCGGGCACATAAAACGCCTTTGCTACCTTGATTCGGTGATACTGCCGCGCGAGCACCGCGACCGCCGCGATACAGCTGATGATAGCGAGCAGCTGCGAGACGCGGACCGAGCCGATATACAGGCTGTCCGTGCGCAGGCCCTCGATCCATGCGCGGCCGGCGCCGTACCATGCGGCATAGAGCAGCGCGATCTCGCCCTTGAACCTGCGTTTTTTCGAATAGAAATGCAGCAGGACAAAGCCGGCGAGGTTCCAGAGGGACTCATAGAGGAAGGTCGGGTGGACCATGCTCTGGCCGTCGATGGTCATGCCCCAGGGGAGGGTTGTCGGGCCGCCGTGGGCCTCGCCGTTGACGAAATTGCCCCAGCGGCCGATGCACTGGCCGATGAGCAGGCCGAACGCCGCGAGATCGCACAGGCTCGCGAGCGAGAGCTTTTTGACGCGGCTGTACACGAACAGGCCGATGAGCGTGCCGATGATGCCGCCGTAGATAGCGATGCCGCCCTTCCAGATGGCGATGATCTCGCCCGGGTGCTGCGCGTAGTAGCCCCATTCGAAAACGACGTAGTAGATACGCGCGCAGATGATGCCGAGGGGCACGCAGATGATGAGGCAGTCGGTGAGGTTATCCGAGGTGATGCCGAAGTCCTTCGTCCGGGAATTGACGTAGAGCGCGGCGAGGATAAAGCCGGCGCAGATGATGATGCCGTACCAGTAGATGTCCTTTCCGAGCACGGTGCAGGCCACGCGGCTGAGCGTGAATTCCAGACCGAGGTTCGGAAAACCGATAGTGTGTTCCATGTTTCGACCTTCCTTTAGGGGTATTGATGCGAGGGGGGGTGCACGGCGCGCCGCCGCGCAGGGTAAAGTTTCGCCTGTGAATATTATACATGACTCCGGCGCTTCGTGCAATGTAGATTGCGTGTATTTTGGACGGCGGAAGGCATAAGAAAACCCCCGAGGTTTCCCTCGGGGGTCTTGCTTTGCCTTATGGCAGGCTTAACGGAGAACCGTTAAGATTACCACTTGGTGATGTTGTTGTCCGGAACGTCGATAACCAGAACAGTGATCTGATCGTCGGAGTCGTTGTCAACAAATACGTGAACGTTCGGAGCGAAGTCCTCGTTCAGGTATGCATTACCATCCTCGAAACGCTTGTTGGTAGCGTTGTAGGTGAAGGTGGTGTGAGACTGGCCATCGGACCACTTGTCAGCGTCAAAGACGTTAGCCAGAGTGATGTTGTCCATGGTGTAGCCGGTCAGGCCCTCGCCATCGTCAGAACCAACGAACATCAGGACAGTGTCCTTGCTGTCAACGGTGTTCCAAGCGTCGGTGTTGGTAGCGTTGACGAAGTTCGGGTTGGTGTCAGTGCCGATGTTGTAAACCAGAGTGATGTCGCCGGAGTCCTTATCGTACTCCTTAACGAACATATCCTTCTGGCGGTCAGAGCTGTAGGTGTCGATGTCAGCCAGGGTGTCGCCGGTAGCGGTGTAGGAGAATACCTCGCCCTTCTTCAGGCTGTTAGCAGCGCTGTCGTCGGTGGTAACGGTAATCTGCTCGGTACCAGTCCAAGCGGTGATTACGTATACGGTGCCGTTAGCGGTGCCGGTCTTCTTCTCAACGTTCTTCAGAACAACTGCGTAGTTCTCGGAAGAACCGCCGGTGCTCTTGTCGCCCAGGTCGATGAATGCAGCCTGTGCATAGTAGCTGTTGCTGGACTTGTTAGCAACTGCGGTTGCGCCCTTGATGTCGCGATCGTAGCCAGCAGCAGTCTTACCGGTTACTACCTTGTAGGAAGCATCGGACTGGGAGTTGCGATTGCCCTTGTCGGAGTACTTAACGAATACAACGCCGGTTGCTTCGTAGTACAGACGAGAGATGGTGGAGTCGGTAGAACCCTGAGTACCGTCTGCCTTCAGAGTGATGGTGCCATGCTTGATGGAGCCGTCAGTCTTAGCAGAGCCAACAGTTACGTAATTGTCATAGCCGTTGGTGTCGATGGTGTTATCGGTGGTGTCGGTGTTCTTGAAGCCCATACGAGTCAGGGTGTAAACATCCTTGGATACCTCGTAGGAAACGAGCATCGGCTGTGCGTATACAGAAGAACCGCCATTGGAATTGTCGGTGTTCGGGTTGGTAGCAGTGCCTTCGTGGAACTCCTTGATAGCTACGCCATCATCCTTGTCGTCCCACTTCTTCTCGATCTCAACAACCTTGTCGGTGCCGTCTGCGAAGATCAGGCGAGCTTCCCACTTGGAGTTTACGCCGCCGGACGGAGCAGCCTCAACCAGCAGAGCCATGTCGTCGATGGAGCCAACAGTGGTGTCGGTGTAGTAAACGTAGCCGTTTACAACTACCATCTCAACGTTAGCGCCAGTGTTCGGACGCTTAACAGCTGCGGTGCTCTTACCAGCCATCTTGTACCACTCGTCGTTGATGGATACGCCATCGTCAGAACGGGTGCCGTTTACCTTACCGGTAACAACAGTAGCCTTCTCGATCAGGCCATTGCCGGTGCCGTAGTTGCCAGCAGCAGTCAGAACAACGTAGTCGTCCTTCTTGATGCCGTCGTACCAATCCCAGTCATCCTCTTCGAGCTTGGTCTTGCCGTTGGTGATGGAGGTATCGCCCTTCTTGAAGGTTACGTTAACGTAATCAGAGCCAACAGCGGTAACCTTGCCTACAGCAAAGGTCTTAACGTTCAGGATGGAGTAGTTGGTGGAGCCGTCGGTAGCGAGCAGCTTAACCTCGGTCGGCTGCATGTAAGCAGCATCGGTGTACTTGGTAGAAGAACCATCGCCGTACTCGTCGATGAACTCCTTGATGGTAACGTCCTTGTTGTTCTTGTACAGCTTGGTGCCGTTTACGTAAACAGAGGTGGTCTTAGCCAGATCGTACTTGGTGCCGTCCAGCTTAGCCTTAGCGCCGTCCATCTTGAGGTCCTTCAGGATGCCGGTCTGCTCGGTGTTGTCCTTGGTAGCGTAAACGCCGTAAACCTTGGACTTGTCGTTGTTCTTGTACAGAACGGTAACCATCTGATACTTCAGGTCAGAGTAGTCCTTCTTCACGTCGGTGAAGTTGTACAGAGCCTTGCCCTTGTCATCAGTGGTCTTGTTCTCGTCAACAGTGTCCTTGTCGAGAGAGATCTCGAAGGTCTCCTTGCCGGAGGTCTTGGAAACGTCCTCCAGAACAGCGGTGGTCTTCTTGAGGTTCATGAACTTCTCGCCAACGGTCTTGTTGTCGTCGCCAAGCAGAGTTACGTTGGTGTAAGCATCGTCACGCCATACAACGGTCG